>NC_002937.3:3246234-3570858 GCF_000195755.1 Nitratidesulfovibrio vulgaris str. Hildenborough | reverse complement strand
GTCTGCGGGCTTCGGCTGGACAATTGGGCTGTGGGCGGCTAGGGTCTCCTCGGCAACGGGCCGAGGTAGCCGCCCGCTTGTCCTCCTGAAGGTTCGTTTTCTCTTCGTTGTTCCCGTTTCCCAGTAGCTTATAATCGAGATACCATGCCCTACACCCGTATACCGAAACGTGGCTGGCTCGCAGTGGGTCTTTTGATCGCCGTGGCTGTGTCCGTCATGTTGCTTCGCTCGCCCTCCACCCCTCCTGAACTTCCTCAAGCCGACAATGGCACTGTCTCCATATCGTCCAATGCCACCGAAGCCGCTCCCGAAGCGACTGCAGAGCAGCCCGAGAACCGTGTCGTGCGCGGTGTCGTCTCGCAAGGCGATACGGCAGGTAAAATCCTGCAGGGATGGGTGACCTCCAATCGTACTCAGGCCCTTCTCGACGCCTGTCGCAAGGTCTATTCGCTGGCCATGATTCGCACCGGGCAACCCTACACGGTCGTTGCCAATGCCACCAACGGCAGTATCGAACGTTTCGAATACGAGATTGACGACGACCGCAAGCTGGTCGTGAACGCCGATGAAGCCGGTGAGGGGTTCATCGCACGGGTCGAACCCATCCATTACGAGTATGAACTCACGCGCGTCGATGCTGTCATCGACTCCAACCTGTTCCAGGCCGTGGCTGACGCCGGTGAATCGCCGGGCCTTGCCATCACCCTTGCCGACATCTTCGGCTGGGAAGTGGACTTCATCCGCGACATACGTGAGGGAGACAGCTTCTCGGTACTGGTCGAGAAGCGTTACCGTGATGGTGATTTCAAGGGATACGGCAGGGTCATCGCCGCAACCTTCACCAATCAGGGTGAGACCTACGAGGCGTTCTACTTCACCGACGATTTCGGAGGGCCCGCCTACTACAACAAGGACGGGCAGAGTCTGCGCAAGTCGTTCCTCAAGGCCCCGCTTTCCTTCACCCGTGTGACGTCGGGTTTCTCGAAGAACAGGCTGCATCCCATCTTCATGGAACGCAGGCCCCACCCCGGTATCGACTACGCTGCGCCCACCGGGACTCCCGTCAAATCGGTCGCCAACGGCGAGGTGAAACAGGCGGGATGGGTCAACGGCTACGGCAATCAGGTCATCGTGCGCCACGGCGGGAGAATGGAGACGCTCTATTCGCATCTCTCCGGCTTCGCCAAGGGCGTGCGCAAGGGGACCAAGGTACGTCAGGGGCAGGTCATCGGCTATGTCGGTGCCACCGGCTGGGCCACTGGGCCGCATCTAGACTTCCGCATCCGTCAGGGCGGGGATTTCGTGAACCCTGCCAAGATGATGAACCCCCGCAGTGAACCCGTGGCCAAGAAGCGCATGAAGGCTTTCGGTGACAGGGTCGCCTTCATACGCACCTTCATCGATGGGACGCGTAACATCGCCGAGTACCGCAGGGACATGATCCCCGACGTGTAACGACGTCTTCCGATGGCATACCGGGCCTTCTGCACCACACGTGCGGGAGGCCCTTTTTCATGTCTTTTGCCGCGGGTCTGGATAGCGCGTCCACAGTCGCTGGTCCTCTTCCCCTGTTGTCCCTTGCGGTGCGCATTGCGTCTCATGTGCTGTCGGCGGGAGTGTGTCTCTCCGGCTTGCCGTGTGTGGGACTCCTGTAAGGTAGCTTCTTGTTCTGTCGGTCCGGTAGCTGCTCGGGCGTCAGCTGGTTTCGATGTTCGTATCTTTTATATCTATATGTTTTGATTAGATAACTCATTGTTCGTAATCCTGTGCGTACCATGTGCGTGATGGTGCGTTACCGTGCCCCGTCATGCATCATGAAGGCATGATCATGGCTGCCCCGCGTGTCATCACATACTCGGCGGGAAGGATGTGCGTAACCGGCACACGCCATGCGCGCAGAGACTGTGAGCGCGGGTTGCGCGGTTCAAGTGACGTATGGCTGCTACACCGGGCACAGGTGGCTTTCGCGAACATGGAAGGGAAAGGCCCGGCAGTCAGCTGACTGTCGGGCCTTGGCGTAAAGGCGATGTGGGGGGCGTCCCTATAGGATGGGCAGGTAGCGCTTCAGTTCGAATTCGGAGATATGGGTGCGGTAGTCGTCCCATTCGATGAGCTTGTTACCCACGATGTTGGCGTGGGTGTGCTCGCCGAGAATCTCCTTCATGAGATTGCTGTTACGCAGTTCCATGGCGGCTTCGTACAGCGACCCCGGAAGCGAACCGATGCCGTGCTTGCCAAGGTCTTCCTCGCCCATATGGAAGATGTTGGCTTCCACGGCCTTGGGAAGCTCATAGTTGTTCTCGATGCCCTCAAGACCTGCACCAAGCATGACCGCGAAGGCAAGGTAGGGGTTGCATGCGGGGTCCGGCGAACGCAGTTCGATGCGTGTGGCCGCTTCCTTGCCGGGCTTGTACATGGGCACGCGGATGAGGGCCGAACGGTTGCGTTGCGCCCACGCGATGTACACCGGTGCCTCATAGCCCGGCACGAGGCGCTTGTAGGAGTTTATCCACTGGTTGGTGACGCAGCAGAATTCGCGGGCATGCTTGAGCAGACCGGCGATGTACGAGCGGCACTCGTGCGAGAGGTTGTGCTGGTCGTTGGGGTCGAAGAAGGCGTTCTTGCCGTTGCGGAACAGCGACTGGTGCACATGCATGCCGCTGCCGTTCTCGCCGAAGATGGGCTTGGGCATGAAGGTGGCGTAGATGCCGTGCTTGCGTGCCATCTCCTTGACCACGACCTTGTAGGTCATGACCACGTCCGCCATCTTCATGGCTTCGTTGTAGCGCAGGTCAATCTCGTGCTGCGAGGGGGCCACTTCGTGGTGCGAGTACTCGACAGGAATGCCCATGCGCTGCAGGGCGAAGATGATGTCGCGGCGCACGTCGTTGCCGAGGTCGAGGGGGGGCGCGTCGAAGTAGCCGCCCGCATCGATGGGCGTGGGGCACTGCGGGCTCGAGAAGAAGAAGAACTCCAGTTCAGGCCCCACATAGAAGGTGTAGCCCTTCTGGGCGGCCTTATCGATGAGCTTGCGCAGGATGTAGCGCGGGTCGCCCTCGTACGGGGTGCCGTCCGGGGTGCGGATATCGCAGAACATGCGTGCCACAGGGCGTTCAAGCGGACGCCACGAGCAGATCTGGAAGGTGGTGGCATCGGGGAATGCCACCATGTCACTTTCCTCGATGCGCGTGAAACCGAGAATGGACGAACCGTCGAAGCCCATGCCCTCTTCGAAGGCGGCTTCGAGTTCGCTTGGGGTGACCTGAAAGCTCTTGAGATTGCCGAGAATGTCGACGAACCAGAATTGTACGAAGGAGACGTTGTACTCCTTCACGGCACGGATGACGTCGTCGCCGTTCTTGCAGTTGAAAACGGGGATGTCCATGTCTCCCTCCGGGGAAGAGGATTACGATATACTTGCCGTATGTTCACGGCCTTCGGCCATGCCTTTGAAGCGTGTGTCATGGTGTGCGGCTGCGTCGTGATGCGACCTGCGCACACTCCCTTACATTATTGGAAGATGACAGCTGCGGCAAGGGGGGGCGTTGACAATGTTGTTCAGCTATTTTCCCTGTCGCGGCTGTCAGCGGTACCAGTGGCAGAGTGATGGAGAGTGGAATGCGAAGAGCATTCTGCTGTTGTGACGGCCATAAGGCAGGCTGCCCCCTGCTGCTTCACGCTGTCCATGTCAACGTCGCATGAGAGGTGTTGTTCATAACGTGAATAACCATCTATTTTTATTGTAGGATGTGTGGGTTTCCACTGCCTCGGCAGCGCCGGATTGATAACGTAAAGTTCTGCGTTCATCCGCCGATAAGAGGCCTAGACAACGGAGTGTACGGCATGGAAGGTATCGGCTCATCATTCGGTCTCGGTGGACCCGGCGGAACGGCATCGCTGTTCGCCGGTGTGCTGCACACGGATGTGACGGCTTCCGCCTTCGCCGATGAGGTGGCACGCCGTGCCGTGCCCGATACCGCCGTCAGTGCAAGCATCGCAGCAGGCGACACCATATCCCTCTCCGCCGAAGCCCTTTCGCTCGCCGGACAGCAATCTCCGGCGTCCGGAGGCGAAGGCACCGGTGGTGATGCCCGACGTGAACAGCTTGCCGCATCGCTGGAAGATGCCATGCGCCATGTGGCTGATGCCCACGGGGACCGTGCCGCCACCGCGTTCATGGGTCTCGTGATGAAGCGTCTCGGCGACGGGTCTGTCAGTGAAGAGAGTCTCGGCAACGGGTTGCTGGACGGACTGCGTTTCATCGACAGGCAATTCGGTACCGCAGCCGGTGACAGCCTCATCGCCCGTTTCAACGGCGGACTCAACGACAGTATCAACGGCTTCTTCGGCAACGGACATGACGAGCTCTTTCTCGCCTCGACCACCATGGTCGGGCAAGGCGGTGCATCCGTCACCGGCGGTGTGCTGCCCACGCTCTCGCCTGCCGGGGGAGGCACGGAAGGCGGCGACCTGCTGAAGCAGATGCTCGAAGACCTGAAGAACCTGCGCCTTTCCGGCGTGGATGAGACAGGTACAGGTGCCGCGGCAGCTGCATCCGGGAATGCCGATAGCATCGTGTCGTCCGCCAATCCCGTTGCGATTCAGAGTGCTAACTCAGGTGCCCTGAAGACCCCGTTTGCGGCGTATGCCAGCCCTTCGCCCTCCTCGTCCGGGCTTTTGCTCGACATGTCGGTCTGACGCCGTCGGCAACGCCTGCTTCGCCTGCTTTCCGGTCTCCATCGTGCGTCCCTGGTGGCGTCCACCCCTCTTCTTCTCCCTCTGTGCCCTGAAACGAGAATGGCCCCGTGATGTTGCACGGGGCCTTGGTTATCCGGGATTCTTGCCCGGAGAAATATGATTTCTTCTGCTTTAGCAGAACGTTGCAGTGTCGTTAACTTTTCGGAAGGCTGACGTCTGCTTTCCGTATGCTCTTCTATCCCTCGTCGTCGGGAAGTTCCTGCGTGTAGCGACAGGTCTTTTCGGGGCAGGCGATGTGCAGGCCCTTGGCACGGGTGCTCTTCTTCACCAGCAGCGGCGACCCGCACACGGGGCACGGGCCGGGTACGGGCCAGTCCCACAGTGCGTAGTCGCACTTGGGGAAGCGGTTGCACGAGTAGAATATCTTGCCGCGCTTCGAGCTTTTCTCCACCAGTTGACCGTCGCAGCCTTCACGCGGGCAGGCGATGCCCGTCGAGAAGGGTTCGGTGTGGCGGCAGTCGGGGTAGCCGGTACACGCGATGAAACGGCTGCCGGTGCGTGCCTTCTTGACCACGAGGTCCTTGCCGCACTCGGGACAGGTGCCTACGGCTTCAAGCTCTTCGCGGGCCCGCTGTTCGATGACGATGTCGCCCTTCTCGTCGCGGGAGAAGTTACTGGTGAACTTGCAGTCGGGGTAGGCGGTGCAGGCGAGGAAGGGCCCTGCCTTACCGAACTTCACCACGACGGGCTTGCCGCACTCGGGGCAGGTGACGTCTGTGGGCAGACCGCCCTTCACCGTCTCCATGGCCTTGGCAGCGGATTCCAGCGTGGGGTTGAAGTCGGCCGAGAAGCGTGAAAGCAGTTCGACCCAGTCGAGTCCCCCTTCTGCCACCTTGTCGAGCGAGTCCTCCATCTGGGCGGTGAACCCGACATCCATGAGGGTGGTGAAGTGGCGCGCCAGCAGGTCGCACACCGTGGCCCCGAGGTCGGTGGGCACGAAGTGCTTGTCCTCGAGGCGCGTGTAGTCGCGGTCGATGAGCGTGGAGATGATGGAGGCGTAGGTCGACGGACGGCCTATGCCGCGCTCTTCGAGTTCACGCACCAGAGATGCTTCGGTGTAGCGCGCCGGAGGCTGCGTGAACTTCTGTTCCTTCTCGACGGAGACGGGGTGCAGGGTCTCGCCCTCCTGCAGTGGCGGCAGTTCAGCATCGCCCTCCTCCTTCTGCGGCATGGCCGCGAGAAAACCGGGAAAGAGCATCCGTTCGCCCTTGGCGCGCCATTCGGCGGGGCCGCATGCGATGGCAACGGTGGTGTCGTCGAAGCGTGCCGGGGCCATCTGCGAGGCCACGAAGCGCGACCACACCAGTCTGTAAAGCTGGAACTGGTCGGGGGGAAGCAGGTGCTTCACGCTGTCGGGAGTCACGTTGACATCGACGGGACGCACCGCTTCGTGGGCGTCCTGCGCGCTGCCCTTGGTCTTGAACTGCCGGGGCTTGGCCGGGCAGAAGTCGGCACCCCACGTCTCGGTAACGAAGGCGCGTGCGGCGTCGCGTGCCTCGTCGGAGACACGCACCGAGTCGGTACGCATATAGGTGATGAGGGCCACCGTACCCATCTCGCCCAGTTCAACACCTTCATACAGCCGCTGCGCGATGTTCATGGTGCGCTTGGCGGAATAGCCCAGTCGCTGGTTGGCGGCCTGCTGCAAGGTGGAGGTGATGAACGGGGGCTGCGGCTGGCGTTCGCGCTTCTTGCGTTCGACGGCGGTGATGACGAAGGGCTTGCCGCGCATGGCGTCTTCAAGGGCGTTGGCGGCGTCGGCGTCGGCTACATGGGCCTTCTTGCCGTCTATCTTCGCGAGTTCGGCCTTGAAGGGGGCGTATTGCGGGTCGGGGCTTGTGGGCGTTGCACCGGGCACGTTCTTGGCGAACATGGCGCGGAACAGCCAGTATTCCTCAGGTGTGAAGGCGCGGCGTTCACTCTCGCGGTCGACGATGAGACGCAACGCCACCGACTGCACACGCCCCGCCGATATGCCGCGCTTGACCTTCTTCCACAACAGCGGCGAAAGTTTGTAGCCCACCAGCCTGTCGAGAACGCGGCGCGCCTGCTGGGCGTCGAACAGGGCGCGGTTGAGGTCGCGCGGGTTCTCCAGCGCCTCGCGCACGGCCCGTGCGGTGATCTCGTTGAACTGGATGCGCTTGATGTTGTCTGCCTTGCCTTCGATGAGCGCGGCCACATGCCACGCGATGGCTTCACCTTCACGGTCCGGGTCGGGTGCGAGGTAGACGGTGTCTGCCTTCGCAGCCGCTTCGCGAAGCGTGTCGACGACCTTCTGCTTGCCGTCGATGACCCGGTACTGCGGAGCGAAGTTGTTGGCCTCGTCCACGCCGATCTCGTTGGTGGGCAGGTCGCGGACGTGACCGACGCTCGCCTGCACGACATACTTGCCGCCAAGGAATTTCTTGATGGTCTTCACCTTGGCGGGAGATTCGACGATGATGAGGTCCTTGCCCATGCGTGTGGTCCTTCGCGGAGGAAACGGCTATACGGTGGGTGGTGGCGGGAGTGGCCCGCCTTATGGGCGCGTTTGCCCGCTTTCAGGAAGGGGAACATACGACAAATGACGATTCCGTCAAGCCGCGATACCGTGACGCACACCCGAAGGGCCCTCTCCACGGTGGGCAAGGGCCTTGCCGCATTACGACATCTGCTGCCTCTGCTGCTGTGCCTTCTCGTGCTGGCCGGGTGTGCCAAGGCCCCGTATACCGGGAGAAGCCAGTTCATCATGGTCTCACCCCAGCAGGAGATGGCCCTCGGACAGCAGGAGTCAAGAAAGATCCTTTCAAAGGAACCGGTGAAGACCGGCACCGACGAGGCGCAGCGTGTCGAGACCGTTGGCAGGCGCATAGCCGCCGCAGCCCGCCGTGGCGATTTCAGGTGGGAGTTCCATCTCATCGGCAAGGATGTCGCCAACGCCTTCTGCCTTCCGGGGGGCAAGGTCTTCGTCTATGAGGGCATATTCAAGTACGCGGATACCGATGCCGAACTCGCCACCGTCATGGCACACGAGGTGGGACACGCCATCGCGAGGCATGGTGCCGAACGCATGAGCCGCGCCATGATGGTGCAGATGGGGCACGATGCGGCTGCCATCGCGTTGGGCGTGGCCGGAGGTTCTCCGGCAGCGGTGCAGGCGTTCAGTCAGGCCTATGGCACAGGTGCCAACGTGGGGCTGATGCTCCCCTTCGGGCGTGAGCAGGAATACGAGGCCGACCGTATCGGACTCATGCTCATGGCACAGGCAGGTTACGACCCGCGTGCCGCGCTCGATTTCTGGCGCAAGATGTCATCCGCCCCCGGAAAGCGGCCCCCGGAGTTCCTCTCGACCCACCCCACGGGGCAGCATCGTATAGCTGAACTGCAGGCCCGCATGGGCGACGCCCTGAGGGTGTACCGCCCTCCGTCGGGGAAGTGACGGCGGCGGGTGCATTCAGGGTCTTCTTCACGCGGTCTATCTGTCTAACATGGCGTCCTCAAAGCATGTCCTTCGGCAGGTGCGGTTCTTGCTATGCACCTGTCGCCAGACCTGCGACCCGTTCCCCGAAGCGAGACCGGGGCGCGTCGCATGAAGCCGGAGGAACCATGCCTTACGACAAGAATCTCATGCCGGATGTGGCCCGGGGACTGTCCCTTCCCGCACCTCGGTCTTTTTCGAGCAGACAGGGCGGCGCAGGCTTCGGGCAGGTGCTTGCCCAGCAGGGTGCCGTCCCTGACGACGCCGAGGCCGCAGGCGCACGCGCCCTTGCGGCCATGGCACAGGTGCTCGAAGGACAGGGGGGCGGCATCGGTTCCAACGGGGCCATGGCCGCACGTAGCCTTCTGGCGCTCACGGGCAAGATGCGCCTTGCCGGTGAAGGCGGCATGGGCGACGCCATCTCCGAAGCCACCCGCACGGCGCAGGGCAAACGCACCGCCGCAGCACCGCGTTCTGCGCGGGCGTCACGTTCCGGCGGCAGTGGTGATGTCTCCGGTCTGGGGTCCCTTGCCGCACAGTTCGAATCGGGTGACGAGGGCATCGCCGCCATCGGCTATGACAGGCATGGCGGAACGTCCTACGGCAAGTTCCAGATAGCCTCGCGCCCCGGCACCATGGACCGCTTCCTCGACTATCTCGACGGTCAGGCCCCTGACATCGCCAGTCGATTGCGCGAGGCAGGGCCCGCCAACACAGGAAGCCGTAACGGTGCCATGCCCGATGCGTGGCGTGCCATCGCCGACGAACAGCCTGCCCGTTTCGAGGCCTTGCAGGACCGTTTCATCACCGAAAGCCACTATGTCCCGGCGCTCGATGCCGTCAGCAAGCAGGCGGGTCTCGACAAGGGGGCCTTCTCTCCTGCGCTGAAGGAGGTGTTGTGGAGTACCGCCGTACAGCACGGGCCGGGTGCCGCTGCGCGCATCTTCAACAGGGCCGTGGACCTCGCCGGAGACGGCAAGGGCAGCCAGCATGAACGTGAGCTCATCCGCAATGTGTACGCGGTACGTTCCGAACAGTTCGGTTCGTCCACGTCACGTGTGCGCGAGGCGGTACAGCAGCGGTTGCAACGCGAGATGCAACTCGCCCTGAACATGGTGGGTAAGGGCCCGGACCGCGCCTGAAGCCAATCGACCTTGCCAGAAGCCTGCAATCGGACTGACACGGGCAAACGGGCTGAAGTTTGGAAATCAGCCTGAAGCTTGGAATCGGGTGATGCCGGGATACCGCGCGTTGATGCAGGGCGACCTGTGGCGTGCCGAGGAGTCCGGCTGGTGAAGACCGGTAAGGGCCACCTCATACCCTTTGTGGACGGGCATGTGCGCAAGGGTGCGAATACGGCGATAAGGCCCCGTCTTCCGGTGACCTACAGGGAAGGTTGACCCGTGTTCTTGTCTGAAGCGATGCTATGACGTCCCGGCCCTCGCGCCGATGTCGGGGGGCGTATCTCGTGCCACCTGTCGTCATGGCTTTCAGTCCGTGTCGTACCGCTGATGGTGTGACCGGCGTCGCGAGTGCTGTCTTTCCGCAGATGGCGACACCCTTTCAGTTTTCGTCCTCCTCCCTACTGTCATAATGCCGTTGCGGCGATTGCGGTTCGATACCCTTTTGACGCTGCAACCGGGCACGTCCCCCTCCGCAAGACGCCGGTGGCAGGAGTGGCCTTTATTCGTTGTCGCGCATGTCGACGGCTGTCTCCGATGCTCTCGACGCTTTCTTTCAGTGTGTTGCCCTGTCGGCCATATGTTGACATGGCGCGTCCTTTGTCATACCTAACGCATGAACAGATGTTCATATGTTTATTATGCAACCCGAGGACACCATGACCCTTATCCATGACATCATACTGGCATCGTGGGATATTCTTCTTGAAGCGGCCCCCTATGTCCTCTTCGGCTTCTTCGTTGCCGGACTGCTGAAGGCCTACGTCCCCGCCTCCTTCGTCGCGCGCCATCTCGGGCGTGGGCATGTGGGCCCTGTCTTCAAGGCTGCCCTCTTCGGCATTCCCCTGCCGCTATGTTCGTGCGGTGTCATCCCTGCCGCCGCCGGGTTGCGTCAGCAGGGTGCCAGCAAAGGTGCCACCACCTCGTTTCTCATCGCCACACCGGAAACGGGGGTAGACTCCATGGCCGTGACATGGGCCTTGCTAGACCCTGTCATGACCGTGGCGCGTCCCTTCGCCGCCTTGCTGACCTCTGTGGCGGCAGGGCTCATGGTCGACCTTTTCCCCGAAAGGAAGCGGGGTGAGTCAGAGATATCCCCCCCAGTGATGTCCCCTTCACGCGACGCGGCGCTTCATGACGGCCCCACCACTCTGCCCGCGCCCGTCATAGCCCCCGTCCTGCACGGTGCCGCTGGCATTGCCGCGGCCGGGAGTGTCTCTCTGGGACCAATCAGGGAACACGCCGCGTGCACCTGTTCTGGGCACGCTTCCGTGGCTGCTTCTGCGTGTTGCGGCACGTCGCACAGCGTGTCTGCGCCATCCGGCGCGTCATGCGGTTGCGGGAGTGCAGCGCATGCGCATTCCGGCACGGGCTGTTGCGGACATGATACCCCCATCGGGCAGGTCAGCGGCGGCTTCAGCGGTGTGGTGGAAAGGTTCCGTGGCGGGATGCGCTTCGCCTTCGGTGAACTTGTTGCGGACATCGGCGGCTGGCTGCTGCTTGGCGTTGTGCTTGCCGCTGTCATCACCATCCTCATCCCGGACGACCTTTTCTCCGGAACGTTCGCCTCGGGTATCGGCGGCATCCTTCTGATGATGGTGGTGGGCATTCCGTTGTATGTCTGCGCGACGGCCTCCACCCCCATCGCTGCGGCCTTTGCCCTCAAGGGCATCTCACCCGGGGCTGCGCTGGTCTTCCTCCTCGCCGGGCCGGCGACCAACGTGGCCACCATCACTGTCGTGGCGCGGATGCTCGGTCGCAAGGCCGCTGTCATCTATGTCGCCGTCATCGGGGTCATGTCAGTCGCACTTGGGCTGGCAGTGAACATGCTCTACGGCTGGCTTGGCATGGGTGTGACAGGCTGGGTGCAGGGCAGTGCCGACGCGGAACCGGGTATGCTCTCTGCCGTGGCGGCTGTGGTGCTTCTTCTGCTGGTGCTGTACCAGTGGCTGCCCGCCCTTGTGGCCCGTCTGCGCGGCGAGGCCCACCCTGCCGGGTGCGGCTGCGGACATTAGTACAATGTGCAAACAGGTCTGACGGTGTGAAGCGGCAATGCGCTTTCGCCTCAGGTGGTGAACGGATAGGGCCCACAGTCGCGAAAACCGGCTGTGGGCCTTGTTGACGGGCGAGGCTTGCGCACCCTTTCGGTACATGGTGATGCCTTGCGGCATGAAGACGTCACCGCCATGGGTCTTCTTCCAAGGGACACAGGGGGAGTGCCGGTCGCCGGTTTACTGCAGTGACAGGATTGAGAAGGAAGCCTGCTTTCCGGCGTCGGGATTGCAGGGACCGTGAGTAGCTTCGAAGGCGAAAGCTGTGCGTGGGCGCTGCCGGGGCAGCAATGGATATCGGCGAAGGTGCCGACAGGTTGTCTGGTCGTCGGCTTGTGTGAACGTTGCGGGGTGCAGGAGTCACGAGTACGCTACGTGATACCGTTTCATCCCGTGGTAGCCGTTGCCCGGGCGGCTGATGCCCGCTAGACACGCACTGCCCCGAAGTCTCGCCCATACACACGACAAGAGGCCACCCGTGAAGGTGGCCTCTTGTCGTTATTTGATCGCTACAGGCGTTGCTGCAACTTACATGTTCTGGCCGCGGTGGGGGCCTTCGCCGTCATGCATCTGCATCATGCCGGAGCCCATGCCGCCCTTGCCGCCCATCATGCCGCAGCCGCCGCCCATGCCGCCCATGCCACGGTGTCCCATGGTGGCGAAGTGGGTCTTGATACCGACTTCCTTCTGCATGCTCGCGTCGAGGTTGGCGGCTTCGGTGCGGTACTGGGTGCGCAGTGCAGTGATTTCGTCCGTGAGCTTGCGGATGTCTTCGGGCTTGGTGTTGGGGTTGCTGGAGAGGGCGTTCAGTTCGGTGTGCTTGGCCCACAGCTTGTCGCGCAGCGGCGTCACCTTGGTGTTGAAGGCGTCGATGAGGCTGTCGAACTTGGCCTGCTTCTCGGGGGTGAGGGCTTCATAGGCCTGACCCATCATCTGCCCCTGACCATGGTAGTTGCCGTGCCCGCGGGCGAAAGCGTTGTTGGCGGCGGTGCCGAGGCTGACAACGGTGGCGAGGGCGATGATGCCGAGGGCGATGCGCTTGCTGTTCATGATGTTCTCCTTGGGTGTTTATGGTTCGAGGCAAAGGGCCTCATGTTCTCGTTGCCCTTGCTAGAGCATGGAGCGTGCCAAACTCTATTTGGCTCATCTAACTTTTTGTTTTCAAAGATTAATTTTTTGAATGCCATGCCTGGGTGAGTTTGCATTCCGGGAGACGGACCCGAAATGCGTATGAAAATGATACAGGCACAGTGTATGGGTGTATAAAAAATATACTCCATTCGTGGGGCATGGTATGGATGTCGCGTGGGCAGCCTGTGATGCGCCGCGGGGATATCCACGTCAGCCGTTGGATGACGTGCTTATATGGACGACTGCCCCCTGCCCGCGTCCTTGTTGGTGCAGTCCTTGCTTTCCCCGACATCACTTTTCCATGGTCGGCGTGGACCATGGGCTGCCTTGGCAAGGCAGCTGGAAGCTCGCAGAAGCGATTCGTGTGATTGCAAATAGTTGCATGATGCACACCCTCTTCGCGAGATACCACTGGGCCTTGCCAGAGGCTGTAAGGTGTATGAAAAATAGACAGCACGGCCTGTGGCTTTTGCGGCCCCTCAGGCATCGTCATAGGTATCAGGAGTGAACATGACCCCATCCACCGTCCTCGAACGTCTGCGTAGCCGCCTTGCCTCGCCATGGTCGCTGGTGCTTCTCGCCGCCTTGCTGGTGGCTGGCATCGTGGCCGTCCTGCTGGGGTCGTATCATGGTGCGGCATCGACCATGACGCGCATCCTCACTGAAAAGGGCGCGTCGCTCATCCGTTCGTTCGAAGCGGGAGCACGTACGGGCATGAGGCACAGTGCCGGGTTGCGCCTGCAGATACTGCTTGAGGAGATGGCAGACCAGCCTGACATCCGTTTCATCGCCGTGGTCTCGCCCGAGGGCGAGGTGCTGGCGCATAGCGACATGACCCGCGTGGGCACACGCCTGTTCAACCCTGACGAACTTCAGAGGCTGGATGCCGGGACAGAACCCCGCTGGACGCTCCTGCCCGGTGACGGTGGGGACGATTTCGTGGTCTTTCGCCTGTTCGACCCGGTGCGCCGCCGTGCCATGTTCATACCCGAAGGCGGGCGCATGGCCCCGCCTCCGCCAGACGATGCAAGGCTGGAGCATCCCGACGACCAGCGGCCGCGTTCACGGGCGGAGCGTTTCGCCAGATGGCGCGAACGGCAAGAAGGCCTCTCCCCCTTTCCGGGAAGCCTCCCCTTGCCGGAAGATGGTCGCGGAGACACCGGCAGGCGTGAACATGGCGGCCACGGGATGCACGGCGGGTTCGACGCCTCGTGCATGCGAAGCCCGCAGGGCCCTCCTCCGGTCATCCTCGTGGGGCTGGATATGCAGCCCTTTGCCGAGGCGCGCGCGCAGGACCGCAACCATGCCCTGCTCATGCTGGCACTGGCTGGTGGCGTAGCTGTCGCCGGGGTCCTGTCGCTGGTGTGGTCACGACGTGAACAGGCGGCACGGCGTCGGCTGATGGCGTCGCAGGCGTTCGCGGCCAAGGTGGTGTCGAGCCTGCCTGACGGGCTTGTGGCCTTCGACCGCGAAGGGCGCATCGACGAATGCAACGCAGCCGGGGCCGACCTGCTGGGTGTCGGCGCTTCGTCCGCACTGGGACAGGGCGCGTCATGGCTTCCTGCCCCGCTTGATGCCATGGCCGCGTATCTTCTCGGTGGCGGTGTTCTCGCCCCCACCGAAGTGGAGTGCCGCCGTGCCGACGGAACGAGCGTACCACTGGGCGTGCGGGGCGCGCGCATCGTGGACGATGAAGGCCGTGCTGTGGGTGTCATCCTGCTGTTGCGCGACCTCAGCGAGGTGCGGCACCTCGAGGCGGAAGTGCGCAGGCGCGAGAAGCTTGCAGCCGTGGGTAACCTCGCCGCTGGCGTCGCGCACGAGATACGCAACCCGCTCAGTTCGATAAAGGGCTACGCCACCTACTTCGGTACGCGCTTCCCTGAAGGCAGCGACGACCGTGAGGCCGCCCGCGTCATGGTGCAGGAGGTCGACAGGCTCAACCGCGTCATCTCCGACCTCATCGGCCTGTCGCGTCCTTCCGACATCCGGCCCCGGCCCACCCGTGTGGCGGACATCGTCGACCACGCCTTGCGACTGGTACGTCCGGATGCCGAGGCCCGCAAGGTCGCCGTGCGTTTCGAGGCCGCGCCGGATGTGCCCGAGGCCCTCGTGGACCCCGACCGCTTCGCGCAGGCGTTGCTCAATGTCTGCCTCAACGGCATGGAAGCCATGGGAGACGGGGGTGAGCTTATGGTGACGGCGTATCGCCACGGTGATGGCAGGGTCGCGGTGTCGGTGCGCGACACCGGGCCGGGCATCTCACCGGAGAACCTGTCGCGGGTCTTCGACCCCTATTTCACGACCAAGGGACAGGGCACGGGCCTTGGCCTCGCCATCGTCCACAAGATCATCGAAGCCCATGGGGGCGAGGTGGGCTTCCGCTCCGAACCGGGGCACGGCACCGAGTGCACCTTCATACTGCCCGCTGTCCATGCAGGGGCGACACCGGACATCCGGGCCGATGCGGCAGGCGCGGGTCAGCCCCGTGCGGCGACATCCGCGGGCATATTAGCGGGCACATCCGATCAAGACACGGACAAGGGGGAGTAGCATGAGCGACGTGACCGTTCTCATCGTGGATGACGATGTGGCTCACCGCACCATGCTGCGTACCATGCTGCGCGGCTGGGGCTATGCCACTGACGAGGCCGACGACGGCGAGACCGCCGTCGAGAAGGTGCGCGAAAAGGCCCGCGATGCGGTGCTCATGGATGTGCGCATGGCCCGCATGGGCGGTATCGAGGCGTTGCGGCGCATCGTGGAGTACAACCCCGCCGTGCCCGTTCTCATCATGACGGCATACTCCTCTGTGGAGACGGCCGTGGAGGCTCTGCGGCTCGGGGCCTACGACTACCTGACCAAGCCGCTGGACTTCGATGTGCTGCGCCATACCCTCGAGCGCGCCCTCGACCATACCCGCCTCGTGTCCGAGAACCGTGAGCTGAAGAGCCGCCTCGACGACGCGGCACGGGCACCGGGCATCATCGGGCGCAGTGCACCCATGCGTGAGCTGGCCGAACTCGTCGCCACCGTCGCGCCGTCCGAGGCCACGGTGCTCATCACCGGAGAGTCGGGAACAGGCAAGGAACTGGTGGCAAGGTCGCTTCACGAGGGCAGCCGTCGCAGCGCAAAGCAACTGGTGACGGTGAACTGCGCAGCACTCTCCGAGTCGCTCCTCGAGTCGGAGTTGTTCGGGCATGAGCGGGGAGCCTTCACCGGGGCCGACAAGCGCCGTGACGGGCGATTCGTGCAGGCCGACGGAGGTACACTCTTCCTCGACGAGATAGGCGAACTGCCGCTGCTGTTGCAGGCCAAACTGCTGCGGGCGCTGCAACAGGGAGAGATACAGCGCGTGGGCAGCGACGTTCCGCTGACGGTGGACGTGCGGCTTCTTGCCGCCACCAACCGCGACCTGCGCGAAGAGGTGGCCGCCGGGCGCTTTCGCGAAGACCTGTTCTATCGCCTCAATGTCATCGGCATCCATATGCCCGCGCTGCGTGAACGGCCCGATGACATCCCCCTGCTGGCGGCGCATTTCCTCGACCGTTACGCGGAACGCAACCGCAAGCACCTCAAGGGTTTCACCCCGCAGGCCATGGACATGCTGCTCAAGCACCCGTGGCCGGGTAACGTGCGTGAACTCGAGAACGCCGTGGAGAGGGCTGTCATCATGGCCACGGGTGACTGGGTCGGCGAACGTGAACTGCCCATGTCCCTGCGCGGGGCGGGGGGCGCCGACCCAGCCGTCGCCGATGCCGCACTGCCCACCGGTCAGGACCCCTACGCCGGTCTCTCACTGGAAGACCTCGAGCGTCGCGCCATCGTCGCCACCCTGCGCGAGACGGGTGACAACAAGAGTGAAGCCGCAAGGCGTCTCGGCATCACCCGTGCCACACTGCACAACAAACTCAAGAAGTACGACCTCGAATGACCCCGGCAGAAGCCGAGAGGATGCCTGCCACCTGCCGGGGCTATCTCCGCCCTGCCGCGCCCTGTCGCGCCCTGCCGCGCCCTGTCGTGTCCGCTTCGTCCCTCTCCGGTGTTGCCCTTGCGAAGGGTATCGGCAATGACACACGCCGCCCGGTCACGGTCGGACGCCGGGTGTCGGCTTCGCTTGCGGAAGGTTCGTTGCGGACACGGTCTGGCGAGACCGGGATGCGTGCGGCCCCTGCCCGTGCCGTGCCCCCATCGCTTTATCGTCTCCGCTTTCAGGCTGTTGCCATTGCCGGGGTGTCTTGTGGTGCGCGTCCGGGGGGCTGCGGTGGTTGCGGTGCGCTTGCGGTGAGCGGAACAAAAGTAAAAAAATAGTCTCTTTTATTTTACTATATTATAAAATTGTCAGGAATGGGCACGAATAGTGGCAGCGGTCGGGAGAGCAGGTCTGGCAAGGCTTTTCGGCGGTTGTCGAGTTGGCCTGCGGTTTTCGGGGGCGGTGGCTTTTTCGGCTTGGGTAGGCTAGTGTGCTGGCCTGTGCCCGTTGGGGCAGTTTTTGATAAAATGAATAAAATCAAACAACTGAAAGACACGAATGGAATGAACATGGCTGAAAGACTGCTCCCCGCGCCTGCCGACCTTCCCGATGTGGCCCTGAACCCCAACGCTGCCGTTGTGCTTGCCAAGCGTTACTACCGCAAGGGGGCTTCGGGCGAACAGCTTGAAGACGCCCGTGACATGTTCTGGCGTGTCGCCTCCGCCATCGCCGCCGAAGAGACCAAGTACGAGGCTTCCACATGGAAGCACGAAGACCTCGCTCGTGAATTCTACGACCTCATGACCGGGTGGCGCTTTCTGCCCAACTCGCCCACGCTCATGAACGCAGGCACCGACCTCGGGCAGCTTTCCGCCTGCTTCGTGTTGCCTGTGGGCGACTCCATCGAGGAGATTTTCGACGCGGTCAAACACGCGGCCATGATCCACAAGTCCGGTGGTGGCACCGGTTTTTCGTTCTCGCGCCTGCGCCCCAAGGAGAGCCGAGTGGGTTCCACTGGCGGTGTGGCTTCGGGCCCCATCTCCTTCCTGCGCATCTTCAACACCGCCACCGAGCAGATCAAACAGGGCGGGACGCGGCGCGGCGCCAACATGGGCATCCTGCGCATCGACCATCCCGACATCATGGACTTCATCCGCGCCAAGGAGCGCGATGGCGAGTTCAACAACTTCAATCTTTCAGTGGCGCTGACCGAAGCCTTCATGCAGGCGGTGGAGAACGACGAGGACTATCCCCTCATCGCGCCGCACTCCGGGCTGGAGAAGGGGCGGCTCAAGGCACGAGAGGTGTTCGAACTGCTGGTACGCAAGGCGTGGGAGAGCGGAGACCCCGGCATCGTCTTCATCGACCGCATCAACCGTGACAACCCCACTCCCGACCAGGGCGAGATCGAATCGACCAACCCCTGCGGCGAACAGCCCCTGCTGCCCTACGAGGCGTGCAACCTCGGTTCGGTGAACCTTTCCGCCTTCTTCATCCCCGGTCACGAGAACGACCCCAACCCCGCCGACAAGGGCGTGGACTGGAAGGCGCTGAAGCGCGTCATCCATCTCGGGGTGCGTTTTCTCGACAACGTGATCGACGCTTCGCGCTTCCCGCTCGAGCGCATCACAGAACGTGTGCACCAGAACCGCAAGATAGGTCTTGGCGTCATGGGTTGGGCCGACCTGCTCTTCCAGTTGCGCATCGCCTACGACAGCCCCGAGGCCCTGCATCTTGGCGAACGCATGATGGCCTTCGTCCGCGACGAGGGGCGCGCCGCCTCGAAGCAGCTTGCCAAGGAACGTGGTCCTTTCCCGGCCTACCCCGCATCGACCTTCGCCGAACGCGACCTCGGCCCCTACCGCAACGCCACCGTGACCACCATCGCCCCCACGGGAACCCTCTCCATCCTCGCCGGATGCTCTTCGGGCATCGAACCCCTGTTCGCGCTCTCGTTCGCCCGGCACGTCATGGATGGCGAGCGCCTCGTCGAGGTGAACCCGCATTTCGAGGCGGCTGCCAGGGCCGAGGGCTGCCATAGCCCGCGTCTCATGGAGACCGTGGCGTCCAAGGGTTCCATCCACGGTATGGACCATCTGCCCGAGGCGATGCGCCGGGTCTTCGTCACCGCCATGGACATCGAACCGGTCTGGCATCTCAAGATGCAGGCGGCCTTCCAGCAGTACACCGACAATGCCGTCTCCAAGACCGTGAACCTGCCCAACAATGCCACCATCGAGGACATCCGCAACATCTACTGGATGGCCTATGAGGAAGGCTGCAAGGGCGTCACCGTGTACCGCGACGGCTGCAAGTCGGTGCAGGTGCTCTGCACCGGCGACGGCGAGAAGAAGGCCGAAGGTGAAGCCGAGGGCAAGGGCGTGGTGCGCCAGCGTCCCGACGTGGTGTACGGTTTCACCCAGAAGGTGCCCACGGGGCTGGGGGCCATGTACCTCACCGTCAACGAGACCGACGGCAAACCCTTCGAAGTGTTCGCCACCATCGGCAAGTCGGGCCGTTCCATCACCGCCAAGGCCGAGGCCATCGGCCGTCTTGTCTCGCTGGCCCTGCGTTCCGGCGTGGGCGTGCGCGACATCGTGACGCAACTCAAGGGCATCGGCGGTGAGCATCCCGTCTTCCAGAAGAAGGGGCTGTTGCTCTCCATTCCCGATGCCATCGCGTGGGTGCTCGAAACCCGCTACCTGCAAGGTTCCGTTCCCGTTCATGGCGGGTCGGACCTTGAAAGACAGCGTTGCCCCGAATGTGGCAGCGAACTGGTCTTTCAGGAGGGGTGCCACATCTGCCCCGCCTGCAGCTTCACCAAGTGCGGGTAGCCTCGCGCGCCGTTGAACTCTGTTCTTCCATGTCCGGCAAGGGCCGTGCGCTTCGTCAGCGCACGGCCCTTGGCTGGCGAGACCCCCTGCAACACCGGATTGTCCCCTCCCCTGTGCAGGGACGGGGCCGCGACGTGTGAAGCCATGCGGCACGGCATGGCACCGTGCGAGTCTCCCATCTTGTCGAGGTTTCCTTGCCGGTCGAGGTCTCACGGTCTTCCATGGCGCGGCGGCGTCATGGCCGGTCTCCCGTCTCCTGTCTGTTTTCTTCCGCCCCCCTGCTGGCGTACTTCAATCTGGGCATCCTCTCCCTTTCGTCATCTTCTCGCGCCCTTCACCGACCGGGCGCACGCCTCGCTCTCGTCGTCCGGCAGGGTTGCCATGCCATGGCGTTTGACAGCGAACGGACTGGAACCTATGGAACACCCTTTCGATATGTGTCCGTCCATCCCCTCGGGGATAGGATGTCAAGGAGTCGCCATGCGTGTAGAGGACGTGAAGAGGGTGCTTGCAGAGCACCACGTTCTGGAAGGCTACAGGGAATTCGCCACGTCCAGCGCCACCGTCGAACTGGCGGCGCTGGCGGCCGGGTGCGAACCGGGGCGCATCGCCAAGACCCTTTCGCTGCATACGGCGGAAGGCCCGGTGGTCATCGTGGCCATGGGGACGGCCCGCATCGACAACCGCAAGTTCAAGGATACCTTCCACGAGAAGGCCCGTTTCATTCAGGGCGACGACGTGCCGACCCTTGTCGGGCATCCCGTGGGCGGAGTCTGCCCCTTCGCCCTCAATGAGGGGGTGAAGGTATACCTCGATGCAAGTCTTCGGGCGTTCGACCCCGTGTACCCGGCTGCGGGCGCATCCAATAACGCGGTATGCATCACGCTGGCAGACCTTGAGCGCGTGACGGATGGCGTCTGGGTCGACGTCTGCAAGGTATAGTGGCGCGCCTGTCACGGGCATAGGTGCGCGACCGATGCCCGCGAAACGTCTCTCACCCCGTTCCGGTCTGGCACGTACAGCACAGTGAAAAGGATGTTCCCCATGTCCGAAGCCTTTCCCAACGGTCTTGCCGCGCGCTGCCGTCGTATCATCAACGCCTTCCATTATTCGATGAAGGGGCTGAATACCGTGGTGCGCCACGAGGCCGCCGTCCAGGACGAACTTCTCGTGCTGGTGCCCGCTGTCGTCCTTGCCCTGCTGCTGGGTGATACGGGAGTGGAAAAGGCGCTGCTCATCGGCAGCTGGGTTCTCGTCATCATCGTCGAGTTGCTGAATACGGCCGTGGAGTCGCTCACGGACAGGGTGGGTACCGAGTGGCACCCCCTCTCCGGGCAGGTCAAGGACATCGGGTCCGGTGCCGTCTTCGTCGCCATGTGTCTTGCGGCTGTCGTCTGGCTGTGTGTGCTGCTGGGGTGATGGGTATGAGAGGTTCCCGCTTCGGTTCCGTCGTGTTCGTCGTCATCTCCCTGCTTGCAGCCCTATGCTACAACCCGCAGCTTTATGCGACCGGTGTGTCTCCGCTGGCTGCCGTGCCCGTGCTGTTGCTGCACCTCGCCCTTGCGGTCACTTTCGGGGGTATTCCCGGACTTCGCTGGGGATATTTCCTCTTTCTCCACGTTGCGGGGTGTGCCCTCACCTATTTCTACACACTGTTCGACGTGTCGATGAGCTACGACACGCTGGCATGGTTGCTTGAAACCAACCGGGCGGAAGTCGATAGTTTTGTCACATGGCCGCTCTTTCTGTTGCTGTGCGCAGGGATAGCGGTCAGCCTTGTCCACAGCTCTCTCTCGCAGTCATTCAGGGCGAGTCTCGCCGGAAGGCGGTATGCGGCGATGGCAGGACTGCTTTTGCTGTGTGCACTCGTAAGTGCCGAGGGGGGACGTGCCGCGTTCAAGCATCTTGGCGGCAAGGCATCCTATGAAGCGCTTTCTATGAGTCGCATCGTTCCCGTCTCCGTCGTCAAGGCTGCTGCGGCGTATGTCAGGGAAGAGCGCCGGTCCGACACGCTCGCGGCGCTGCCAGACCCGGCGGATGCCGCTTCGTCGCTGGTTATCCCGGACCATGAGAAGCCGGTGGTGGTGTTCATCATCGGTGAAAGCGCCCGCGCCGATCATTTTGGCATCAACGGCTACGAGCGGGATACGACGCCGCGTCTTTCTGTCGAAAGGAACATCATCAATTACGGGGTCTGCCGGTCGTTTGCGAACACGACGAGGATTTCCCTCATCGGCATACTGACCGATGCCACCATTGAAGACAGGACGCCCCGGCATGGTTCCTTCATCAGCCTCTTCAACAAGCACGGATACGATACGGCTTTCTTTTCGCGCCAGAACAGGCTCGGTCGTAGCGGTCACCTCACAGACGCCCTTGTCTCAGGTGCGGGCACTGTGGAGTACCTCAAGGGCGTCGACCGGGATCTTGTGACCCGCCTGCAGGCGTTCGTGGCAAATGCAGGGGGCAAACTTGTCGTGCTCCATACGCAGGGGTCGCACTTTTCATACAACCAGCAGTACGCGGCGGAACATCGTCGCTTCATGCCCGATACGTATAGTAATGAGGCGATGCCGCGCGACATCGCGAATGTCATTAATGCCTATGACAACAGCATCGTGAAGACCGATGCGATGATCGCAGAGACGATCGATGTGCTGCGCGACCGCAATGCCGTCGTTCTGTATACGTCAGATCATGGCGAGTCATTGGGTGAGAACGGTGTCTTCTTCCACGGGACGAAGAAGGTGGCCGATGAACAGTACGAGGTCCCTCTTTTCCTGTGGTACAGTGACGTATACGAAAAGAGCCGCCCCGATGTGGTCGCCAGATTGCGTCGTGTGCGCGGGACACCGGTCACGCATGACTTCATCTATCATACACTTCTCGGACTTGGTGGCATCCGTTCCACCATTGCCTCGGCAAGCCACGACCTTTCGGGAGTCACGGCACCGCCGCTACGGGCGTCGGGTGATGAGGCTGTCGCGTTGACAGAGTGATACGCCGACGTCGATGCCATGGACGCGGTCACGGGACGGTGTGCCAGATGCCCGCACGTACGGAGTCCCGGACATGATGAACGTTCCGTCGCCTGACCGGCCGTGTGGCACGCTTCCATGCCATCCCGGACGGGGTGATTGCATTCTCCCTGCACACGCCTCTTGCCATGCCCGCCGTGCTCTGGTTTGATGTGCCGTCATGCTCGACATCAGGCACCTTTCGCATAACTACGGCTCGCACTGGGCGCTGAAGGACTGCTCCTTCACGCTCGAGAAGGGCGGTTTCCTCTTTCTTTCCGGCCCTTCCGGGGCAGGCAAGACCACCCTGTTGCGTCTTCTGCACGGCGCGCTGCCCTTGCAACGCGGGCAGGCGCAGGTGGCGGGGTTCGACCTCGCCCGTCTGCGTTCACACGACCTTCCCGCCCTGCGACGCCATGTTTCGGTGGTCTTTCAGGATTTTCGCATCCTGCCTGCGCGAACGGCCTTCGCCAACATCGCCCTGCCGCTGGAGGTGCGCGGGCTCGACGCCCGTGCTTCCGGGCGGCGCGTACGCGCCGTGGCCCGCGCCCTGGGGCTTGAGCACCGCCTCGACACTCCCGCCGGTGAGCTTTCGGGGGGTGAACAGCAGCGCGTGGCCGTGGCCCGCGCCATCGTCGTGAATCCGCAGGTGCTGCTTGCCGACGAACCCACGGGCAACCTCGACCCCGACCTCTCGCTGCGCCTCATGGACGTGTTCATGCAGTTCAACGCCTACGGGACGACTGTGGTGCTGGCCACGCACAACCCCGAACTCATCAGGCGCAATCCCGCGGCGCGCCTCATACACCTTGATGACGGCATGATCACCCATGCCAACTGGCCGGGGGCGCGTCTGTCATGTCGGGCTGACGCCTGCGACCTGCTGGAGGGCCCGTGATGCGCACGGTACTGCGGCTCATCGCGCGGGGGGTGGGCGATATGGCCCTGCACCCGCTGGCGCACACGCTGGGCCTTGCCGCCGTGACGCTGGCGGTGTTCCTCGGCGGTGTCTTTCTCATGGCCCTGACCACCGTGGACGCCGAATTCCGCGTCTCCCGTGGCGAGACCGTGTGGCAGGTGTACTGGCGTCCCGGTACGCCGCTGGAACAGGTGCGCCCGCAATGGGACGAGGTGCGGCGCATGCCGTGGCTGACCCGTGCGGAGACATGGACGCCCGATGACGCGCTCGCCGCTCTTGCGAAACGCCTCGGCGGGGCGGACGCCCTGCCCTCCGGCGGCGTGAACCCCCTGCCACCCACGGCGTTGCTGGTGTTCTCGCCGCGTGAGGTCGACGCGGGCCGCTGGGCGCGCGAGACGCAGTCCTTCCTCAAGAACCTCCCCGGTGTCGAGCGCGTGACCTCCACGCCGCTCAAGGACGAGTTCGGTCGCATGTGGCGCGGTGTGAGCGCCTTCGTGGTGTGGCCTAGCGTCGCCTTTCTCACGCTGGTGCTGGCCCTCGTCTCGGCGAGTTCGGTGCGCCTCACGCTGGAGCACCGGCGCGACGAGATAGAGATTCTCAAGCTGGTGGGCGCACGCAACTGGTACATACGGCTGCCCCTGCTTGTGGGCGGCGCGATGCTGGGCCTTGTGGGCGGCGGCGCGGCCCTTGCGCTGCTGCATCTCGTCTACCGTTTCGTAGGGCCGTTCTTCGCCGTTCCCCCGCTCCTCATGGAGTTGCATTTCCCGCCGCCAGAACAGGCGGTTCTGTTAGTGGCCGTTCCGGTTCTCATGGGTTTGACGGGCGGCTGGATGGCCGTCCGCGACCGCAACTGACGCCTTCGGCGTCATTCCCGTGCGAGGCTATATGCGCAGCAAGAAGATGACCCACGGGCTGGAAAAGGCCCCTCACCGCTCTCTCCTCCACGCCCTCGGGCTGACCCGCGAAGAACTGGCCCGCCCGCTGGTCGGCGTGGTCAACGCCGCCAACGAGGTCGTACCGGGGCATATCCACCTCGACGACATCGCCGAGGCGGTCAAGGCCGGAGTCCGCGCCGCCGGGGGCACCCCGCTCGAGTTTCCCGCCATCGCGGTGTGCGACGGCCTTGCCATGAACCACGAGGGGATGCGCTTTTCGCTGCCCTCGCGCGAACTCATCGCCGACTCCATCGAAATCATGGCCACCGCGCACCCCTTCGACGCGCTGGTGTTCATCCCCAACTGTGACAAGTCCGTACCCGGCATGCTCATGGCCATGCTGCGCCTTGACGTACCTTCGGTCATGGTCAGCGGCGGCCCCATGCTTGCCGGTGCCACCCTTGCCGGTCGTGCCGACCTCATCACCGTCTTCGAAGGCGTGGGACGCGTCCAGCGCGGCGACATGACCGAGGCCGAACTCGATGAACTGGTCGAGGGCGCATGCCCCGGCTGCGGTTCGTGCGCGGGCATGTTCACCGCCAACTCCATGAACTGTCTTGCCGAGACCATCGGCCTTGCCCTGCCGGGCAACGGCACGACCCCCGCCGTCACCGCCGCGCGCATCCGCCTTGCCAAGCATGCGGGCATGAAGGTGATGGAGATGCTGGAACGCAATATCCGCCCGCGCGACATCGTCACCGAGAAGGCCGTGGCCAACGCGGTGGCCGTGGACATGGCCCTTGGCTGTTCCACCAATACCGTGTTGCACCTGCCCGCCGTCTTCGCAGAGGCGGGACTCGACCTCACCCTCGACATCTTCGACAAGGTCAGCCGCAAGACGCCCAACCTCTGCAAACTCTCGCCCGCCGGGCATCATCATATTCAGGACCTCCATGCCGCAGGGGGCATTCCCGCGGTCATGGCCGAACTCGACAGGATAGGGCTCATCGACCGCAGTGCCATGACCGTGACCGGGCGCACCGTGGGCGAGAATCTCGATGCACTGGGGGCCAAGGTGCGTGACGCCGATGTCATCCGTCCTGTCGACGCCCCGTATTCGCCGCAGGGCGGCATCGCCATTCTCAAGGGGTCGCTTGCGCCCGGTGGTGCGGTGGTCAAGCAGTCTGCCGTGGCACCCGAGATGATGGTGCGCGAGGCCGTGGCGCGCGTCTTTGATAGCGAAGAGGCCGCCTGTGAGGCTATCATGGGAGGGCGTATCAAGGCCGGAGACGCCATAGTCATCCGCTACGAAGGCCCCAAGGGCGGCCCCGGCATGCGCGAGATGCTCACTCCCACCTCGGCCATCGCAGGCATGGGCCTCGGGGCGGATGTGGCGCTCATCACCGACGGGCGCTTCAGCGGCGGCACCCGTGGCGCAGCCATCGGCCATGTCTCGCCTGAAGCCGCCGAAGGCGGGCCCATCGGCCTTGTGCAGGAGGGCGACCGCATCCGCATCGACATCCCCGCGCGCGCCCTCGACCTGCTGGTGGACGAGGATGAACTTGCCCGCCGCAGGGCCGCCTTCGTGCCCGTCGAAAAGGAAATCACCTCGCCGCTGCTGCGCCGTTATGCCCGCATGGTGTCGTCTGCCGCCACGGGTGCGCGTCAGCGCTAGTCGCGCATTCCTGCCTTCATCGGTCTTCAAGGCCCGTCCCGCCTACGCGGGGCGGGCCTTTTGCGTCATGTGGCAACGGCATGGACGTGACCGCGGGTTGCGGCGCGGTAGGTCCAAGAGGTGCACGACGGCTGGTCAAGGCGGGGGGCAGGACGCCGCAGCACACTTGTTATATCTGGTTGACAGGATATATTGATATCAGTATTTCCTGATGTATCAATATGGAGTGCTTCGGCGCTCCGGTGGGCAGGAAACGGAAACCGGTGCGAATCCGGTACAGGCGCGCTGCCGTGATCGGGCTGCAAGGGCTGCGTCCACTGGTGCCAAGGCACCGGGAAGGGCCGCCCTGTCGAGTGGGCTTCAATTTCGCATGGTGCGACCGCTCGGCATCATCTCTTCGCCCGTCAGTCGGAAGACGTCCCCCACCCTTGTTGAGGCCGCGCGAACCGGACCCCGGCACGCAGCACCCATGCGCATGGCGCAACGGTGCGACGCCCGTCATGCGGGCACCCCCTTACGCATTCCCGGAGGTGGCAATGCGAACCCACAACCTCGGTTTCCCGCGCATCGGCGCGGGCAGAGAACTCAAGAAGGCTGTCGAAGGCTACTGGAAAGGCCGCGTCTCGCGGCACGCACTCGAAGGAGAGGCGGCCCGCCTCAGGGCCTGCCACTGGGCCATGCAGCGTGATGCGGGTATCGACGTGGTGCCCGTGGGCGATTTCGCCCTGTACGACCACATGCTCGACCTGACCCTGATGCTGGGCGCCATACCGCCACGGTTCAGTCCGTCCGGTGCTGCTGCGTCGCCAGCAGGTACAGGGCAGGACATCGACCTCATGTTCCGCATGGCGCGTGGCGAAGCTGGTCTGTCGCCCGTCGCGCCCCTTGAGATGACCAAGTGGTTCGACACCAACTACCACTACCTTGTCCCTGAACTTGACGCCGACACCGCCTTCGCCCCGGATGCCTCCCCTCTCGTGGCGCAGCTGCGCGAGGCGCAGGATGCCGGGTTCACCCCCAAGGCCGTCCTTCCCGGCCCGCTGACATGGCTGTGGCTGGCGCGCAGTGTCGACGGTTCAGACCGTTTCGCCCTCTTGCCCGCCCTGTGCGACGCCTACGCGACGCTCCTTCGTGAGCTCACTTCCGCATGCCCCCCCGCGTGCCCGCGTGGCTACTCGTCTGGAGGCTTGATGGTGCAGCTTGATGAACCTGTGCTGGCACTCGACCTGCCGCAGACCGTGCGCGACCTCTTTCCGGCGGTGTACACGCGGCTTCGGGCCGCCGTACCCGATGCGACGCTGATGGTGGCCAGCTACTTCGCGCCCTGCGCCGACAACCTCCCGGTGGCACTGAACCTGCCTGTGGATGTGCTGCATCTCGACCTTGTCCGTGGACGTGACGACCTCGACGCCGCCCTTCAGGTGCTGGGCGCCGGTGAGGGCACGCCGGGGTTGGCCCTCTCTCTGGGGGTGG
The DNA here is from genome assembly GCF_000195755.1 of Nitratidesulfovibrio vulgaris str. Hildenborough. NCBI lineage: Bacteria > Pseudomonadati > Thermodesulfobacteriota > Desulfovibrionia > Desulfovibrionales > Desulfovibrionaceae > Nitratidesulfovibrio > Nitratidesulfovibrio vulgaris. The sequence continues at coordinate 3,543,517 of NC_002937.3, read as the reverse complement.
TCGACGGGCGCAATGTCTGGTGCGCCGACATCGATGCGGCCGTGAACCTTGTCCGTCGCGCTGCCGACAGTCTGGGTGAAGACCGGGTGTGGGTGGCCCCCTCGTGTTCGCTGTTGCATTGCCCTGTCGACCTCGGTTCGGAGCGCGAACTCGACCCCGAAGTGGCGCGATGGCTGGCCTTCGCACGTCAGAAGTGCGCCGAAGTGCGCCTTGTCGCCGAAGTTGTACGAGGCGTCTACGGCCCTTCGACCGCGGCCTCGCTGGAAGCCAACCGCGAGGTGCGCCGTCAGCGGGCCGTCAGTCCGCGCATCCACGACCCGGCGGTGGCCTCGCGGCTTGCCGCAGTGACGTCCGACATGGAGCACCGTACCTCGCCCTATGCGGAACGCATCGTGGCCCAGCGGGCGGCATTGCATCTGCCCACCCTGCCCACCACCACCATCGGTTCATTCCCCCAGACACCGGACATCCGCGCCGCACGTCGCGCCCTGCGTGATGGCAGCCTCACGCAGGACGCCTATGAAGCCGCCATGCGCGACGCCCTCGCCATGATGGTGCGTGAGCAGGAGGCTCTGGGCCTCGACGTGCTCGTCCACGGCGAGCCTGAACGTAACGACATGGTCGAGTACTTCGGCGGCTTGCTGCAAGGCTTCTGCATCACCTCCGACGGCTGGGTGCAAAGCTATGGCACGCGTTGCGTGAAGCCGCCCCTGCTCTATGGCGACGTGTCGCGTCCCGAACCCATGACCGTTGCGTGGAGTGCCTACGCCCGTTCACTCACCGCCCGTCCCATGAAGGCCATGCTGACCGGGCCCGTGACCATCGCCTGCTGGAGTTTCGTGCGGGACGATATTTCGCGAGAGACGGTCTTGCGCCAGCTTGCGCTTGCCCTGCGCGACGAGGTGGCCGACCTCGAATCGGCGGGGCTTGCCGTGGTGCAGGTCGACGAACCCGCCTTGCGCGAGGGGCTGCCCCTGCGCCGTGCCGCGCAGGAGGCGTATCTCGATGCGGCGGTGCGTGCCTTCCGGCTTGCGACCTCGGGCGTGGCGGATGCGACGCAACTGCACACCCACATGTGCTACTGCGACTTCCATGACATCATCGACCGCATCGCCGGCATGGATGCCGATGTGATCAGCCTTGAAGCCAGCCGCAGCCGCATGGAGTTGCTGGATGTCTTCGCCACGCATGGCTACCCCAACGAAGTGGGGCCGGGGGTCTATGACATCCATAGCCCGCGCGTGCCCTCCGTGGACGAGATGGAAGCCCTGTTGCTGCGTGCGGCGGCGGTGCTGCCCGTAGACCGCCTGTGGGTCAACCCCGACTGCGGCCTCAAGACCCGCGAATGGCCCGAGACGCGGGCCGCCCTCGCCAACATGGTCGAGGCCGCACGCAGGGTCAGGGCTAGGCTGGACGCCTAGCCAGTCCCTCTCTCCCTCATCTTGCGCCTCAGGGCCCGTCCCCCATCCGCGGGGCGGGCCCTGAGGCCACAGGTCGCGGCCGGGTAGCCTTGCAGTGCCTCTGCATCGGTCGACGTCCCCATTGTGACGCCGACAGGCAGCCCCAGTACGAGGTCGTGCCGGTCCATGGCAGCACATGCCCGGTCTTCGCGTCGTGTGACCCTCCTTCCCGGTCGACGCGTCCCTCTGGTCATGCCCGCCGTGGGGCAGGACTCCGTGCAAGGCTGGGCCATGATACCGGGGCGGGGTGGCCCTGCACCCCCTGTGGCGTGGCATGCCGCCTCCCCTTTGCGACGTCGTGGCTTTGGGGTATGTTCATCCCGTAACTGGCTGGCCCTGCCCCGGGGCCAGCGGCTGACGGTCATCTCTGGCGGCCCTTCGGGCTGAAACCGTGCTGGTGTCCTGTCAGACCCATGCTGCAATCGCATTCCCGCCCTTTCTGCACGCCAACAAGGTGACACTCCGCCATGTGGAACGCCGAAGACGTGAAAAGCTTCCTCGACTGGGCCGACACCCCTGCCGGTGCCTTCGCGCTACGGCATGAGCGCCGTCTCTTGCAGCATCTCGTCTCGGGATGGCCGCGCCGCGGGCATTCGCTGCTCGATGTGGGCTGCGGCCCCGGCATCTTTCTCGAGTACTTCTGGGAAAGCGGCTTCGACGTGACGGGCCTCGACGCCAGCCCCGACATGCTGGCCGCGGCACGGTCGCGCCTCGGGCCGCGCGCCGACTTCCACCTTGGCGTGGGCGACCATCTTCCCTTCGAGGACAATGCGTTCGACTATGTGACGCTGCTCAACGTGCTCGAATTCGTCGATGATGCCGCAGCCGTGCTGGCCGAGGCATTCCGCGTCGCCGCGCGTGGGGTGCTTGTCGCCGTGCTCAACCGCTGGTCGCCCTACTATCTTTCGCATGGTGTGCCGATGCCCGGCAGTTCAAGCAGGCTGCGGCAGGCCCGCTGGCGTTCGCTGCCCGAGATGCTGCGCCTCGTGCGGCAAGGCTGCGGAGGCTGCGCGGTGACGTGGCGCACCGTGCTGCACGCCCCTTCGTGCACATGGCGCGAAGGCACCCTGTTCAACCTGTGCAACCGTGGCATCGCGCTCAACCCCTTCGGGGCGTATCTCGCCCTGCGCGTCGACACCGGGCGCGGGTTGCCCGTGACCCCGCTGCTGCTCACCACACGCAAGACCGCACCCATGCGTGTATGCCCCCCCACGGTCGTGGGACGCACGGGCCACGGGCGCGACCTTTCCTCTTGACAGCCTTTTGACAACACGTCCGCCTTGGACTACAGATTACCGTTTTCGCGCACCTTGCGCGCCTCGTGACGTGCGCGCCTTCGCGCGTGCGGACGACACTCCGAAGACTGGCGGCGTATCATGAGCAAGATCACCAAGATTAAGGGTTTCGCGGATCTCTTTCCGCCCGAGAGCGACGTCTTCACGCGTATGGAGTCTGTCGCGCGGCAGGTCTTCGGCAGGTACGGCTTTGTCGAGTTGCGTACCCCCATCCTCGAACGCACCGACCTCTTCTGCCGTTCCATCGGCACCGAGACCGATGTGGTGCAGAAGGAGATGTACACCTTCCCCGACCGCAAGGATCGTTCGCTGACCATGCGTCCGGAAGCCACTGCGGGGGTCATGCGTGCCTACATCGAAAGCGGCAGGCACACGCAGGAGCCCGTCTCCAAGCTGTTCACCTCCGGCCCCATGTTCCGCTACGAACGTCCCCAGAAGGGGCGTATGCGCCAGTTCCACCAGATCAACTGCGAAGTGCTCGGCCCTGTCGAACCCCATGCCGATGCCGAACTGGTGCTGATGCTCATGCGCTTTCTGACGGAACTGGGTCTGACGGGACTCTCGCTCCAGATCAATTCCCTCGGCTGCAAGGAATGCCGCCCGCTCTACCGCAAGGCGCTCTCCGACTTTCTCGCCTCCATCGACAATGCGGCCCTCTGCGAGGACTGCCGCCGTCGTATGGAGACCAACCCGTTGCGTGTGCTCGACTGCAAGGTGCCCGGTTGTCGCGAACTGACGGCCAACGCCCCCACCATCCTCGAACACAACTGTCCCGAATGCCGCACCCACTTCGACGCGGTGCTGCGCATCCTCGACAGCCGCAACGTGCCCTACGTGCTGAACGACCGCCTCGTGCGCGGGCTGGACTACTACAACCGCACCACCTTCGAGGTGGTCTCCGACTCCATCGGTTCGCAGGGTTCCGTGGCGGGGGGCGGTCGGTATGACGGTCTCATCTCCCAGCTTGGCGGGCCTGACGTGCCCGGTGTCGGCTTCGCCTGCGGCATGGAGCGTCTTGCGCTCATGATGCCCGGTGCAGATGCCCCCCGGCCCCACTTCCATGTGGCGGTGCTCGACCCCGCAGCGCAGGACGCCGCCCTTCTTCTGGCTGAAGACCTGCGTGCGCAGGGCCTCACCGGAAGCGTCGGCTTCGGCGCGGGCAGCATCAAAAGCCGTATGCGCCTCGCCGGAAAGTCCGGCGCGCGCGCGTGTCTCATCCTCGGTGGCGATGAACTCGCCGCAGGTACCGTCGTGGTCAAGGACATGGACTCCGGCGAACAGGAAACCATCGGGCGCGATGCCGTCGCGGCCCGTCTTCTCGCAGCGGGCGCGTAAGCCCTCGAAGGATACGTCATGAGCGACCAGATTGCCGACATCCAGCTGGAACATCAGCAGTACGTCGCCCCGCTGGGCGACTGGCAGCGCACCCACTCGTGCTGTGAACTCACCGCCGCAGACGTGGGCAACGACGTGTGCATCATGGGATGGGTGCAGTACCGCCGCGACCACGGCGGGCTCATCTTCGTCGACCTGCGCGACCGCAAGGGCCTGACGCAGGTCGTCTTCAGCCCCGACTTCGCGCCCGAGGCCCACAAGGACGCCCACATCGTACGCAGCGAATACGTTCTCGCCATCCGCGGGCGCGTTCGTCCCCGTCCCGAGGGCATGACCAACCCGGGCATGAAGACCGGCGAGATTGAAGTGGTTGTCAGCGAATGGAAGCTGCTCAACACCTCCAAGACCCCGCCCTTCCTCATCGAAGACCGTACCGAGGCCAGCGAGAACCTGCGTCTTGCGTGGCGGTACCTCGACCTGCGCCGTCCGCGCATGGCCCGCAATTTCATGCTGCGTCACCGCGCTGCCCAGTCGGCACGCCGCTACCTCGACGAACTCGATTTCCTCGAAATCGAGACGCCGTACCTCACCAAGGCCACGCCCGAAGGTGCGCGCGACTTCCTCGTGCCCAGCCGCCTGAACCACGGCATGTTCTACGCCCTGCCGCAGTCGCCCCAGATTTTCAAGCAGCTGCTCATGGTCTCCGGCATGGACAGGTACTACCAGATCGTGCGCTGCTTCCGTGACGAGGACATGCGCGCCGACCGCCAGCTCGAGTTCACCCAGATAGACATCGAGATGAGCTTCGTCGACGAGGAGCGCGTCATGTCCATGGCCGAGGGTCTCATGTCCCGCGTCATGAAAGACACGCTCGGCGTGGATGTCACGGTGCCCTTCCCGCGCATGACCTATGATCAGGCCATGGGCGAGTACGGCGTCGACAAGCCCGACACCCGTTTCGACCTGCGCCTCAAGGACGTCACCGACGCCGTGCGCGGGTCCGAGTTCAAGCTCTTCGCCAAGGCACCGTTGGTCAAGGCCATGCGGGTTCCCGGTGGCGAGACCATGACCCGCAAGGAGATCGACGAGTTCACCGAATTCGTGAAGATCTATGGCGCACAGGGCCTTGCATGGATCAAGATCCGCGAAGGCGAATGGCAGTCGCCCATCGCCAAGTTCCTTTCCGAGGCTGAACGTGCCGCGCTCGTGGCCGCCCTCGGCCTCGAAGTGGGCGACATCGTCTTCTTCCAGGCTGGCGAACCGGGCATGGTCAACGCCGCGCTCGGCAACCTGCGCGTGAAGCTCGGCCAGCACCTCGGTCTCATCCCCGAAGACACCTACAACTTCCTGTGGGTTACCGACTTCCCGCTGTTCGAATACGACGAGGAGGAGAAGCGGTACGTGGCATGCCACCACCCCTTCACCTCGCCCAAGGACGGCCATTTCGACCTCATGACCAGCGACCCGGCGGCAGCCCGCGCCCGTGCGTATGACATGGTGCTCAACGGTTACGAGTTGGGCGGCGGTTCCATCCGCATCCACTCCGCCGAAGTGCAGCGCCGCATGTTTGCCGCGCTGGGCCTCGACCCGCAAGAGGCGGAAGAGAAGTTCGGCTTCCTCATTCAGGCCCTCGAGCATGGCGCACCGCCCCACGGCGGCATCGCCTTCGGCATGGATCGTCTGGTGATGCTCCTCACCGGTTCGCCCTCCATCCGCGACGTCATCGCCTTCCCGAAGACGCAGAAGGCGACCTGCCTCATGACGCAGGCACCCGACGCCGTGAGTGCGCGCCAGTTGCGCGACCTCGGCATCCGCCTGCGCGAGACGCCGCAGGAACAGAAGCCCGAATAGCCTAGCAAGTTCGCAGGGGGCGGCCATGTGCCGCCCCTTTCGCATCGGGGGGGGCTCCAGTGGAGGGGGCTTTCTGACTGGTATGGGCGCATCCGGGTGCATGACCGCCGGGCCCTGTCCTTTGCATTTTCCGCAGTGCCTACGCTTGTCGAGCGTGGTGCGGTGGGCGCATTCCCTGCCGTTTCACCCCTGCACGGCCGCATCCGCCCGACGGCATCGCCGGCTTGCCCTGCCGGCCCCGCCTTGCCGTTTGCCCTACCCTGCCTTATTGTCCCACCTCAAACCTTTACACGGAAGCACGCATGATCAGGGAAGTCCTCAAATACCCCGATGAGCGCCTCGCCATCGAGTGCGACGACATCGACGAGATAACCGACGATATCCGCCAACTTGCGGCTGACATGGTCGAGACCATGTACCGCGAGGACGGCATCGGCCTCGCCGCACCGCAGGTGGGTGCCAATTGCCGCCTCATCGTGGTCGACGTCAGCGGCCCCGAGAAGCGCGAAAGCCTCATGACGTTCATCAACCCGCGTCTCGAACCTCTCGGTGACGAGAAGGTCGAATCCGAGGAAGGGTGCCTTTCCGTCCCCGCCCTGCGCGCCAAGGTCGAGCGGCATGAGCGTGTGCGACTCACGGCACGCGACCTTGACGGCAATGAAGTTTGCATGGATGCGGACGGCCTGCTGGCCATCTGCCTGCAACATGAGATCGACCACCTTGGCGGTACGCTCTTCATCGACCGCATAAGCCGCCTCAAGCGCTCACTCTATGACGCAAAGGTGAAGAAATGGCTGAAAGCGCGCCGCTCAAGATAGTCTTCATGGGCACGCCGGACTTCGCTGCGGCGAGTCTCCGGCATCTTCTCGCGTGGGACGGATGTGACGTCGTCGGCGTGTACACGCAGCCCGACCGCCCTTGCGGGCGTGGGCAGCAGTGCCGGCCCTCCGCCGTGAAGATGCTCGCCCTCGAGCACGGTCTCGACGTGCGGCAGCCCGTGAGCTTCCGTGACGAGGCGGATGTGCAGGCCCTTCGTGACTTCGGGGCCGACATCCTCGTGGTCGCCGCCTACGGCCTCATCCTGCCGCAATCGGTGCTCGATGCCGCGCCCATGGGGGCCGTCAACGTACACGGTTCGCTGCTGCCCCGCTACCGTGGCGCCGCGCCCATCCAGAGGGCCGTCATGAACGGCGACGCGGTCACGGGCATCACCATCATGCAGGTGGTCAAACAACTCGACGCAGGCCCTATGCTGCTGCAGAAGGCCCTCGGCATCGGCTGCGACGAGACGTCAGGACAGTTGCACGACCAGCTTGCCGAGTTGGGTGGGCGATTGCTTGTGGAGACGCTGGCGCGCCTCAGGGCGGGGACCATCATGCCCATCCCGCAGGACGACGCCCTCGCCACCTATGCCGCCAAACTCACCAAGGCCGACGGCCTCGTGGACTGGAACCGCACTGCGGTCGAGGTCCATGCACAGGTGCGTGGCGTGACACCGTGGCCTGCCGCGTACTTCACGCTTCGGCGCGAAGGGCAGAAGGACGTGCGCGTCACCATCGAACCCGGCACCATCGGGCCGCTGCTTGAGCAGCCTGCCGTACCCGGCACCATCGTCGGGCTTGTGGACGGTGCCATCGCCTTCGCCTGTGCCGACCGCACCTACCTCGTGCGCACTATCCGTCCTGCCGACAAGAAGCCCATGACAGGCGAGGCGTTCTGGTGCGGCTATCTCAGTCGCTGCGAGGGCGAATGCCCCGGCTTTGCCGTCTGCGAAGGTGCCTAGAGACGTTGCCCATGCCTTCACTTCCACATGTCGTTGCCTTGCGTCGCATTCCGGTGCTAGGCTGCGTGTGATGTGAAGGTCTCGCGTCCGCAACGTCAACCGCAATGCAACGGGGGCTGTGTGCTTTCCAAGAATCCCCACTCGCTGCCGCGTGAAGACTACCACGGCGCTCGCAAGCGTCTCTTCATAGGCCTCATCACAGGCACTTCAGTAGGGTTGTGCCTGTTGCTGCTTGTGGGATGGGTTGTGCCGTACATCGGTCTCGGCAACATCCACCCGTGGGTTCCGCATGTGACAGGTGCCCTGCTCGTGCTGTGCATCCTTTGCATCGCATGGGCTTCCCTGGGGCTCGTGCTCCATATCTACACCGGACGCCCCATGCTCGGTACCGAGCGCATCCGCGGGCTCACCATCAAGATTTTCCTGCCTCTCATGGAGCTTCTTGGTCGTGTCATGGGTGTCGGGCGCGAAGAGGTGCGGCATTCGTTCATCAAGGTCAACAATGAACTTGTGCGCAGCCGTGGCGGTCGGTACACGCCTGATGAACTGCTCATTCTCGTGCCGCACTGCCTGCAATCGAGTCGGTGCGAGATTCGGCTCACCTATGACATGAACCACTGTAAACGGTGTGGCAAATGTCCCATCCGCGACCTTCTGGCCCTGCGGGACAGATACGGCGTTTCTCTCGCCATTGCCACAGGTGGTACCATCGCGCGCCGCATCGTGGTGCAGACGCGCCCCAAACTCATCATCGCCGTCGCCTGCGAACGCGACCTCGCCTCCGGCATTCAGGACACGCACCCCATCCCTGTCTACGGTGTCCTCAATGAACGGCCCAACGGTCCATGTCTCGACACGCTCGTGCCCATGCAACGTCTCGAAGCCGCATTGCGGCATTTCTTGCGAGATGTCCCTGTCTCTGCCGGGGGGGCTCCTGACGAGTCGCGCCGCGGCAGGGATGCCGCTGCGGCGTTCGGTAAGGCACAGGGGCCGGAATGTCGTGTTACGCAAGGTTCTTCGCAGCGTAGGGGGTCTGATGGCTGATTCTCTTCCGGGCCGGGCTTATGTGCATTTTCCTTGTCGCACAGTGTCCGGGGCGCGTCTTCGGCCTCTGGTTCTCGTCCGGGCTGTCCGTACCGCAATGACGACGGCTGGACCCTGACCGAGTGGGATTGTTTCCGCCTTGGGGCTTGATGCGTCTCCACCGTCTGGCGTGACTCGGCTACCGTTGCTGTTTTCCTCTCTTCCTACCTGCTGTCTCAAGAGACCTAATTCATGACAAGTCTGACCTCCGACCTTCCCTGCCCGCAACCGGGCGTCCTCTTCCCGGACTTCGCCCCGGTGTTGCGAGACCGCAAACGCCTGTCGTGCGTCCCCCCTGCACGTGCCGGTGCACTCGTCGCACTGGATGCCGTCGTGCGCGCCGGTGTCGATGTGCAGGCCGCCCTAGACGACTCTCTGTCGCATGCCTCTCTTTCGCGTCAGGATGCCGCGCTCTGCACGGAGCTTGTCTATGGCTATCTCAGGTCGGAAATTCGTCTTTCGTGGCTTGTACGGCGTTTTCTGAAGGCCCCTTCGAAGCTGCCCCCCGGCGTTCTGGCATTGCTCTGCCTTGCCGCCTACGAACTCACCCAGTGTGACAGGGTGCCTGCGTATGCCACCCTCGACTGGGCCGTATCCGCTGTCAGGGCACTCTATGGCACGGGTGTCTCACGCCTTGCCAATGCAGTGCTGCGCAATGTGGACCGGCTGGGCGATGCGTGGCGCGTAGCCGACTTCTATGCGTGTGTCGGCGATAACCGCGACAGGCTGTGTGTAAGGCACTCCGCCCCGCGCTGGCTTGTCGACCTGTGGTGCGACGGGTACGGCGAGGAGAAGACGACAGCCCTGCTGGAGGCCTCGCTGCTGCATCCCGCACCGGGCGTACGCATCAACCTCGCCCGTGCTGACGGTGCGGATTGTCTGCAACAACTCCTTTCCGGCAACGCCGGGACAGGTCGGCAGGCTGCTGGAAAGGCCGGTGTCGTGTTCACCTCCGGAGGCACACCTTCCGAGGTGACTTCACTCGTATCCGAGGGGCGGGCTTCCCGGCAGAGTGGTGCTTCGCAGTCGGCCCTTGCGGCACTTGAACCCGAGGTATGGCCGGGTCCCGTATGGGACTGCTGTTGCGGACGGGGTGGGAAGACTGCGGCGCTTGTGGAAACCGGTGTTGCGGTCGTTGCTGCATCAGACCCCAGTATGAGCCGTCTGCGGGGGTTGCGCCGCGATTTCGCAAGACTCGGTCTTCCGGTGCCGCTTGCGGTGCGTGCCTCTGCTGTGCGCCCGCCTTTCAGTTGCGCCGCCAGCATGGCCCGGGCCGGGAGTTGTGGCGATGGCGGCAGCCCGCTTGCCATTGATGGCATTGAAGTGGAGGTGTCCCGTGGGCAATCCGCGACAGGGCTTGTCAACGCCTCTGGGCTGGGCAGCGGTGGTCTTTTCGGTACCATCCTTGTGGATGCCCCGTGCAGTGGGCTTGGCACGTTAAGCCGCAGGCCCGACATCAAGCGTAAGCGAACCACGGCACAGATTGCGGAACTTGTTGCCCTTCAAGAGGCCATTCTCGATGCCGTCTGGCCCTGTCTGCGTTCAGATGGCGTACTCGCCTACATAACGTGTACCCGCAATCCGCAAGAAAACGAGTTGCGGATTGCGGCATTTCTTGAACGTCATCTGGATGCGAGACTTGAAATCGCGTACGAGACACCCCTTGAGGATGTCTCGCGCGAATTCTTCTATGCAGCCCGGTTGAGGAAGGCTTAGGGGCTGTTTATCCGGCTACCACCGTATCGCAACGGGCGTGGCGTGTACCTTGCGGCTTGCCGTATGGCTGCTTGCATCACACCGGTCTTGTCGTATTCAAGGCTTTGGCTGGAGTGTGATTCGCTCAAGGATGCTCGCATAATAGGCATCATCATCGGATAGGGGCACCGGCTTCCCGCGTCTGTCGAGTATCCGGCGCAGGATGACCTCGAGTTTGCGCATCTGCCGTACCTTGTCCCGTTCATCTGCGCAATTCTCCAGTAATTCAAGCATGGTCTGCACTTCTTTCCTGTCCTGGATCTCGGAGGGCAGATAGCCTGCGTTTCGCAGAATCTTGTATGCCATGCGCAAGTCTTCAGGGATGAGCGAATCATCTTCGATTGAGAGCGGTTTTCCCGTGCCGGGCAGATTCTCGAAGGCACCCTCTTCTTGCGCTTCGGTTATGCGCTTTTCCGCAATGAGCGTGATGGCGTCCATGTTCGCCTCTTGTCATGTTTCACGGGAAACCGTGGAACATGTCTGTGTCTTCGTCCGGTCCATCACCCTGTACAGATGCCGCTATTGCCAGCGGTTGACCTGTGGTACGTCCAGCGTGGCGATGGCGTGGCGCAATTCGTCGGGCGACGCCGTTGCCGCCCCCACCTGACCTACCACGATGCCCGCGGCATAGTTGGCGAGAATGCAGCTTTCCAGCAAGGGCAACCCTGATGCCAGGCACAGTCCCACCGTCGCGATGACGGTATCACCCGCCCCCGTCACGTCGTAGACCTTCTGGGCGACAGTCGGCACATGCCACGCATCGTCCGGTGTCATGAAGAGCGCCATCCCCTGTGGTCCCAGCGTCGTGAGCAGGTGTTCGCAATCAAGCTTGCGGAAGATTGCCGCGGCAGCAGCCCGAATCTGTTCCCTGTTGCCTGCTGGCAAGCCTGCCCCCTCACTCGTTTCCTTGGTGTTGGGGGTAAGCATGTGCACCCCCTTGTACAGGTGAAAATTAGGCGTCTTGGGGTCGACGAGAATCAGCGGTCTTGTGGAGGACGCAGCGCACATGGCGGAAAGTCTTTCCATGAACGAGGCTGTCACAATGCCCTTTCCGTAGTCGGAGACCACGACCACGCGCGTGTCAGCCAGTGCGTCCTGTACCAGTGCCAGCAATCTGTCGAGATGCACTCCGCCGACCGGAGAGGCATCTTCGCGGTCGATGCGCAGCATCTGTTGCTGGCGGGCGATGACTCGCGTCTTGATGGTCGTAGGGCGTCCCGGAATCTCCACAAGTTGTGGTTCGATGCCTTCATTGTCGAGGACGCGCCGGAGAAGCGCCGCCCTTGTGCCTGTACCGCAGACGGAGATGAGGCGTGGTACCCCGCCAAGGGTGCGCACGTTGCGCGCAACGTTGCCCGCACCGCCCACGAGGTGCCTGTCTTCGGTGACATGCACCACGGGCACCGGGGCTTCGGGAGAGATGCGCTCGGCGTCGCCCATCAGGTACTCGTCGACCATGACGTCGCCGACGATGAGCACTTCGTTGCCTGCAAGTCCGGCGACACTGGCAAGGAGTCGCTCTTTATCTATGGTGTATCCGTTCATGCTGCGTGGATTAGTGGTTGGAAAGCCCAAGGCGGGCGAGAAGCCGTGCAAGGTCGTCCGGGCTGTCGAAGGCGATGGTCACCCTGCCCTTCTGTTCTGTCCCGCTGACCGAGGCCTTGAGTGACAGCGTGTCCGCAATGCGCTTTTGCAGTAGTTTCACTTCTGGCGTCTTCGTGCGCATCGCCTTGTTGCGTGGCGTCTGTGCCCGATGGGGGACGTGCGCGAGGGTGTCGGGAAGCGTGCCGTGTTCCTTCCAGTAGGTAGCCGCGGCTTCCGCATCACGTACGGTGAGACTTTGCTCGATGATTGCGGAACGCAGTGTCTCTTGGGCCGTCTGGTCGGTCACACCCAGCAGTGCGCGTGCATGACCCGGTGTGAGACGCCCGGACCTCACATCATCCAGTGATTCTTGTGGCAGTTGCAGAAGGCGCAGTGTATTGGCCACAGCAGGTCTGCTCTTGCCAAGCTGGCGAGCGAGCTCTTCCTGACTGAGACTGAATTGTTCGCGCAGGTCGTGCATGGCGAGGGCTTCTTCGACCGGGTTCAGGTCCTCGCGTTGCAGGTTCTCGATGAGGGCGACCGCGAGCGTCTCCTGGTCGGAGAGGTCGCGCACAAGGACCGGCACTTCGCGCAACCCTGCCAGTCTGCTGGCCCGCCAGCGTCTTTCACCGGCGATGATCTCATATTGTTGCGGTTCGGTGCCGCGCACGGGCCTCACCAGCAAAGGTTGCAGCACGCCCTTTGCCCTGATGGAGTCGGCGAGTTCCTGAAGTGCACTCTCATCGAAGTGCTTGCGTGGCTGTGCCGGGTTGGGGGCCAGTGAGCGTACCGGAAGACTGGTGATGTCCGACGCTGCCGAAGGTTCGACGGTATTCTTGAAGAGGGCGTCCAGGCCACGACCGAGGCCGCGTTGGTTTCCTGCCATATCCATCTCCTTGACTTTCAAACGTGTTGCTCTAACTGTGGTGGGCGACTTTCAAACCATCCCGTCCGGAGAAACCATGAACGAGAGAGATGCCCACGTTGTCCGGTTGTTCGACAGGCATGGCGACCTGTACGGCGTGATGCTCAGCCCCGACCTGTGGCGTGCTGTCGAACGCAAGGTCATGCCCGTTCTCGAACAGGCGCTGGAGGTGATGTACCCCACCGAGAGGCCCGAACCTGTCGAAGACCTGAAGATGTTCAAGGACTATTGGGATTTCAGGTATCCTTATGTTCCTGACGTCCATTGCGACCATTGCGGTGCTGCCACGGAGGACTGGGAGAACGATCCCGTGCATCCGTTCAGGCTTCGTAACGCCACCCTTTCGGGTATGCTCGTGTTCACGTGTCGCCAGTGCGGGGCAGCCATCCGCAAGAAGCATTTCAAGGACCATATCTGTTTCGAATTCACGCCGCCCGGTTGCGGTTGCGGTAGCTGACCCTCTACCCCGCCTGCGCGTCACGGCGCTGGGGCTTACGTAGCACGACCTCTTTGGCGAGTGCGAGGTAGGCTTCAGCGCCTTTTGATTTGATGTCGTAATGGATGATCGACTTGCCGTGACTCGGTGCTTCTGAAAGGCGCACGTTGCGAGGAATGACCGTTTCGAAGAGGTGGTCGGGGAAGCACTTTCTCACTTCGTTCTTCACCTGACGCGAAAGCTTGTTGCGCACGTCGTACATGGTGAGCACGACGCCCAGCAGCGACAGGTTCTGATTGAGTCTGCGCTTGACCTGCTCATAGGTTTGCAGCAGCTTGACGATGCCCTCCAGCGCGAAGAATTCGCACTGCAAGGGAATGAGCAGTTCGCGCGCAGCGCACAGCGCATTGAGTGTGATGAGCCCCAGAGAGGGCGGGCAGTCGAGAAGGATGTAGTCGTACCTGCTATCCAGCGGCTTGAGCAGGTCGGCGAGATAGTATTCGCGAGCCATCTTGTCGACCAGCTCAAGTTCGATGGCAACAAGGTCTGTCGTGGCCGGCAGCAGAGACAGGAACGGTGAGCTTGTGGTCAGTATGGCATCCACTACCTCTTCCGGCTGGAAGAAGGATGTGTACAGGCTGCGTTCGATGTCTTCCTGATCAAAGCCGAGTCCGCTTGTCGAATTGGCCTGCGGGTCGCAGTCGACAAGAAGGACCTTCTTTTCCATGATTGCCAGCGATGCGGCGAGGTTGACCGAGCTGGTGGTCTTGCCCACGCCACCCTTCTGGTTGGCTATCGCAATGATTCTGGCCACGACTACCGTTCCTGTTGCGTTGTGGGGTACTTCAAGTTTCACATGAAACATCGGCAGAGAGGCTCGCCACGTGCGGCCTCGACTCTTGCTAGTTGAGGATGCGCATCGCGTCAATACGGGTTGTCTGCATTTACTGCGTGCACTATCCACGAAGCGAGACATGGTGCGGGTGCGCGGGGCAATAAAAAAGTTCATGTTTCACATGAAACCTTGCGTGGCCCGCATCTCGTCTCTGTGGAATGGCATCGTCGAAGGAGAGACGCTACTAGGCAGGTGCTGTTGATGGAAATAGGTATGGAGGGTCGCGAGGCGTTACGGTGGTGTGAGCCTGTGGTGACTGCCCGAGGAATGCTGAGGGTGTTTGGCCAAACTCTAGACAAGGATATTGACGGATGCCTGCGCGAGGTGTCTTTTCCGCCCTCCGCCCTCCGCCCTCCGCCCTCCGCCCTCCGCCCTCCGCCCTCCGCCCTCGGCCTGTTAGCGTGGTCGGGACTGTTGCCCGTTTCCCGCGTGTGAGTGGTGCCAAGCCGGACCAGACTCTTGTGCTGGTGGTATCCTGTTAGACTGCGCCAGCGTCAGGAGTCCCCGCCTGTGACCAAGAACGTGTTCTGCATTGCTGCTGTGACAGGTTGCCCCACCCCTTGCGGAAAAGCATTCCGCGCCGTCTTGCCGTAGCCATGAAAAAAGGGCCGTCACGTGCAGTGAGGGCCCTTTCAGGTGGTCACAGAGGCGTAAGGCTATGCGCCGTAGTACTCGCGGTACCATGCGACGAAGGCGGCTACGCCCTCTTCGACCGTGGTCGCGGGGCGGAAGCCCGTGTCAGCGATGAGGTCGTCGACGTCGGCGTAGGTCGCTGCCACGTCACCGGGCTGCATGGGCAGCATGTTCTTGACCGCCTTCTTGCCGAGGCACTCTTCGAGTACTTCGATGAACCTGCCGAGTTCGACGGTGTTGTTGTTCCCGATGTTGTAGATGCGGTAGGGCGCGGTACTCGTGGAAGGGTCGGGGGCACTGCCTGTCCATGCCGGATTGGGAGTCGGATTCAGCTTCATGACCCTGAGAACGCCTTCGACGATGTCATCGATGTAGGTGAAGTCGCGGCGCATCTGCCCGTGGTTGAACACATCGATGGGCCGCCCCTCGAGAATGGCCTTGGTGAACAGGAAAAGCGCCATGTCGGGGCGACCCCATGGCCCGTAGACGGTGAAGAAGCGCAAGCCCGTGGTCGGCAGCCTGTAGAGGTGGCTGTAGGTGTGGGCCATCAGTTCATTGGCCTTCTTCGACGCGGCGTAGAGGCTGATGGGGTGGTCTACGTTGTCGTGCACCGAAAACGGCATGGTGGTGTTCAGGCCGTAGACTGAACTGGACGATGCGTACACGAGGTGCTTCACCTGATTGTGTCGGCATCCCTCGAGGATGTTGCCGAAGCCGACAAGGTTCGACTGCACATAGGAGCGCGGGTTCTTGATGCTGTAACGCACGCCAGCCTGTGCAGCGAGGTTCACCACGTGGGTGAAGCCCTCGCGTTCGAAAAGCTGGTCCATGTCGTCGTCATGGGCCATGTCGATTTCAGCGAAACTGAAGCCGCGATGGTCTTCAAGAAGGGCGAGGCGGTCGCGTTTGAGCTGAATGCTGTAGTAGTCGTTGAGATTGTCGAGACCGACGACAGTATGCCCTTCGGCTAGAAGGCGGCGGGAGAGATGAAAGCCGATGAAACCGGCGGCTCCCGTTACGAGAACATGCATAGGTCTGTTCCTGCAGTTGACGGTGTGTGGATGTGGTGTGGGCCGGGTCATGCAGGTGAACCGCTTTTACTCTTAGGTGTCAAGGTCGAGAGCAGGTCGAGGGGAATGGGCAGTATGGTGGCGTTGCTCTCGGAAGACATCTCGCGAATGGTCTGGAGGTAGCGCAACTGCAGTGCCTCGGGGTGGCGGGCGATGATGGCGGCTGCCTCGGAAAGCTTGTCGGCTGCCTGGAACTCACCTTCGGCGCTGATGACCTTTGCCCGTCGTTCACGCTCGGCCTCTGCCTGTTTCGCCATGGCGCGCTGCATCTCCTGCGGCAAGTCGATGTGTTTGAGTTCGACGGAACTCACCTGCACACCCCACTGTTCGGTCTGCCCGTCCAGCAGCGTCTTGACGTCCGCATTGATCTTGTCGCGGTGAGCCAGAAGGTCGTCGAGTTCGACCCCGCCGCACACGCTGCGCAACGTCGTCTGCGCAAGTTGCGATGTTGCGTAGAGATAGTCTTCCACCTCGTTGATGGCGCGCACGGGTTCCGCAACGCGGAAATAGACGACTGCGTTCACCTGAATGGAGACGTTGTCGCGTGTGATCACGTCCTGATTGGGAACGTCGAGCGTGAGCACGCGCATGGAGACACGTACAAGACGGTCGATGACGGGGATGACGATGATGAGCCCCGGCCCCTTGGTGGGGATGACGCGTCCGAGACGGAAGATGACGCCGCGTTCGTATTCGTTGAGGACGCGTAGTGACGTCGCCAGAAAGAGCACAATGGCGGCAATGACCGGAAGGGCTTCGAACATGGTGGCCTCCGCAATGCGGTATCCCGGTGCGATGCCGGGGAAACGGTGCAGGAGAGGGCACAGGCTCCTCTCGGAGAATACGCTGTAGCGTAGCATGGGAGAAAGAAGAGGCAAATGGAAAGTCGAAGTGCGGCGGCTGAAGGCGCAAGTCGAATCGAGATACCCGTGACCGGTACGATTGGGCTGTAGAACAGGCGAAATCCGGAGATGCTGGTCAGACCGTGCCAAGAAAGAATGGCATGTGCGAAGGGCCACGCCTGGGCCTGTCTGTCATGCCCTACTTTACGTCATGCAACGGGAGGCCTGCCACGGGCAACGGCGAACATGGACATCTCCGACCGATTCAGGGCACGCGTCAGCCGTTTGAATGCCATGCCCGGAACAAAGGCATGTGTTGACTGGCGGCCGCCATCGCCGAGAGGCCCTCAAGGCTGTCGACCGCAGGCCGATATTTGGGCGGGGGCGAGGCTAGCGCCGGGCGAACGGCATGAGCGTGGGCCGCAGGTAGGCGACCACGGCGTCGGCACGCGAAGGGTCTTGCAGCAGCATGTCCATGTCGGGCAGGACGATGAACAGCCTGCCCTGATGATTGACCTGCTGGAAGGGGCGAAGTTGCAGTCCCGGCGCGACGGCCTTGAGGGCGCGTGACCCCATGAGCAGGACGCAACGGGGCGCAAGTCGCTGCACAGCGGCATGAAAGACGGGCGCATCGGCTACGAGGTCGCCGCCTGAGGCTTCGTCGGGAAGGGCAACGGGCCAGAAACTGTGCGTACCGCGAGGCATGGCGAGTGCACCGAGGATGCGCCGCAGGAGTTGCCTGCGGGTATCGTCAGGCTTGCCGCAAAGGTCGTCGCCAAGAGCCCAGTACGTCCAGAGAAGCGGCGAACCCGCAGGGGTGCGGGTAAAGAGGTCGCGCCAGATGGCGGGCCATTGTTCGGGCGGAAGCGAAGTGGCTTCGACGCCCAGCGTCACGGGCGCGGGGCGTGCCGCAGCAACTCCATCCTGCCCTTCCGGCAGGCCCTTGGTCGAGCGGTTGGCATGAGCGGGTTGGCGTTCCGGGCGAGTCGGGCGGGTGCGGCTGGGAGGTGTGTCATCCGCACCGGACGTTTGGAGACGGACGGATGCCTCATCGACACGACGCCCCGAGTCGATGCCGTTCTCGGCGCGCTGTGACCGGGACGCGGCCGAAGCCATGCCGACGGAGTCTGTGCGACCTGCGGGCTGTGCGGTGCCTTGGCTGGCCTGTTGCACCGCACGCTCCTGTCCGTCGTCGGTTTGTGCCTCGCGCAGGGCCGCGAGCGCGGCATCATCGAGATAGAGGTGGCGTACCCCCGCAAGGTGCCACGGGGCGAACGCCGGGTGGATGCCTAGAGGGAGCGCAGCCATTCAAGGATGCTCCATGCGACATCGGGCTTGGACAAGAGAGGGAGTTCCTCGTCGCGCCCTGTGGCGTCGAGGATGCGTACACGGTTGGTGGCGGCACCGAAACCGGCATCGCTGCTGCCCACGAGATTGCCGACGATCATGTCGGCATTCTTGCGCTTGAGCTTGCCGCGCATGGCTTCGATGAGGTTGGACGTCTCGGCGGCAAAGCCCACGACCCTCTGGCCGGGCTTACGCAGTGCCCCGAGGGTGGCGATGATGTCACGGTTGGGGGCGAAGCGGATGTCGAAGCCGTCGGCCGCATCGGCCTTCTTGAATTTTTCGGCCCCGTAGGGCACTGGCTTGAAGTCGGCCACGGCAGCCGTGAAGATACCCGTGTCCACGTCAGGCCAGAGGTCGTGCGCCACTTCGAACATCTCGTCAGCCGAACCCACGTCATGCCGCACGATGTCTGAAGGCAGCCATGGCGCGCCGGGGCCGCACACGGCATCCACACGTGCACCGCGCAGCCATGCGGCCATAGCCAGCGAAGCGCCCATCACCCCGGATGACGGGTTCGTCCAGTAGCGGACGCCGTCCCATTTCTCGCGGGTGGGGCCAAGGGTGACCATGACGCGGGTGCCGCTCATGTCCTGCGGGGCGAGGGCACGCAATGCGGCAAGGTGTATGGCGCGAAGGTCGGCCAGCCTGCCCTGCCCTTCCTCCATGCAGGCGGTGCGCCCGCACCCCGGTTCGACCACCGTGACACCGCGCTGACGCAGTGTCTCGATGTTGGCGCGGGTGGCAGGATGTGCCCACATGCGCGGGTTCATGGCGGGGGCGACCACGAGGGGGCCGTCGAAGGCGAGGGCCTGACAGGCCAGCATGTCGTCGGCCATGCCCGTGGCAAGACGTGCCAATGTGGCTGCACTGGCAGGGGCGATGACGAAGGTATGGCAGCATTGCCCCGGTTCGAGGTGCCCGAAGGGCCCGTCGCCGCCGTCGAAGATGTCGCCATAGACGGGGGCCGCGCCAAGGGCCTCGAAGGTGAGGGGCGTGATGAAGCGCTTAGCCGCCTCGGTGAGCGTAACGCCCACAGAGAGACCGGCGTCCTGCCACTGGCGCACGAGGTCGGGCGCGCGGTAGGCCGCTACGGAACCGCAGACCCCGAGATGGAGTCTGCGGCCCTTGGCGAACGTGAAGGCGAGATGTGCGTCCACTACTGCGAGAGTCCCTGTTCCTGCACGCCGGAACCGCCGCCGGAAGACGCGCCGGGGGCCACGGAGAACGTGGGCTGCGTGGAACCGCCGGCAGACCCGGTGGAGTACATGGACTCGCTGCCTACGGAACCGTCAGGCAGGCGCGAGGCGACCCACACTTCCATGGTGGCGAGGTTCGAGCTGTCGGTAACGGCCACGATGCAGTTGCGGTCGCCCTTCTCGAAGAGCAGGATGCTGCGCTGTGCGCGGAAGATGGAGCGCAACTGCCACCCCTGACGGTTCATGTTGTGCACCATGGCGGTCACGAGCGACTGCCTGTCGAGCCTGCCTTCGAAGACCTGCAAGCCGGTCTTGGCCCCGTCGGGGGACTGCATGACGGCGGTGTACTTGGCCACCTCGGTCATGTCCTTGGGAATGGGCACGCTGGGGAACTCGCCGTAATAGACCTCATTGACATTGGACGGCGGGTCGGGTTCGAAGGGGTTGGGAATGGAGAGCGAAGAGCCGGAGCATCCCTGCATGGCCACAAGGCTGCAGGCGAGGATGGCCGAGGCGAGAAATCTGCGCATTGTTCACTCCTGTCGGTATGTCGCCGTCATGCGGCGCATGGGACGGTTGTGACGACACTAGCCAATGTCGCCCCGAACTGCAAACGGCGCGGGGCGGAAGGATACACGAAACATGAAGGATGACGCCACCGGAGCGGATTTTCTGCTGTCCGGCTACGACTACGAACTGCCTGAAGACCGCATCGCCCAGCACCCGCCTGTCGAGCGCGGACTGTCGCGTCTTCTGGTGCTCGACCGCACGACGGGCGAGCGCATCCATGCGCGGTTCGCCGACCTCGCGGAACACCTGCCGGAAGGCGCCCTGCTGGTCGCCAACAACTCCAAGGTGCTGCCCGCCCGCCTTCTGGGGCACAGGCCCACAGGGGGCAAGGTGGAGTTCCTGTTGCTGACACCGCTGCCGCTGGTGACGCCCCTTGCCGCCGGGCCCGCGTCGGGCACGGTGGAACCGGGCTGGTGCGTGGCGGAGGTGGAAGGACTGCTGCGCGCCTCGAAGCCGTTGCGCCCCGGTGATACGCTCTCCTTCGGTGACGACCTTCGGGTGGAGGTCGTGCACAAGGGGGAATTCGGGCGCAGCATGGTGCTGCTCTTCTGGCGTGGCGAATTGGCCACCCTCTTCGCCCGTGAGGGGCACCTGCCGTTGCCGCCGTACATCCGCCGCGCCGACGGCGATGAAGACCGCGACCGCTACCAGACCGTCTTCGCCCGCGAAGACCGTCTAGGGTCGGTCGCCGCGCCCACGGCGGGACTGCATTTCACGCCGTCACTGCGCGAGACGCTGACGGCGCGCGGCCACCAGTGGGCCGAGGTGACCCTGTACGTGGGCTATGGTACGTTCAGTCCGGTGCGTTGCGCCGACATCCGCGACCATGCCATGCACCGCGAATACGTGGAGGTGACGGCGGAGACGGTGGAGGTCATACGACGGGCCAAAGCTGATGGCCGTCCGGTCGTGGCCGTGGGGACCACCTCGTGCCGCGTGCTGGAGGGGGTCGCCACGGCGAAGGGCACTCTCGAACCCTACGCGGGGTGGACGGACATCTTCATGTACCCCGGCTATACGTTCAAGGTGGTCGACCATCTCATCACCAACTTCCACCTGCCCGAATCATCCCTGCTGATGCTGGTCTCGGCCTTCGCGGGACGTGAACGGGTGCTTGCCACCTACCGCGAGGCCATCGAGGAGGGCTACCGCTTCTTCTCGTACGGCGACGCCATGCTGCTTCGATAGGGGCTGCTTGCGGCGGGCCGGGGATGCGTGCGGCGTATGGTAGGCGCGCACAGGGCTTCTACGCCTCCTTCTGGTGAACGGGAGGGCACGCGGCGTGAGGTTTCTCACCTGCGGCTATGGGGGCGGCCGGCGGTGCGCGCAGGCGCAATGTGGAGCGGTTCGCTGTAATCCGCATGTCCATCCATGGCGGCATGTTGCGGCACCAGTCACGACGCAGGGCGAAGACCCGGCCGGGAAAGTGGGGCGCGGGGGGTTGGAAAACCCTTGCGACTTGTCCTATAGCTTTTCGTTGCTGTACGAACAAACAAGTCAGCCCCCGGCACGCGCCGGGGGGCACCAACGTCAACCCACAAGGATCGCACGATGTCACGGGTAGTTTTCCTGGAGGATCGCTGCAAGGGGTGCCTGCTCTGTACCACGGTGTGCCCCAAGAGCATCATCCGTCAGTCCTCCCGGTTCAACCGGCAGGGCTACAAGGTTGCCGAGGTGCCCGCAGAGGACATGCACGAGTGCACAGCCTGCACCTCGTGCGCGCTCATCTGTCCCGATGCGGCTATAAGGGTGTACAAAACCAAGAAGACCAAGGCCGGGGAGTAGCTCATGTCCAGCGAAAAGACCGAAAGGATCTTCATCAAGGGCAATGAGGCCATCGCCCACGGCGCTCTGGCCGCAGGGTGCCGCTGCTATTTCGGCTACCCCATCACGCCCCAGAACGACATCCCCGAGATGATGTCGTCAGCCATTCCCGCCGCAGGCGGGGAGTTCGTGCAGGCCGAAAGCGAGGTCGCGGCAGCCAACATGCTGCTGGGTGCCGCCGCATGCGGCGTGCGTGCCTTCACCTCGTCGTCCAGCCCCGGCGTGTCGCTCATGCAGGAGGCCATCTCGTACATGGCGGGCAGCGAGCTTCCGGGCGTCATCGTCAACATGAACCGTGGCGGCCCGGGCCTTGGCGACATCGGCCCCTCGCAGGGCGACTACTTCCAGTCGGTGAAGGGCGGCGGTCATGGCGACTACCGCACCTACGTGCTGGCCCCTGCCACCTGTCAGGAATGCTACGACATGATGTTCGAGGCGTTCGACGTGGCCTACCGCTTCCGCACTCCGGTGCTCGTCCTTGGCGACGCCATCGTCGGCCAGATGAAGGAACCCGTCACCCCGTGGAAGCGTGACGACCTCGACCCCGCCACCGAAGGCGCAGACTGGCGTCTTCAGGGCGCCAAGGGCCGTCCGGCGCGCCTGCTCAAGTCGCTGTTCCTCGAAGACGGGGCACTGGCAGGGCAGAACCGCAACCTTCAGGCCAAGTACGAGGCCATGAAGGAACTGGCCCGGGCCGAGTGCTTCGAGACCGAAGACGCCGACCTCGTGGTGGTGGCCTTCGGTTCCATCGGACGCATCGCCAAGTCCGCCATCCGCAAGCTGCGTGCGCAGGGCCACAAGGTGGGCCTCGTGCGTCCCGTCACGCTGTTCCCCTTCCCCGAGAAGGTGCTTCAGGACCTCGCCGCCAAGGGCAAGCGCTTCCTGACCATCGAGCACAACTGCGGGCAGATGGTGGACGACGTGCGCCTTGCGGTGCGCGCCTACTGCGACAGTGACTTCTATGGACACATGCCGGGCGAACTGCCGGGTTCGGACGATTTCCTGAAGCCGATACTCGACGCCCTGGGGAGGAAGTGATGCAGGCCCACGAACTTCGTGAAGACGAAACCGTCGCCTTCGACGTGCCCGAGTTGCTCGTCGACCGCGCCACCCACTATTGCCCCGGCTGCCACCACGGTGTGGCACACCGCCTCGTGGCGGAAGTGCTCACCGAGATGGGCGTGGCTGAAGACACCATCTGCGTAAGCTCCATCGGCTGCTCGGTGTTCATCTACAACTATCTCGCCGTCGACACGGTGGAGGCCCCCCACGGGCGCGCTCCCGCCGTGGCAACCGGCGTCAAGCGTGCCCGCAAGGACAAGATCGTCTTCGCCTATCAGGGCGATGGCGACCTCGCCTCCATCGGTCTCGCCGAGATCATGCATGCCGCCAACCGCGGCGAGCGCATGACCATCGTCTTCGTCAACAACACCGTCTACGGCATGACGGGCGGCCAGATGGCCCCCACCACGCTGGTGGGCCAGAAGACCACCACCTGCCCCTCCGGTCGCTGCCGCGACACCGAGGGCCTGCCCATGAAGATGGCCGAGATCATCGCCGGTCTCGGCGGGGTGGCCTACAGCGCCCGCGTGTCGCTCGACTCGGTCAAGCACATCCGCGCCGCCAAGAAGGCGCTCCGCAAGGCCTTCGACGTGCAGCAGAACGACCTCGGGTTCGGCTTCGTCGAGATGCTCTCGGCCTGCCCCACCAACTGGCGCATGGATGCCGTGAAGGCCAACAAGCGCATCGCCGAGGAGATGATCCCCTACTTCCCGCTGGGTGTGTACAAGGACGTGACCGAAGCCGAGGGGGTGTGCTGATGGCCATCTATCAGGACGTGATCATGGCGGGTTTCGGGGGCCAGGGCGTGATGCTCATCGGCAACCTTCTCGCCTATGCCGGAATGCACGCGGGCCTCAACGTCACCTACATCCCGGTCTACGGGCCGGAGATGCGCGGCGGCACCGCCAACTGCACCGTGGTCGTCTCCGATGAAGACATCGGTTCGCCCATCATCCAGCGGCCCAAGAGCCTCATCATCATGAACCAGCCCTCGCTGGACAAGTTCGAGGCGCGCCTCGAAGACGGTGGCGTGCAGGTGCTGAACACCTCGCTGGTGGACGCAAGCAAGGCCGAGGCGCGTGTGCGCACGGTCTGCGTGCCCGCCAACGAGATCGCCGACGGCATCGGCAACACCAAGATGGCCAACATGGTGGCCCTCGGCGCCTATGTGCAGGCCACCGGCATCGTGCCCCTCGAAGCCGTGAAGGAAAGCCTGAAGAGCGTCATCTCGGCGCACTACAGCCACCTCATTCCCAAGAACGCGGACGCCCTGCAGGCCGGTTTCGACCACGCCGCCAAGGGTTAGCGTACGCTGCACAGGCCTCTCCGACGGAGGGGTAGCGAAGGTTCCCGGCCGCCCGCAGACATTGTCTGCGGGCGGCTTCACATTGCGCGAGGGGGCGAGTGTCGCATTGCCGCCATGTTGCGGTCAGACCGCAATGCCGGGACGGGCGCGGCGCATGATGTTCTCCATGAAGCAACATGCCCCTCTGGACGCTACGGCCTTGCGGACATATGTATGAGGATGGCAACGGAGAATGCCGCGACAGCCGTGCAATGAGCCGGGATGACGCGGCTACGTTGCAAAGCATCAACCCTCAGCCCCACGGAGCACACCATGAGCAGCAGGGACGAGTACATCCGCAAGTTGCAGAATCAACTGGACAAGTGGAATGCGCAGATAGACAAGCTGGTGGTGCAGGCTGCGCTTGCCAAGGCCGAGGCCCGCGTGGAGTACCACGAGGAGATTACGGCCCTGCGCGAGAAGCGCGACGAACTTCTGGGCAGGCTTGCCGAACTCCAGCGTGCCGGTGAAGGTGCGTGGGAGGATGTGAAGTCGGGCTTCGAACTGGCGTGGAACGTCGTCGAAGACGCCTTCGAGTCGGCCCGCAAGCGCTTCAGGGATTGATGCCGCAACAGGCTTGGCAGATAGGGATACGCCCCGCAGGATGTGCCTTTGCACGCCCTGCGGGGCTTCTTGTTGCCCTACGGTCTGGCGAGTCTCGCCGTGTAGGTCAGGCAGGAGGCACCGGGAGAGACCGTGCCCCACGGCGCGAGGGGAGAACTGGCGATGTAGCGTCCGCGGACGTTGTTCTGGTTGTCCATGGATTCGACGAAGAACGAGGCGACCTTGACGACGGTCAGATAGTTGCGACCGCTCACGATGGGAAGCCGGGGGTCGTACAGGGGGATGCGGATGATGCGCGGGCTGTGGGGGTTGGGTTCGCCAGAGGCCGTCACGACACCCTTGCCGGTGTCCCATGTGGCGGCAGGGTCGCCAGCCAGGAGGTCGGCTATGCCCTGCCGGGTGGGGCCGACCATGTTGCCCGGTTCAACCTGTACCTGTGAGCCCGGCTGCACCGAGTATGTTCCGAAGTCGTTCATGCAGAAGCCTGCATCCCCGAGGCGTTCGCGATAGACCGAGGCTCCGGTCTCCGGGGCGCCCTGCCCCACAGGCGGCAGGTTGATCGGGCTGAACCAGCCGGGGACGACGGTGTCCGTGGGGTCGCCGAACTTGAGGACGACGGGCGTTCCGAAGTCGGCAGGGGAATATCCGATGAGCTGGACCGAGGCCATCTCGCAGCTGCTTGTGGGGTCGAGAGCCCCGTTGTTGAGCTTCCTGTCGGGGTCGCACTTGTCGTTCCATGTGAACTTGTCCGGTACGCTGAGCGGTGCCACGCAACTGCGGCAGGCCGGAACGGCCTCTGCCCGGGCCATGACCGTGAGGTCGCTGTAGGAGTCGCCGAACAGATTGGCGAAGATGAGCCCTACAGAGTTGCCCGCCTCGGCGTTGCGCCGGATATGCACGTCTATGCGGTTCATGGGGAACGAGGTGTTGATGGCGGCGTTGTTCGAGAAGGTCACATCGCCATCGCGGACGGCCCTATCGGGAACGTCACCCTGTGCGAGGTTGGCACGCGCCGTGGTGATGGCTTGCGTGCGGGCCATGTCGGTGTTGCCTGAACTGTTGATCAGTGCCTGTGCCCCTGCGAGTGCGGCGATGTCGGCTGCCTTCTGCATCTGGCTGCGCTTGGTGTAGACCACGCCAAGGTCCACCGCCATGGTGCCAAGACCCAGCAGGGCGAAGCTTGAAAGGGCGACGATGAGGGCGACGTTGCCTCGTTCTTCGTTGAGCAGACGTTTCAAGAGGGACATGCTATTTCCTCCTATCCTGTCGAGACAGTGGCACTTTCACGAATGATGACGGGCAGTACCGTGAAGGCGACGCCGAACACGGCGAAGCGTGTCGTATCCAGCGTCACGGTGATGGTCGCCCTCGTCTGGTCGGGTCTGTTGATGACGACCGTCACTTCTCCGGGGCGGTAGCCGGAGACCTCAAGCGCATCCTTGACCGCCGCCGAGGCCTGGGTGTCGGCTTGTGATGAGGCCTGGGCATGAATCAGGACGATGGCCCCTTGCCGCACTGCCTGCGTGAGGGAATGGCGTGCCGTGATGAAGCGGCCAGCATCCATGACGAGCAGGAGCATGGGCACCAGAAACAGGACGATGAGCAGGGCCGCCTCCACGGTGACCATGCCCCGCTCACCCTCATTCCGGCATAAGAACTGCGGGGTTCTGGCGTTCATGACGATTCCTCCGGCCCCATGACGGAACGTTTGGTGATGTCTATAACCCTTGCCCCGACCATGCTTGTGAGAAAGCCCGGCAACACGATGTACGAAAAGTCGACGGTGATGCGTACGGTGATGACAGGAGGCACAACCGCTGTCTCACGGGTGATGACCAGCGAGGAGGCCCTGAGCCCGGACGGTGCCAGAATCCTCTCGGCGGCAAGCCGAATCTCTTCGTCGGTCGTGGTCCTGAGCGCCCCCGTCTCCGCGGCTTCAACGGCGGCGGCGACTGTGGTGTTACGTGCCCAGACATAGCGCAGCATGTCCATGGTGCCGAAAAGGAGCAGCAACACGAGAGGCAGCACCAGTGCGAATTCGAGGGTGGTCATGCCTTCTGTGTCATGCAGGAAAGAACGTTCGCCTTTCATGGTCACCTGCCTTTGCGTATACCTGCGCGGCGTCGCCCGTACTTCGATGCCGGGAATGCCGGGCCGCGCTCAACGGAACGTGTCGCATCTACGATAGCAATTAATGCTCCATTAAACATAATGTGAAGCCGTGCGTGTCTATCATGCCAGATTCAAAGATGAATCGAATCTTGTTTCCGGAAGGGGCCATGTTGTGACGGGGCTTGCGTGATGATTACTCTACGATTTTTAGAAAGATGTGGGATAGATACTCTATCATATTCCGTATCATGCTGTCCTGAAAGATGAAAACAGGACTAAAAATATAAGAGTGGCATCATGGGGCGGGCTGTACACGGATGCCCTGCCGGGTGCCCCCCTCTGGTCCAGCAATATGAGGAAACGAAAGGCTCCCGTTACATTTTGTAACGGGAGCCTTTCATTTTGATACGCCGCGCACGCATAGCAGGAAGGCAAATTCTTTAAAATCATGGTGTTACTAAGTGGCACGTCAAATGCTCTTCGACTGGTGACCCTCAGCACAACATGCAAGGAGATGCCCCATGGATCTGCTCGATATCATCGGTCTCATATGCGCTGCGGCCCTCTACCTGTATGTCGGGTACGCATTGCTCTTCCCTGAACGCTTCTAGGAGTCGACATGCAACTCATGGAATATACGCAACTTGCACTCTTTCTGGGGCTGCTCGCCCTGATGAGCCCGGTACTGGGCCGGTTCATCGGACGCGCCGTACTGCGAGGCGAACAGACGTGGATGCACTCCGTTCTCGGTCCGGTGGAGAGGCTCATCTACCGGGCGTCCGGCATCCGGCCCGAAGCGCGGCAGTCGTGGCGGCAATATGCCGCCAGTCTGTGCGCCTTCTCGGCAGCAGGTTTTCTCATGACCTTCGGCGTGCTGATGCTTCAGGACAAGCTTCCCCTCAACCCGCAAGGGTTTCCGGGACTGTCGTGGCATCTTGCGTTCAACACTGCCGTGAGCTTTCTCACCAACACCAACTGGCAGTCCTACGCGGGCGAAAGCACCGTGAGCCATTTCTCGCAGATGGTCGGGCTTGCGTACCATAATTTCGTCTCGGCTGCCGCGGGGCTTGCCGTGGCGGTGGCGGTCATGCGCGGTCTTGCCTCACAGGAATCGAAGACCATAGGCAACTTCTGGGCCGACCTCGTACGTTCCGTGCTCTATGTCCTGTTGCCCATCAGCCTCGTGCTTGCCGTCGTACTCGTCGGGCAGGGTGTGGTGCAGACCATGAGTGCCGGGACGGAAGTGGCGACGCTCGAGGGTGGACGCCAGTTCATCGCCATGGGGCCGACAGCCTCGCAGGTCGCGATAAAGATGCTCGGTACCAACGGCGGGGGTTTTTTCAACGCCAATGCGGCGCACCCGCTGGAGAACCCGACCGCCCTGTCCAACCTGCTTCAGATGCTGGCCATCTTCATCATCCCGAGTTCGCTGGTGTTCACGCTTGGTGGGGCGGTCTCGAACCGCAGGCACGCGTGGACGGTCTGGTTCGTCATGGCCTGCCTTTTCATGGTCGGGGCGTGCTCCCTCTACAGGGCCGAAACCCTCGGAACGCCCCTCCTGACCGAAGTGGCGCAAGCGCCTGTAACGAACATGGAGGGCAAGGAGGTCCGTTTCGGCATCTTCGGGTCTGCCATGTTCGCCACCGTGACCACCGACGCCTCGTGCGGTGCCGTCAATGCCATGCATGACAGCCTGACGCCCCTGGGGGGACTCGTCACCCTCGTCAACATGCAGATGGGCGAGGTCATCTTCGGCGGCGTGGGGTCGGGGCTGTACGGCATGGTCCTCTTCATCCTGCTCACGGTCTTCCTTGCGGGGCTCATGGTCGGCAGGACGCCGGACTACCTCGGCAAACGCATCGAGGGGCGAGAGGTGACGCTTGCCATGCTCGCCCTCATCATCGCCGCCACTCCGCCGCTTCTCTTCTCAGCGGTGGCGGCCGTCTCCGGCTGGGGACAGGCCGCGCTCAACAACGCCGGGGCGCATGGCTTCAGCGAGATACTCTATGCCTACACGTCGGGCGTGCAGAACAACGGCAGCGCCTTCGCGGGGCTGAACGCCAACAGCCCGGCGTGGAACGTCACCATCGCCCTCGCCATGCTCATCGGCAGGTTCGGCATCATGCTGCCCATGCTGGGCGTGGCAGGCTCCATGGCGTCCAGAAAGGCCAGGCCCATCGGCGAGTTCTCATTCCCCGTATCCGGTTTCACCTTCGGCCTGCTGCTGACTCTGGTCATCGTCATCGTCGGAGCGCTCACGTACCTTCCCGCACTTGCTCTCGGCCCCGTCGTCGAACACTTCCAGATGCTCGACGGGCTGCTTCATTAGCCTTCAGGAGGCACCAATGCACACCGCAAACAACACTTCGACACCTTCTGCCCTCTACCGGCGCGCATGCATCGACGCCATCGGCAAGCTACGCCCGAATCATATGGTACGTAATCCGGTCATGTTCACCGTTGCCGTCGGCGCCCTGCTAACCACTGTCGCCTTCGTCCGCGACATGATGGCCGGTTCCGGCGTCCTGTTCAGCGCGCAGATTACGTTATGGCTATGGGCTACCGTCCTGTTCGCCAACTTCGCCGAGGCACTGGCAGAAGGGCGAGGCAAGGCACAGGCAGACAGCCTGCGCCATGCCCGCCGTGACACCCCGGCGCATCAGGTGCAACCCGACGGCACGGTGCAGGTGGTATCTGCCTCGACCCTGCAACGCGGCGATGAGGTCGTCGTCGCAGCGGGCATGGTCATTCCCGCCGACGGCACCGTGATCGCCGGGGCTGCCGCCGTGGACGAGTCGGCCGTCACCGGAGAGTCGGCACCTGTCATCCGTGAGTCGGGCGGCGACAGAAGCGCCGTCACCGGCGGTACGACGGTCATCTCCGACACCCTGCGCATCAAGGTCACACAGGAACCGGGAAAGTCGTTCCTCGACCGGATGATAGCCCTTGTCGAAGGGGCCGAGCGTAAGAAGACGCCCAACGAGATAGCCCTGAACATCCTTCTTGCGGGTCTCACGCTCATCTTCATCCTCGCCACGGTGACCCTCAAGCCCATGGCCCTGTTCCACGGTGCGCGGGTGGACGTGGTGGTTCTCGCCGCCTTGCTGGTGTGTCTCATCCCCACCACCATCGGAGGGCTGCTGGCGGCGATCGGCATCGCCGGCATGGACAGGCTGCTGCGTCGCAACGTGCTGGCGATGTCCGGTCGTGCCGTCGAGGCCGCAGGAGACGTGGACGTGCTGTTGCTGGACAAGACGGGGACGATAACCCTCGGCAACCGCATGGCCACCGCATTCATCCCCATGCCGGGCATCTCTCCCGAACACCTGTGCAAGGCCGCCCTGCTTGCATCCCACGGTGACGAGACTCCTGAAGGTCGTTCCATCGTCACCCTTGCCCGGACTGAACTCGGCACGGGTCTCCCCGCGATGCCCGACAACGCCACGTTCATCCCCTTCCGGGCGGAGACCCGCATGAGCGGCAGCGACTACACCGGGACGTCCATCCGCAAGGGCGCAGCCGATGCCGTGAAAGCGTGGTTGCGGGGACTGGGGAGGCACATGGACGAGACGACACTCGACACCGTGGTGCTGGATATCGCGGCACAAGGCGGGACGCCGCTCGTCGTCGCATCCGACACCGAGGGGGTGCTGGGGGTCATCCACCTGAAGGACATGGTCAAGCCGGGCATAAGCGACAGGTTCGAACGCATCCGCGCCATGGGCATCCGCACCGTCATGGTCACCGGCGACAACAGGCTCACCGCCCGCTCCATCGCGGCTGAAGCCGGTGTGGACGACTTTCTCGCGGAGGCGAAACCGGAGGACAAGCTCGACCTCATCGTGCGCCTGCAAAAGGAAGGAAGACTGGTCGCCATGTCGGGTGACGGAACGAACGACGCCCCGGCACTGGCACAGTCGGACGTGGGGTTGGTCATGAACACCGGCACTCAGGCTGCGCGTGAGGCCGGGAACATGATCGACCTCGATTCCGACCCCACCAAGCTCATCGAGATCGTCGAAATCGGCAAGCAGCTGCTCATCACGCGGGGGGCGCTCACGACCTTCAG
The DNA here is from genome assembly GCF_000195755.1 of Nitratidesulfovibrio vulgaris str. Hildenborough. NCBI lineage: Bacteria > Pseudomonadati > Thermodesulfobacteriota > Desulfovibrionia > Desulfovibrionales > Desulfovibrionaceae > Nitratidesulfovibrio > Nitratidesulfovibrio vulgaris. The sequence goes on along the minus strand of NC_002937.3, from coordinate 3,512,481 downwards.
CGTCGCCAACGACATCGCGAAGTACTTCGCCATCATCCCGGCCATCTTCGTGGCTTCGCTGCCACAGCTTGCGGCCCTGAATGTCATGGGACTCTCCAGCCCCCGGAGTGCCGTCCTCTCTGCGGTCATCTTCAATGCGCTGATCATCGTCGCGCTCATCCCCCTCGCCTTGCGTGGCGCGCACTACCGCCCGCGTTCCACGGGCGCCACCCTGCGGCGCAATCTGCTCGTGTACGGGCTGGGCGGGCTTGTCGCCCCGTTCGTGGGCATCAAGGCCATCGACATCCTTCTTACCGCCCTCGGCCTCGCATAGGAGACGAAGATGTTACGACAGGCATTCGCATCGACCCTGATGCTCGTACTGCTCCTCGGGGTAGCCTATCCGGCGGTGGTGACCATGGTGGGCCAGTCGCTCTATCCCGTACAGGCCAACGGTTCCCTCGTGCTGTGTGACGGCAGGGCCGTGGGTTCGCGTCTGGTGGCACAGCGCTTCGACTCTGACCGCTACTTCCATCCGCGCCCGTCGGCGGCAGGAGAGCATGGCTACGACGGCAGGGCCTCCGGGGGCTTCAATCAGGGGCCGACAAGTCGTGCTCTCTCCGACCGCCTGCACGAGACCGCAACGCGCTTGCGCGCGGGGCAGCCTTCGACGGCGCTCCCCGTCGACCTCTTCACCGCCTCGGCCAGCGGGCTTGACCCGCACATTACCGTCGAGGCGGCGCGGTTCCAGGCGCGTCGTGTCGCGCAGGCGCGTGATGTCTCGACGGTCAGGGTCAACGCCCTGATAGATGCCATGACCGAAGGGCGTGAGATGGGCATTCTGGGGCAGCCGCGGGTCAATGTCCTGATGCTCAACTTGGTACTGGACGACGGCGTCTAGCGCGGGTAACCCCGTAGCTGGAGACATTCGGCGCGCGCCCTGCAGGGGTGCGCGCCCACCCTCATTGCAGGATGATGCCCTATGGACGACTTCTCCGAGATTCTCGCACGCAAGAGACAGGGGTCTCTCAAGGTCTACCTCGGCTATGCGGCTGGTGTGGGCAAGACCTATGCCATGCTGCAGGAGGCGCACCGCCTCGCCAGAGAAGGGCTGGACGTGGTCATAGGCTACGTCGAACCTCACGACAGGGCAGACACGCTGGCCCTTGTGGAGGGGCTCGAACAGGTGGCACCCCGCAAGGTCGCCATCGCAGGAAGCGATTTCACGGAAATGGACGTGCCCGGCATCATCGCCCGCCGTCCACAGGTCGTGCTGGTGGACGAACTCGCCCATACCAATGCTGCGGGGTCCGAGAACGGCAAACGCTATCAGGACGTGCTGAAGGTGCTCGAGGCTGGCATCAACGTCATCACCACCCTCAATGTGCAGCACCTCGAATCGGTGGCGGAACGCGTGGAGTCGGTCGCCGGGGTGCGTGTGCAGGAGCGCCTCCCGGACGCCATCCTGCGTCGGGCCGATCAGGTGGTGAACGTCGACCTCACGAAGGAAGACCTGCGTGAACGCCTGCGGCAAGGGCGCATCTACTCCCCGGAGCAGGCCGAACGTGCGCTTGGCGGGTTCTTCTCGTACCGGAACCTCTCGTTCCTGCGTGAGTTGTGCCTGCGCGAGGCTTCGGGCGATCAGGTCCGCAAGATCGAGGAACAGGAGCATTTTCCGCGGCATTCGGCCGGGGATGTCATCGAAGGGGTGATGGTGGCACTCAGCTCGAGCCCGACCGATGCCGAGACGCTCATCCGCCGCGGCGTGCGCATCGCGCACCAGATGGGCTCTCCCTGCTACGTCGTCTATGTGCAAAGGCCCAGTGAGAACCCGACCCGCATCGACTCGGGTTTGCAGCGTGTCCTGCAGGGCAACCTGCGGCTGGCGACCCAACTCGGGGCCGAGGTCGTCCAGCTGGCTGGCGGCGACATCGCCGAGACCCTCGCCAACTTCGCCAGCGAACGCAATGTCCGCCACGCGGTGTTCGGCAAATCGAGGCTGTCGCCGTTGCTGGAAAGGGTACGGGGGTCGTTCATCCTCGAATTCCTGCATGACGCGGTCGGGGTGGATGTCCACATCGTCAATACCACGCCACGCCAGCCGGGGCAGGAGCGCGCATGACCGTCCTCCCCACTCTCCAGAAGAACATACGGAGGGCCTTCGGACGGCTGATGCTCCTGTTCGGTTGCCTCGGGGCGCTGCTCGTCCTGGCGTTCTTCATCGCCGGACGACTGCCTACCCTGCTCGTGCGCATGAACTACGACTCCATCGCCTATGTGCGTCAGATGGAGGAGGCCGTTTTTGCACTGCGGCTGCCGGAACAGCACGTACCGCATGGTCATCAGGGGCGTGAGGCCGCCTTCGACGAGGCATTGGCGCGTGCTTCGGCCAATGTGACGGAACCTGATGAACCGCAGGCCATCGAGGCCGTGCGCAACGCGTGGGACCAGTTCAGGGAATCCCGCGATGACGAGAGTTACGCCCACCTGCATACGGCACTGGTGCATCTCGTCGATGTCAACGAGCGCGGCATGTTCCGAAGGCTCGACCGGAGCAACCTGTACCGGAACCTGACACTGGCTGGCGCTGTGGTCGTCTTTCTTGCCGGGACCCTGTGGGCGATGTTCCTTGCGGACGCCGTCTCGATGCGGCTGTCGCACCCGTTACGGCGCATGGCCGAACTGCTCAAGGACAGGCCCCCCCTCGGCACCCGCCTTCATCTGCCTGCCCCGCAGACGCTCGAGGTGCGCATCCTCTTCGACGAGTTCGAGCGCCAATGGACGCGGCTTGGCGAACTCGACACCGTCAACCTGAACCGCCTGCTGCGCGAGAAGCGCAAGCTGGAGGTCATCCTCGAATCTGCCGACGACGCCATCATCGTCATGGACAACACCGGTTGTGTGGCGCATGTCAGCCGCAGCATGACCACTCTCCTCGGCATGCCGGAGCACGAACTGCTGGGGCAGCCGTGGCATGACCTTTCGACCATGGACGAGAACTATCTCGCCCTGCGGGGCATCCTGCGGGATGACCTCGTGGGCAAGGGCGAGGTCGAACTGACCTGCAACGGCGAACCGCGCGTGTTCATCGTCCGCCGCCGTTCGCTGCATGACGGCGTGCGAACCGACGGCGGTCAGGTGTTCCTTCTGGGTGACGTGACGGAGAAGAAAAGACGCGAGAGCCTGCGGTCGGAGATGATGGACTGGATATCGCACGAACTGAAGACCCCGGTGCAGTCGCTGGGGCTTGCCGCTGAACTCCTGGGCAGGCAGGACACGCAGGACGATGACATGCGCCTGCTGGTGGACACCATACGGGAAGACGCTGTGCGTCTGCGGACGGTGTCGAGGCAGTTCATGGACATCGCCCGCATGCGCGTCGACATGCTGCGCCTTGAAAGACGCGATGTCGACATGGCACAGCGCCTCGGCGCATGGCTCACACCTTTCAGACTGCTCGCCCGAGAGAAGGGCGTGGGCATGGAGGTCGACGTGCGGCAGGCGCCTGCCGTCGTCTCGGTCGATGAAGACCGTTTCTCGTGGGTCGTCTCCAACCTCGTTGCGAATTCCCTGCAGGCGTCACCCAGGAACACGACGCTCACGGTACGGCTGACCGAAGCCTCCGGAGACCTCACCCTGACCGTCGAAGACGAAGGGCCCGGAGTGCCGCGCGAACTCGAAGAACGCATGTTCGAACCCTACTCGCATGGGAGGGCCGCAGGAACGAAGCTGGGCCTCGTGGGGCTGGGGCTTGCCATCTCGCGCACCATCGTCGAGGCGCATGGCGGACGTCTGGCCTATGAACGACGCGACGGGCGCAGTCTCTTCACCGTCCATATCCCGCAAGGGACACCCCATGGGGCGACGCTTGCGACCAGCCTGCAACAGGAGGGCGCATGACGCCTCACGCCGACCTCGACGTGCTCATCGTCGATGATGACGAAGCCATCGTCCGCACCTTGCTCATCGGGCTGAAGGGCATGGGGTGCAGGACACGGGGGGCACACTCCCCTTCCGCCGCACTCGAGACCCTTCGCAGACATCCTGCCGACCTCGTCCTCACGGACATGCGCATGGAAGAGAGGACGGGGGTCGACCTCATCCGCGAGGTCTCCATGCTGTACCCGCATACGGTCTGTGTCATCATGACCGCGTTCGCAAGCTACGAGAACGCCGTCGCCGCCATCAAGGCGGGAGCCTTCGACTATATGCCCAAACCCTTCGGCATGGACCAGTTGCAGCACCTTGTCCGGAAGGTCTCGACGCTCATCGGACTCCGGCGCGAGAACGCCCGCCTGCGGGACGAGGCGGCGCCCGACTGGTTCTCCGGGCTCACCTCCCCGGCGAGTCGCGCCCTTGAAGGGCTCATAGACCGCATCGCACCCACGGACGCCACGATGCTCTTCACCGGCGAGACGGGCACCGGAAAGACCGAACTGGCACGGACGCTTCACCGCAGGTCGCACCGGGCTGCCAGGCCCTTCGTGGAGGTGACCTGCACCACCATCGCCGAAACCCTCTTCGAGTCCGAGGTGTTCGGTCATGCGCGGGGCGCTTTCACCGGGGCGGTGAAGGACCACGCGGGCAAGTTCGAACAGGCGAACGGGGGAACGCTCTTTCTGGACGAGGTCGGCGACCTCGCCCCTGCGATGCAGTCGAAACTGCTCCGTTTTCTCGACGACAGGGTCATCGAGCGCGTGGGCGGCAGCGCGGGCATCGAACTCGATGTCCGGGTGATAGCCGCCACCAACCGTGACCTGACGCAGATGGTGGCGGAGGGAACGTTCAGGGAAGACCTGTACTATCGGCTCAACACGTTCGAATGCCACATCCCGCCCTTACGTGAACGGCGCGAGGACATCCCCCCGCTGGCGACACGCCTGCTGCACCGGGCCCTCGTCCGCTACCCGTCCGAACACCCTCCGGTGATCACCGAAGAGGTCTTGCACCTGCTCATGTCACACGACTGGCCCGGCAATGTGCGTGAACTGCGCAACGTCATGGAACGCGCCACACTGCTCTGTGCCGGAGGGCCCATCACGCCGTCCCATCTTCCCCCCGCCCTTGTCGCCGGAGAGGGTGCCGTAGCTACGGTGAAGGACGGCATCCCCTCGCTCAGGGAGGTGGAGGAGGCACACATCCGCAAGGTGCTCGGCATGGGCTTCAGCATGGAGCGTGCCGCAGACGTTCTGGGCATCACCACGGTCACCCTCTGGCGCAAGCGCAAGGAGATGGGAACGACCTGATGCGTCATCCCGGCAGATGCCGAGGATTGGGCAACACGTTGCCATATCGCCCTTCAGGTGCTGGAGAGAGCTCTCTTGACTGGGCCGGAGAAATGGTGCGCCAGCATGTCTTGTACCGCGGGCGGGACAGGAAGCAGGCTGCTCCCTGCAGGCAGGCCTGCAGAGAGGAAGGCGTAGGTGTTATCGAAGACCACAGGCAAGACGCCCCGGTGCGCAGGCTCCGGGGCGTCGGTGTCGTCAGTGACGGGGTTTAACGATGCGGGTAAGGCGGGGTGGGCAATGACGGCGACGGCTACCGCAGCAGTTGCCTGCGGTAGGCATAGATGTGGTAGGCGTTGCACAGCGTGAACAGAGTCCCTGCCGCCACATGAGCCTTCTCGCGTCCGGCGAGGCCAAGCAGCAGCGTCGCGCCAAGGGTGACCATCATGCCACGCTTGGCGAGGCGCGCCGTCTCCCGCCTGTCGAGGCCGCGTCGCTTTCGTACACCGTGTCCCTCCTGCTTTCCCGATGTCTGCCCATACCCTGAAACGGTGAGATAGTCCGTGCAGCGGGCCGCCGCCCGTGCGAGGTCGTCTTCGCTCACGACCGCGGTGTCGTAGCGAACCAGCAATGAACCTGTACGAGGATTGGCCGTGACGTCGATGATGCCGTCCGTCACGCGTAGGAGTGCGCACAACTTGCCGGATTCGTCTGCGTCGTGCAGGCGCGGGTGACGCAACCGCACCCTGCCCGGTATGCAACTGGTGATCATGCGGTGTCGCCTCCGGCCCTTTCCATGGCGGGCAGTAGGGGGCGCATGGCGTTGAGTGCCACGCCCACGGTGGTGAGGTTGTGCAGGACGGCGGCGACGCCGGGGCGTGCCAGCCCCGCCAGCCCCGCCGCGAGAAAGAGCGTGTTGAGGGTCATGGTGGAGATGAAGCCGTGGCGGATGCGCGCAAGCGTGCGTCTGCCAAGCTCACGTGCCACGGCAAGGTCGGTGAGGTCGCAGTGCAGCAGCACCACGTCTGCCACTTCGCGGGCAAGGTCGGTGCCGTCGCGCAGGGTCACCCCCACGTCGGCGGACGACAGTGCCGGGGCGTCGTTGATGCCGTCACCGACCATGATGACCGTGTGCCCCTGTGCCTTGAGTTCCTGCACGACGAACGCCTTGTCGGCAGGCAACACCTGCGCCCGGTATTCATCGATGCCCAGCCGTGCTGCCACTGCGGCGGCGGTGCGTTCACCGTCGCCGGTGAGCATGAGGATGCGCCGCACGCCCGACTGACGCAGTGCCGTGACCACGGCGGGGGCTTCGGGGCGCAGGGGGTCTTCAATGCCAAGCACTCCGGCGAGACGTCCTCCGATGGCAAGATAGAGCACCGAGTGCCCCTGTGCGGACAGCGTGGCGACAGCCTCGTCCATGGTCGATACGGGAACGCCCTCATCCTCGTGGACGAAGTGGTGGCTGCCCACCAGCACACGTTCCCCGTGCAGGCGCGAGGCGATGCCGTGGGCCACCACGTACTCGACCTCGGCATGTTCCTCGTGGTGTTGCAGGTGTTGCTCTTCGGCCTTGTGCACCACCGCCCGCGCCACCGGGTGCGGGAAGTGCTCTTCGAGGCAGGCGGCGATACGCAGCACGTCATCGCGTTCGAATCCCTCGGCGGGGATGACGGCGGTGACGCGCGGACGCGCCTCGGTGAGAGTCCCCGTCTTGTCGAAGACGACGGCGTCCGCCGCCGCCAGCCCTTCGAGGAAGCGGCCGCCCTTCACCAGCACCCCGCGAGAGGCCCCTTCGCGCATGGCGGACAGGATGGCCAGTGGGGTGGCAAGCCGTATGGCGCAGGAATAGTCCACAAGCAGTACCGATGCGGCACGCGCCGGGTCGCGGGTCAGCAGCCAGACGGACGCCGCAAGGGCGAAGCTGAACGGCACCACGGCATCGGCCAGACGTTCGGCCTTGCCCTGAATACCCGCCTTGAGCGCTTCCGAGCGTTCGATGAAGTCGACGATGCGGCTGAGGCGCGTCTCGTGCCCCACCCCCGTGGCGCGTATGCCAAGGGTGCCCTCCTCGACCACCGTCCCGGCAAAGACGGCCGCGCCCGCCACTCGCATGACGCCAAGGGGTTCGCCCGTCATCGAGGCCTGATTGACCAGTGCCTCCCCGTCGACGACCACGCCGTCGACGGGGATGGCACCGCCTGCGCGCACGACGACCACATCGCCGTCAGCCAGCGAGGCGAGGGGCACCTGTACCTCCGCCTCGCCGCGGCGCACCCATATGGTGTCCACATCCAGCGCGAGACTGGCGGCAAGCCCCTCGCGTGAGGCCTTGCGCGTCCACGCCTCCAGTGCCTCCCCCACGGCAAGCAGGAAGGTGATGGTGCCCACTGACCTGAAGTCGCGGCGCAGCAGCGAGACGCCGATGGCCGCAGCGTCGAGGACGTCGACGCTGAGTCTGCCGCGGGCCAGTGAACGCAGGCCCTGCGTGATGAACGGCGTCGCCCTGAGAAGGGCGGTCGCCATGCGCACGGGGGCGGGCAGCAGTGGGCGCAGCAGCAGATAGCGCAGCAGACGGCCTAGACCCATCCCCGGCCCGTGCCCCATGCCCTGCCCAGCGACTGCGAAAGCCCCCTGACCGGAAGGCACGCACACGTGTCGGGCATCGCAGGCCTGCCGGGGGGCACCCTGTGCGCGCCCCGCCCTGCGGGCCTGCTGGCGGCGCGTACGTTGGGCTGCATCCCGTTGGCATGAGGGGTGATGCCGCCTGTGGTGGATTTCGGCATCGCCAGTGCAAGGGGCGCTGCCAGCAGAGGCTTCTGCCACTGCGCGCAGGGCTGCGGCGCGAGAGGAAGCCCCGGCATGGTTGAAGAGCAGGCTTCCGGTGCGCGGGGTGCAGCGGCAGCCGGTGACGCCTTCGACAGCTTCGACGACGGACGCCAGATGCGCCCCGAAGCCTTCATCGAAGCCTCGGGGCGCGCGCAGACGCACACGCCCCGGAATCTCGTGAACGATGCGGAAGTCCATGCCCGCTACCGTCACGCCCCGGCCTTGGCGGGCTCCTCGGGGGTGGTCTCCTGCGCTGCTTTGCGGGTCTCAGCTGCATGGGTGGCTTCCGCCATGAGGTCTTCCATGTTCTCGCGGGCGGTCTCCATGGTGGTCATCACCTTTTCCTTGAGGTCGATGCCCTTGCCAAGCAGGTCGGTCACCACGGGCTTGAGGTCTATCTTGCCCTTGCCGAGGGCGACCGCGCCCAGTGCGCCGATGGCTACGCCGCCGAGTAGTAAGAGGCCGTACTTCATGTTCTCGTTCATCGAAGGCTCCTTGCTTGGGCGCACGCGGATGGTGTGCGCGATGATTGGATACCGCGCTTGATACTGAAATTGAAAATCTAAATCAATACCAAAGTGGTTCACAACGCCTTGCTGTTGCCCAGCCGGAAAGACGGGTCGGGGCAAGAAGGCGGGATGACGCAGCATGGTAGCGTATGGATGGACGCATCAACGGTCTGCGGGAGATGGCACAGTGCAACGATGGGCAACATCCATGTGCAGATACAGGCCCGCAGAGGCTTGAGGCGGCCCGATGCCCGCATCGCCCTTGGCAATGGCAAGCACCGGAGGGCCAGTCGTGGTCGTATGCCCCGAAGGGCCACGGCGCGAAGATGGCTTGGCGTGTGCCTCGGCAGCGCCCCTGCGCTGTTTGCGTGCACAATAGATTCATGGTATCGAAAAAGCATGTTCCATGCCCGCCCCATACCGACGCGCTCATCCCTGCGCGTCATCTCCGCCGAAGAACGCTACTGGCGCTCTGCGCTGTAGGCCGATTGCGCCTACGCAGGAACGGCGTTTCCGTCGTTCGCGCGTTGTGTGTTCCGGCTATCGCCCCTCTAGCCTTCGCCCCGTCAGGGCGTGGTGAAGCCCCTTGCATGGGGCGGGGGCATTCAGACCAACCGCACTCCCCGGCCTCACAGGGCCAAGGTCAGGCATCCTTTCGGCTGGACGGGTGTTGTGATCTCCTGCTTGCCCATCCTTGACGGATGGCGCGGCACCCCTTGCATCGTGGTTCGCCGTGCGTGTCGTCACGGGTGCGGGCGGGGAGTTCCGCATGACATGCGTATGCAGACGCATGATGAGGTTCCCATGTCAACGACCTACTACTGGCTGTGCCTGCTCGCTTCCATCGTCTTCGAGGTGGCGGGCACAAGCGTGATGAAACTCTCGCAGGAGACGTGGCCTTTGCTCGGCATGGGCTGCATGTACCTGCTGCTGGGGCTTTCGTACTTCTTTCTCGCCCGTGCGGTGGTGAAGCTGCCCGTGGGCGTTGCCTATGCCTTCTGGGAAGGCCTCGGCCTCACGCTCATCACCATCGTCAGCGTGACGTTGCTCGACGAACGGCTTGATGCCATGCGCCTTGCCGCCCTTGGCATGGTGCTGGCGGGTACGCTGCTGGTGCACCATGGCACCGCACACGGCAGGGACGATGAAGAGGCAGAGGCTGCCTCCGGCGGCGAGGGACGGATATGAGCATGTTCATGGCGTGGAGTTTCGTACTGGCGGTCATGCTCGCCGCTGCACTGGAAGTGGCGGCCAACCTGCTGCTGTCGCGGTCTGACGGATTCCGGCGTCTGGGTCTCGCGTCCAGCGCGCTGGTGCTGGTGGGACTGGCTTTCACCTGCCTTGCCTACGCGGTGCGTGGCATGGACCTCGCGGTGGCGTATGCGCTGTGGGGCGGCTTCGGCATTCTGGGCACCTCGCTGGGCGGCTGGTGGCTGCACGGGCAGCGTCTGAAGCCTGCCGCGTGGGCGGGCATGGCACTGCTCATCGGCGGCATGGCACTCCTGCATCTGGCCTAGCCGGGGGTGTCGCCACGGCAGCTTGAAGCCTGCATGAAGCCTGCATGATGCCTGCATGACGCCTGCATGATGCATGCCCCCCTGCGCAGCATGGGCTGCGCCCGAATCTGCCTATGACAACGCGTCCGCAAGCGCCTCTGACAGGGGCTTGCGGACGTTCGTGTTCGTGGCGCGGCCATCATCCGCGGGGGGCCGGAGGATGCCGGGCCGAGCGCGGAGGTCGGATGCGGCTTGCGGTTGCATGTGCCAGCATCGTCATGTGTGCGGCGTGTCGCCGCGCAACAGGTACTGACGGGGGCTGCCGATTGCCATCGGGCGCTGTCGGGCATGCCGGGTTCCGGATGCCGAAAAGGTTGCCGTGCCACGCCGCAGAATGGCGCGGACATGCCCGTCAGGCAGGGCGAAGGCAGCCGTCGGCCATATGCAGCGTGCGGTGCGCGAGGCTGGCATATTCGGCGTTGTGTGTGACCATGACGATGGTCAGCCCTCCCCCGTTCAGTGTCTGCAAAAGCTGCATCACGTCGTCACCGGTTGCGGAGTCGAGGCTGCCCGTGGGTTCGTCGGCGAACAGGATGCGGGCGTCACGGACGAGGGCGCGGGCGATGGCCACCCGTTGCTGTTCACCCCCCGAAAGTTGCCCCGGCAGTGCGTCAGCACGGCCCGCCAATCCCACGCGCGTCAGCACGTCGCGTCCCTTGTCGCGCAACGGTGCCGGGATGGGCGTGAGGCTCGCCATGAAGGGCAGCAGCACGTTCTCAAGGGCGCTGAGATAGGGCATGAGGTGGTGCTGCTGGAAGATGACGGCGAAGTCCCTGTGACGCAATGCGTTGCGGCGGGCTTCCGTGGCGGTGGTGATGTCTTCGCCTTCGTAGAGCACATGCCCGCTGTCGGGCAGGCTCAATGACGCCAGCACGTTGAGGAGCGTGCTCTTGCCCGAACCCGACCTGCCGACGACGGCGATGAACTCCCCTTCCGCCACGGAGAGGCTGGTGTCATACAGTACCGGACTGTGCGCACCGGGATGGCTTTTGGTGATATGGCGGGCTTCGAGCATCATGTCTCCGTTTTTGAGATTCGGGTCGGCGGTGTTGGCGGACGGCATGGTCGCGCGTGGCCGGCAGGTTGCGGAATGGCTGTTGCCGTTCACATCGGCAACAACCGTTCCGTGTTGCGGTTGCGTGTCAGCAGCACAATGCCTGCCCTGTTGCCGGAGGCCCGTTGCAGGGCTGTGCCGGGATATCGGCCTCACGCGGAGGCGTCGTGGCCCGCGTAGGCCTTACAGGGCCACGAGTGCCTCGGCGGGTTCCACACGCGATGCCTTCCATGCAGGGAAGGCCGCTGCCAGCGTGGACAGCAGGGCGATGCCCGCCGTGGTGAGCACCAGCCACACCGGGTCGAAGGGGGGGGCTGCGCCGTCGCCGAGATGCAGGGCGTCGATGATGCGTCCGGCAAGTACATGCCCGCTGGCATAGCCGACAGCACCCGATGCCACACCCACCATGAGCGCCTCCACGGCGAACACGGCGAACACGTGCGCGCGAGAGAACCCCACCGAGCGCAGGATGCCTATCTCCCGCTTCCGTTCGTTGACGGACGAAAGCATGGACATCACCACCATGGAGCATGCCGTGAGCAGGATGACCACACTGACGGTGAGGGCGAGGTCTTGCGCGAAGCGCACGGAATACATGCGCTGTTCCACCACATGGCGCAGGGCGCGTATGTCGAGGCCGGGTGCCGCCTGTGCCAGCTGGGCCACGATGTCGTCGATGGGGCATCCGGAACACAGGGCCGCCACTTCGATGAAGCTGGCCTGGTCGTGTCGTGCCGTGGCCTGCTGCACCGTGGCGATGTCGGTGAAGGCCACGCCGTCATCGTCGCTGCCCGTGGCGTCGAGCACCCCTGTCACAGGCAGTTCCCGCTCGCCAAGCCGTATGGTTCCCCCGGGGCCTATGCCAAGCCGCATTGCCGCCGCGTGCCCCAGAACCACTTCTCCCGGGCCATGCGGGAACCGCCCGAAGACATTCCAGAATCCCTTGAGGGCGCGTTCCTGCACCCAGTCCACACCCACCACTGCGATGGGCACAGGTGCCTCATGTGGTGACTCTTCGGGCGCATAAGCCAGTGGCTGCGTCCCTTGAGCGTGGGTTCTTGCGTCCATGGGGGCGGCGTCGCGGATTCCGGTTCGGGGGTGCCCTGCCCCGTGCTGCGCTTCAGGCTGTGAACCGGGCTGCGCGGGGTGCGGCGTATTGGGGTGCGAATCGGGCGGCGAAGCGGGGCGGGGCTCTTCAGGGGATGCGTGCCCATCTGCCGCCTGCGCCATGTTGGTGTGACCCATCGCCGCATGCGCGTCGGTGGCGGGTGCGGGAGGTGCCCACCCGCCGACGAGAGGGGTGGCACGACCCGTGGCGAGCAATTTGGGGGCTACCGCGGCGAGGTTGGCCTTCAGCGGTATCGAACCGATGCGTTCGAGTGTCCCGGTCAGGGGCATCCTGCCCGTGTCGAGAAGCACGTCACCGAGGGAGAAGCCGCCGTAACTCACGTTGAGCGTCTCGCGGTGCGGTGCCACGAGGATGTTCGCCCCGAAGCTGGTGAGTTTTCGTTCGAAACTGTCTCCCACCACCTTGGAGACTTCATGCAGGGCGACGATGGACGACACCCCCAGCGTGAACACGGCAAAGAGCGTCAGCGTCCGCAACCAGCGGGTACGCAGGCAGCGTACCGGAATGGTGAGAAGGTTCATCGGCCTGCCGGGAAGTAGCGGGTGCCCGCCTCGAGGTCTGCCGCGGCGATGCGTACGGTGTCGCCTTCAACCGCGAAGGGAAGCGGATGAGGGTTGCAGCCGCCCTTCACGTCCCCGATACGGTTGGCGTGGAATTCCATGCCGCAGTTGACGCATCGCATGCGGTCGCCCTTCTGTTCGTACCCCTTGCCCGCATGGAAGCACACGTCACAGGCGTCGAGTGCGGCACGCAGCCGCCCGTCGGGGCTTTTCACCAGAAAGAAGCGGACCTCCCCGCCCTTGGCCTCATACCTGTAGAACGTCGCCTTGCCCGTAGAGGCGTCGGTCGCGGAGACGGAGACGATGCCGTCTTCGGCGCGGACACGTTCGTATTTGCCCCCGAAGCCGAGAAAGGCATGGGCCGTGGTGACGAAGGTCAGCAGAAACGCCGCGGTGAGTGCCATGAAACGTACCATGGAGGCTCCTTGTATGGATGATGCCCTGACGGTCGAGGTGGAGGAGTGCGAATGGACATGCGCATCCAGCCGGAAGGGTCGGTCTCGACTCTTCTGGATGTATGCCGGACTGCACTAGTCCAGATATGTCCAGTGCGGCGTGAGAGCAATCGCTGACATGCCATTATTAATCGCATGTCTTATATCTTGGCGCGATGTATGGTAGTTCAGCGTGAACTATGGAGGAATCGAACATGGAACTGGCGGCTTTGCTTTTCTATCTGCTGATCATGTACGCAATAAACGGGGTGGTCATCCACGTGCTGGCACGGCGCAAGGGCTACCGGGGTTTCTGGTGGGGGTTCCTCGCGTGGTGCCCGCTGGTCAATTTCATCGGCGCGATGTTCGTGCTGGGACTTCCCGACCTTGTGGTGCGCGAGATGGTGGCCAACCTTGCGGCGGAACGTGTTCGCTTCCCTTGTCCCTACTGCGCCGAAGCCATCCTCCCGGAAGCGGTCCTGTGTCGGTACTGCGGTAGTGATGTCTCGCCGCGAGGGTTGTCTGCAAGGGGGGCGACACGTGAAGAGGGTCACGCAGCGTCCGGGGCTGACCACGTGGCTTCGGGCGGGGGCACAGTGCCTACCGCTGGAGGAGAATCCTCCGGCGCGTAATGTCCGGCATCGCGGTTGTCTGGCAGTGACTCACGCTGCCGGTCAGCCTGTGCGGAACGTGCCGGGAGACCCCATGTCTGGCAGCAGGTGGCGGCACCCGGTCGTCCGGTACCATCCTTCTGATGCATCGCGCCGCGTTGCGTTGCGCAATGAAAGGGCGACCTCCCCAGTGGAAGGTCGCCCTTCATTGTGGTCTGTCTGGCGTGGGCCGTGCGTATAACCTCGTCGAGGCCGTGCACTGCCCTCGTCACCCGCCCTCTAGACGATCCAGTCGTCGTCCTCGTCGATGGGGGTGAAACCGCGACGCATGGTGTTCTCCGTCACCACGCGCGGGTCCATGAACTGCAACAGGTAGTCGGGCCCGCCCGTCTTGGAGCCCACGCCGGACATGGCGAAGCCGCCGAAGGGCTGACGCTCGACAAGCGCCCCGGTGGAGCCCTTGTTGAGGTAGAGGTTGCCCACGCGGAATTCGCGGCGTGCCTTGTCGAGGTGTTCGGGGCTGCGCGAGAAGACGGCACCCGTCAGGGCGAAGCGCGTACCGTTGGCGATGGAGAGGGCCTCATCGAAGGTCGCGGCGCGCATGACGGCAAGCACAGGGCCGAAAATCTCCTCCTGCGCGATGCGATGTTCGGGCCGGATGTCGCCGACGATGGTAAGTGGCACGTAGCAGCCTTCCGCGGGAAGGTCGGTGCGCTTGAGCAGCACCCTGCCCTCTTCTTCGGCGATGCGGATGTAGTCGCTGACGTTCTTCTGCAAGGTGGCGTCAGCCACAGGGCCCATGTAGTTGGACGGGTCTTCGGATGGGCCGATGTGGATGGACGAGGCGGCCTTCACCAGCCGTTCGATGAAGCGGTCGTAGATGGCGTCGAGAACGATGACCCGTGAGCAGGCCGAGCACTTCTGCCCCTGAAAGCCGAAGGCGGAGTACAGCACCTGCAACACGGCCTCGTCGAGGTCGGCGTCGTCGTCGATGATGGTGGCGTTCTTGCCGCCCATCTCGGCGATGACGCGTTTGCACTGCCGCTGCCCGGGCTGCACCTTCGCGGCCTTCTCCTGAATGCGCAGGCCCACTTCCATGGAGCCCGTGAAGCAGATGAGGCTGATGTCGGGGTGTTCGACGAGGTAGTCGCCCATGATGGAACTGCGGCCGGGGCAGTAGTTGAACACGCCCTCGGGAAGCCCCGCCTCGCGGAAGACCTCGGCAAGGTTGTAACCGATGCGCGACGAGATGGACGAGGGCTTGAAGATGACGGGGTTGCCCGTGACGATGGCTGCCGAAGCCATGCCGATGGCGATGGCGAACGGGAAGTTCCACGGGGCGATGACCGCCGCGATGCCCTTGGGCTGATAGAACAGGTGGTTGTGCTCGCCGGGCGCGCGCCCCATGCGCCGGGGTGCGCCAAGGCGCAGCATCTCACGCGCATAGTATTCGAGGAAGTCGATGCCTTCGGTCACGTCATGGTAGGCCTGGTCCCACTGCTTGCCCACCTCGACGACCTGCCATGCCGAAAGTTCCCAGATGCGCTTGCGGCAGATGTCGGCGGCACGACGCAGGTAGGCGGCCCTGTCGGCGGGCGACGTGTCGCGCCATGTGAGTGCCGCCTTCTTCGCGGCGGCGATGGCGTCGTCGATTTCCGGCCGTCCGGCCTGACATATGGAGGCGACCACCTCTGCGGGCTTCGCCGGGTTGGTGGTGGGGATGAGGTCTGCGGTGGTCACGTCGCGCCCGCCGATGTACAGCGGCACCGTCTGCCCGAAGCGCGAGCGCACGTCGGCCAATGCCTCGACGAAGGCCTTGCGGTTGTCGGGCACGGTGAAGTCGATCATGGCGTCGTTGGTGAAGGGCGGCAGACCGCCGGGCCCCGGTTCGACGGCGCGGGGTTCGGGCCGTGCGGCAAGCAGGCGGTGCAGGGTCTTCTGCGGGTTCTCCAGAAGACGCTCGAGGGCGGCCCCTTCGGCGAAGCTTTGCCGCAGGAACGACTCGTTGGCGGTGTTCTCCAGCAGACGGCGCACGAGGTAGGCCATGCCGGGGATGAGTTCACCGTAGGGGCAGTACAGGCGCACGCGCCCCGCCACGTTCTTGAGGCCCTTGCGCACGGGTTCTGCCATGCCGTAGAGCACCTGAAACTCGTAGCGGTGTTCGGGCACGTTCAGCGCGAGGGCCGTCTCCATGACGGCGGCGATGGTGCGCACGTTGTGCGACGCGCAGGCGAAGTACACGATGTCGCTGTTCTCGAGGATGCGGTGCGCCAGCTTCTCGTAGGCGATGTCCGACTCGGGCTTGTCGGTCCAGACCGGAATCTCCCAGCCGTTCTGCTTGGCGATGACGGTCTCGTAGTCCCAGTACGCGCCCTTCACGAGGCGGATGCCGATGGGCAGCTTCTCGCTGCGTGCCCAGTGCAGCAGGTCATCAAGGTCCTTCTCGGTATCGCGCAGGTAGGCCTGCAACACGATGGAAAGATGCGGGTAGTGACGGAATTCGGGGTCGGAACGCAGGCGCTTGAAAAGCTCCAGCGTCATCTCCTTGTATTTGAGCTGCTCCATGTCGATGCACAGGAAGCCGCCCATGGCCACCACCTTGCGGTAGATGGGCACAAGGCGCGAGAGGATGCCGCGCACCGAGCCTTCCACGTCGACGGGCTTGGCCTGCGAGTAGAGGGCCGAAGGCTTGATGGAGACGTTGACCTTGGGTGTGGCACCCCAGTCGAAGCCCTCCACCGGGCCGTTGCCGGGCAGCGCCTTCCATTTCTCCTGCTCACGGGCGATGGCGTCGACCACTTCGTGGTAGCCCTGCGCGTAGGCTTCTGATTCCTCTTCGCTGACGGTGGCTTCACCGAGAAGGTCGACAGTGAAGGTGAAGCCGTCCTTGCGAAGCTTCGCAAGGCCCTTCACGGCTTCCTTGCTGTTGTCGCCGATGATGAACTGGCGCGCCATGCCCTCGATGTTGGAGCGGATGGTCATGCCCATGAGCTTGGCGGTGAGTGCCCCGCCGATGCCCGCCTTGCCCGCGCCCCACTTGAGTACGGGGGGGATGTCGGCGTCTTCTGTGGCGAAGTACTCGCGGATGTGCCGCAGGAGTGATTCGGAGGTGTTGAGGTAGGGCAGCACGTCCACGAAGCGGAACAGCTGCACCTTGAAGTCCTCGTTCTGCATGGCCCAGTCCATGACCTTACCGGTCCACCATCCCTTGTTGAAGATGGAGGGGGCCTCGCCGCTGATGCTTCTGAAGAACTCTTTGCCGCGCTCGACGACCTTGCCGTCGAGATGTTGCTGATCCATGCGTTCCTCCTGCGGGGTGCTGCTGTCGTGTGCGTGTGACGTGGTCTCTGCGTGGCTCCTGTGACCTGCCTGAGGTGGAAGGTCGCTATTTTACATGATTGCAAAGGTTGTAGACGCTACGCCGTGGCAAATCAAGAGGGAGCTTCGATATGTGACGGTGCTGCGTGAGAAAAGCATGGTCAGGGCCCTGTATGCCGGGTGTGTGGATGCAGTCCGCAAGGGGCACGTCGATGATGTCGTGGTGGAGAGCATGGAGAGGGTGTGACGCTGCCATTTGATGGTGCGCCACATTTTATTTCAGGGTGCGCACATGTCCGCAGTCGCCGTGGCGGTGCATCGCCGAGTCGCATCATCAATGCAAAAGGGGCGAAAGCGGTGTATGCCGCTTCCACCCCTTGGGGTTGCAGACATTCCACAAGATGGCTGCCGCCATCCCGTGGACAACTGATCAGGCTTTGAGTGAACCCCTGAAGGCGTCCCAGTCGGTAATGCCCATGCGGTCGCACAACTCGTTCAGCTCATCCACCAGCCGGAAGGCGAAGTCGGGCCGCATGAAGTTGGCCGTACCCACCTGCACGGCGTGGGCGCCGACGAGGATGAACTCCAGCACGTCTTCGGCGGAGGCGATGCCCCCGATGCCGATGACCGGAATGGAGACGGCCCGCGAGACCTGCCAGACGCAGCGCAGCGCCACGGGCTTGATGGCGGGCCCCGAGAGGCCCCCGATGACGTTGGCCAGCAGCGGCCTGCGGGTGCGGATGTCTACGCCCATGCCCGACAGCGTGTTGATGCACGACAGCATGTCGGCCCCGGCATCCTCCACGGCGCGCGCCATGGTCACGATGTCGGTGACGTTGGGCGAAAGCTTGACGATGACGGGCTTGGCCCCGGCGCGCATCTTCACCGCCTCGGTGACGCGGGCGGCCTGACGGGCGTCCTGCCCGAAGAGGATGCCGCCCTCTTTCACGTTGGGGCACGAGATGTTGACCTCGAGGGCGGCCACGCCCTCTTCGGCTGCCAGTACGGCTGCCAGTTCGCCGAATTTGCCGGGGTCGCAGGCGTAGATGTTGGCGATGACGGGCAGTTCGCGCCACGGCAGACGGGGCAGCTTCTCGTTGATGAAGCACTCCACCCCGTCATTCTGCAGGCCCACGGCGTTGAGCATGCCACAGGGGGTCTCTGCCACGCGGGGCATGGGGTTGCCGAGGCGCGGCTTCAGCGAGAGGCCCTTGACCACGATGCCGCCGAGGGCGGTGAGGTCGCCGTAGGGTTCGAACTCGACACCATAGCCGAAGGTGCCGGAGGCCGTGAGAACGGGGTTTCGCAGGGCGAGGGGGTGCAACCCGCCGGGGATGGTGACGGAGAGGTCCATACGCGCTCCTACGCCTCGTCGAAGGTTATCTGGTCGGCCCAGAAGATGGGGCCGCTGGTGCAGGTCTGCACACGCCCTTCGGCCTTGGCCGGGTCGGGCCACTTCTCGGTGGTACGGCACACGCAGCCGAGGCACGCGCCCACGCCGCAGGCCATGCGCGTCTCGAGCGACAGTTGCGTCCGTACGCCGTGATGCAGGGCGAGGTCGCGCACCGTCTTCAGGAAGGGCGTCGGTCCGCAGGCGAGGACCAGCCCCTGTTTCTCGGCGAATTCGGCCATGCGGGAGCCCAGAAGGTCGATGAACTTCTGAAGGTCTTCGGGGCATTCCTCCATGTGCGTATCGGCCATGATGCGGTCGCTGATGCTGTCGAAGGGGTAGCAGCCCAGCGGCATGCGGTGCCCGAAGTCCATCCATACGTTCCACGGCTTGGGGTGTTCGTGGACGTAGCCGATGAACGGGGCGATGCCGATGCCGCCGGCAAGCAGCAGCGTGGGGGTGTCGGGTTCGACGGCGAAGCTGTTGCCCAGCGGTCCCCACACGTGCACGGTGTCTCCGGCATGCAATTCGGCGAGGCGGCGCGTACCCCGCCCGACGACCTGAAAGAAGATGACGAGGTCTCGGCGGCTGACGCGGCAGATGGAGAAGGGACGTGCCCATAGCATGTCGAGGGCCCATCCTGCGGGGCGCAGCATGACAAACTGGCCGGGGGCCCATGTGCCCCAGTCTGGCCGTTCGAGGCGCAGGGCATAGAAGCGCGCCTCGCCCGAAGTGAGGCCGAAGGGCACGAGGTCGAGCACCTTGAGTTCGGTGCAGGCGGAGGTGTGCATGTTGCTTTCCTTGGCGGGCAGGTGTCTGCGGGCCGCATTCTGTGATGATGGACTGCGTATACGGTGCGGCAGGGGCACGGACATGCACCCCGAAGTCATTCTTGCGATGTGACGTCGGGGGCAGCCGTCAGTGCCATGGCGCGAACATATATCGCCTGTCCAAGTATGTAGTGCCACGGCGCTTTGCGGTCAATCCCGTAGCACGGGGCGATTTCCCCCGTTCCGGCGGTTCCCGGTGGTGCCGCATCGTCCGCCGGAGCGTTGTGGCGTGGTGTTTGCGCTTGCTCCCGGCGCGAGCTATATTTATATGTCATCGGCGCGCCGTCCGGCGCGACGCCACCCGAACGCGGCCCCTTGCCGCCACCCCGGACCATTCCGCCATGCATCGCAAGCCAGAGATCCTCGCCCCCGCGGGCGACACCTCCGCCTTTCTCGCCGCCATCGCCGCAGGCGCCGACGCCGTATATCTCGGTCTCAAGCACTTCTCCGCCCGTATGCAGGCCGACAACTTCGGCCTCACCGAGCTCTCGCGCCTCGTCGAACTGGCCCATACCCACGACCGCCGTGTCTACGTGGCGCTCAACACCATGCTCAAGCCCGGCGACCCCGACGCCGCCGGACGCCTCATCGCCCGCCTCGCCCGCGACGTGATGCCCGACGCCCTCATCCTGCAAGACCTCGGTGTGGCCGAGGTGGCGCGTCAGGCGGGGTTCAAGGGTGAGTTGCACTTCTCCACCCTCGCCAACGTCACCCACGCCGACGGGCTGCGCGCCGCCAAGGCCTTCGGGGCCGACCGCGTCATCCTGCCGCGCGAACTGAACATCGACGAGGTGCGGAGCATGGGCGAAGCCTGCCCCGAAGGGCTCGACCTCGAACTCTTCGTGCACGGGGCGCTGTGCTACTGCGTCTCGGGCCGCTGCTACTGGTCGAGCTACATGGGCGGCAAGAGCGGCCTGCGCGGGCGCTGCGTGCAGCCGTGCCGCCGCGTCTACCGCCAGAAGGGGCGCGAGGGCCGCTACTTCTCATGCCTCGACCTGTCGCTGGACGTGCTGTCCAAGACGTTGCTCGACGTGCCCAATCTCTCTTCGTGGAAGATAGAAGGCCGCAAGAAGGGGCCGCATTACGTCTTCCATGTGGTCACCGCCTACCGCATGTTGCGTGACAACCCCGACGACCCGCAGGTGCGGAAGGATGCCGAACGCATCCTGAAGATGGCGCTGGGCCGTCCGGGAACCCATGCCGGGTTCCTGCCGCAACGCTCGAAGGGCCCCACCGCCTTCGACGAGCAGACCAGTTCCGGTCTTCTCGTCGGCAAGATTCAGCACGACAAGGAAGGCACGGTCTACTTCAAGCCGCGCATCGAACTGCTGCCGCAGGACTACCTGCGCATCGGCTATGAAGATGAACCGTGGCATGCCACGCAGCCCGTACCGCGCCGCATCCCCAAGGCCGGTTCGTTCACCTTGCGGATGCCCCGCCACAAGACGCCCAAGGCGGGCACGCCCGTGTTCCTCATCGACCGCCGCGAGCCGGAGATGATGCACATCCTGCGCGAATGGCAGAACCGCCTCGCCAAGTGCCACGGGCGCAAGGCCACAGCCGTGGACTTCGAACCGAAGCTGCCCGCCCCAGTACGCGGACGCAAGCGCCCAGACATGGTGCTGCGCAGTTCCGTCCCCCATGGCATGGAGACGCGCGGTTCGCGTGGCGTCGTCACCGGGCTGTGGCTGTCGCCCAAGTCGGTGCAGGAGGTCTCGCGCACGGTGTTCGGGCGTATGGCATGGTGGCTTTCGCCGGTCATCTGGCCCGACGAGGAGGACGCCCACCGGCGCATGGTGGTGCAGGCGCTACGCAACGGTGCGCGGCACTTCGTGCTCAATGCGCCGTGGCAGCTCGGCCTTTTCCCGGAGCGTGACGACCTGGACTTCATCGCCGGGCCATTCTGCAACATCGGCAACGCGGCGGCGCTGGCATGCCTGCGCGAGCACGGCTTCTCCGCCGCCATCGTCAGCCCCGAACTTGCGGGCGAAGACCTGCTCGCCCTGCCCAAAGAAAGCTGCCTGCCGCTGGGTGTGGTGCTTTCCGGCTTCTGGCCCATGGGCATCGCGCGGCATCAGCTTGAGGGCGTGAAGCCCGGCGAACCGTTCTCCAGCCCCAAGGGCGAGGTGTTCTGGGCTCGTCGCTACGGTCAGAACACGTGGATATACCCCGGCTGGCCGCTGGACATCAGCGCCCGTAGGGCTGAACTGGATGCAGCGGGCTATGCCTTCGGCGTGCGCATCGACGAATACCCGCCCAAGAACCTGCCCGAGGCGCGCCGCGCCAGCACGTTCAACTGGGACCTCCCGCTGCTGTAGCGGCGTCACGGCAGGTGGTGCGAACGCAGCTTCCACTGGGGGCGCGCCATTGCGGTCAGCCAGTCTGACGGACAGGCAACGCCGCAACGGTACACGCCCGGATAGATGAGGTGCGGAAGTGCATCTCGCTGATGGCGGCAGCCTGAACGGGCGGTCGCCATCAGGCAGGGGCGGCGCTCCATATCGAGAACTGTCATCTGTCGCATGAGCAATGTCGAACGGCCTCCCACCCGGCAGGGTATGGGAGGCCGTTTCGATATACAGGCACGGGACAGGCGGTGTCGTCGTGCCCGTGGGCGGGCTATGTCATGTGATGGACGGCGATGCCGTCACGTCCGGGGCCGGTTTTCTTGCTGCACCGTCATGGCTGTGCTGGGCTCTTGCGTCATGTCGGGCCAGCCGTCTCCCGGCAGCTGCCGTGAGGCAGGCAGGAGCGCCGGGGCGCCGATCGCCCCGGCCCTAGATGGATCGACCAGCAGGCCCGCGAGTACCGCCCAGACCAGCCTGCCGACCATCGGGAAAATGGCTGACTGGCTGCGGGAGTGCCTTGGGGGAAGCGCGGCTGCTTTCACGGTCAAGCTCCTTATCCGTTGCTGGGTGGACGCTATGCCCGCACCGGTGATATGTCCAATTCGAACTTTTCAACGAATCGATTCGCAGGACATATCAATATGGAACTCCGTCAACTCCGCTATTTCGTGGCGCTCGCCGAGGAACTGCATTTCGGGCGGGCCGCACGCAGGGTGCATGTCTCGCAACCCCCTCTCAGCCAGCAGATACGCGCCCTCGAAGAAGAACTCGGGGCGCGGCTTTTCGACCGCACCAGCCGGAGGGTGCTCCTCACCCCCGAGGGCGAGGCGTTCCTTGAAGACGTGCGCGGCGTATTGCGGGGGCTTGAAGAGGCTGTGGACAGGGTGCGCGGTGTGGCGCAGGGCGAGCGTGGCAGGTTGCGTGTGGGCTTTGTAGGCAGCGCCGTATCCACGCGCTTTCCGGCGGGTGTGGCGGCATTCCGGGAGAGGCACCCTGCCGTGAGGCTGGAGTTGCGCGAAAGCGGTACACTGGTGCAGCGCCGCGCCATCGCAGAGGGCAGGCTTGATGTGGGGCTCTTCCGCAACCTCGGGGAGACGCCCGACGACCTCACCACCGAACCCTTCCTGCACGACAGCTACATCCTCGCCCTGCCTGAACGCCATCCGCTGGCGGGGCGCGACAGCGTGAACCTCGCCGACCTGCGGGACGTGCCGCTGGTCATGTATCCGCGTCCGGTCTTTCCGGCGGCGTATGATGCCATCATCGAGGCGTGCCGTAGCGTGGGCTTCTCGCCGCGCATCGGTCAGGAGGCCGTCTCCATCGGCACACAGAAGGCACTGGTGGCGGCGGGTACAGGTGTCGCCATCGTCCCCGGCGCGACGCGCCGCGAACCGCGCGAAGGCGTCGCCTACCGGACGATTATCGGGCCCTTGCCGGACATCAGGCTCGACCTCGCGTGGCGCAAGGGGCGCGACGACGCGCTGTTACGGGCCTTTCTCGACGCGGTGCGGCCCTTCGGGATGGAAGGGTGAGGGCGCGGCACCGACTATGGAACGACGGAATCAGAAGGGCGAGTGTCTATGTGTGCAACAGCCGGTATCACATGCGCAACCTCCAGCACGCTTCGCGGAGTCGACCATCTTCGACGCTGCGATGAGCGCTGCCTTGATGACCATGCCCGGCGGGATGACCTCGAAGGTCCGGTCACCGATTTCTAGAGTCCGGCAATGGGCACCCTCGCATACTGTGTCACAGCAGCTACTTGAAACCTTGGCATCAAGCCACTCTTCGATGGGCTTACCGGCAATCCATATCCGGTTCGATTGCGAAGGGTCTACCCTGAATGATTCGCTGTCGATTTCTCTGGTCTCAAGAATCGGTGCCACATCCAATGGTTTCAGAATCTCCTTCAACGCCTCTACAGCCGCCAACACGCTTTCGTGTGTGTTCCCGCAGCGGCCGCACGTGTTGCCTTCTGGATCGACCAGGCGCTGCCATACGATGGGCAATGACTTCACGACGACCTCCTCCAGCCTAATGGTTCAATCAGGTGTCATCAGGAACTCTGTCTGCTCTATCATCAGTCCACGGGTTATCTGAACACCTCCACTGCGTGCACGAAGGATGATAGCCAGTCTACTCTCTCGTTAACAGTTGGTGCCAGGACAGGGGTGGGGCAAGAGTGAATCCAATGCGGATGGCGACGCGAGAGTAGACTGGTTCAGGCATCGTCCGAACACAGGTCGTACATGGACGGCGGCATTGAAGCTAAAAGGCTCGTTTTTGCAGCAGATTCGCCAGCATCACCTCAATCCGGGCATGATTGGCTGACCGAAACATGGACAGGAGTCATGCTCCATCCATTTCTCAAGGGGGAATAGCTACGTGCTTGCGGTCTGAGATGCTGCAGCGGTGGTGGCTGGCTGCCCTCAATGGAAAAGCCCGACCCCATCTGAGTTTCGTCAGGGGGTCGGGCTTTCTTTCTACTTGTCAGGCGGGAGGATGCAGGCGGCGTGCTTAAGCGGCGCGGTCCTGACCCTCACGGGGGCTTGCCTGTTCCACGGCGAGGCGGAAGCCGCGAATCTGGTTGCCGTGCATCACCGACACCACTTCGGGGGCGATGGAGGCATCCACTTCCACGAACGAGAAGCGGTCGTGGATTTCGATGGAACCGATGGAACGGCCGGAGATGCCCGTCTCACCGGCGATGGCGCCCACGAGGTCACGCGGGGTGATGCGCATACGGCGCCCCACGTTGAAGAACAGGCGCACGCGCCCGGTGCCGATGTCATCGGTCTGGCGGGCACCCGGCAGGTCGATGCGGTCGCGCTGCATGATCATGCGCAGCAGCGTGGCGGCAAGCTGGGTCGGGTCGGCGCCTTCGGCGATGAGCTTCTCCACCACAGGCAGGCAGGCCGAGGTCTCGGCGCTGGCAAGCCCGGCGGCGACTTCCTCAAGCAACTGCCCGGTGCGGGCGCGGGAGGCGTCGGCGGCGGTGGGCATGGCGCGGCGGTCGATGCGCGACCCGGTCACGCGCTGGATGTCGCGCAACTTGTACACGTCGCGACCTGCGGCGAACGAGAAGGCCCTGCCGGTGCGGCCTGCACGGCCAGTGCGGCCTATGCGGTGCACGTAGGTCTCGGGGTCGTTGGGCAGGTCGAAGTTGATGACGGTGTCCACGTCGTCAACGTCCAGACCACGGGCTGCCACGTCGGTGGCGACCAGCACGGAGATGCCCCCGGCGCGGAAGCGGGACATGACACGTTCGCGCTGGGTCTGGTTGAGGTCGCCGTGCAGGGCGTCGGCGAGGATGCCGCGCTGCTGGAGTGCGGCGGCCAGTTCATCGACGCCCTGCTTGGTGGCGCGGAAGACGATGGCCTTGCGCGGAATGTAGGCGTCGAAAATTCGGCATACGGCGTCCACGCGGCGGAAGGGCCGCACTTCGAACCATGCCTGTTCCGTATTGGCGACGGTAAGCTGGCGGCGCGTCACGCGCAGCAACTCGGGTTCGCGCAGGAAGCGGCGGGCGAGTTCGAGGATGCCGTCGGGCATGGTGGCGGAGAAGAACGCAGACTGCACCCATTCGGGCATTTCGCTGAGGATGCGTTCGATGTCCTCGCGAAAGCCCATGTCGAGCATTTCGTCGGCTTCGTCGAGCACGGTCATGCGCACGACGCCGAGTTGCAGGGTGCCGCGGTTGATATGGTCGAGGATGCGCCCGGGCGTACCCACGACGACCTGTGCGCCACGGCGCAGGGCGGAGGCCTGCGGTTCGATGGGCTGGCCGCCGTACACGGAGAGGATGCGTACCCCGCGCAGATGCTTGGCGAGGGCGGTGAGGCCATTGGCCACCTGCAGGGCCAGTTCACGGGTGGGACAGAGCACGAGGGCCTGTACCGAGCGGTCGGCGGCGTCGATGCGCTGAAGCAGGGGCAGACCGAAGGCGGCGGTCTTGCCGGTGCCGGTCTGGGCCTGACCTATCACGTCGCGGCCTTCAAGCAGGCGGGGGATGGCGATGGACTGGATGGGCGAGGGCTCGGTGAAGCCGAGTTCTTCGATGGCCTTGAGCAGTTCCTCTTCGAGGGGGAGGTCCTTGAACGATTCTACGGATTCCATGTGATTCCTTCCGCTGGCGCGGATTGCAGCGCCCCGGCCACGAACGCATCCCCGCCGATGGTGGCGAGGCAGGCGAGCTTCTGGTCGGTCGGTTGCCGTTTGATGCGATACTCAACCCGCTGCGCCTCTCCCCTGCCGGGGAAGGGCGCATGTCCGAGCAGGATGAATGGAGCGCGGCCGCGGGTGTAGCGCGCTCCCCTGCCCCGATGGTGCTGCGTGAGACGTCTTTCGATGTTGTTGGTCACGCCGCAGTACAGCGTGCCGTCGGCACATCGCAGCAGATACACGAACCAGACTTCGTCCGCCTTTCCATTCGGCATGACGTTCGAGGCCCGACGCACACGGTACGCCCTAGCAGGCGCACCCTTCCTGGCTTCTGTCGAGAGTCAGGCTCTCGCCTGGCGTCATGTTGAACAGTCGGCAGTCCGGAGCGTGGTTCGCAAGTTGCTCCCTGAAGCGCGTGGTGTTCTGCTCCAGCACGGGGAACGTTCCCCAGTGCATGGGAATCACGGACCGTGCACGCAAGAGGCTGCACGCGAGTGCGGCCTGACGCGGGTCCATGGTGAACACCCCGCCTATGGGCAACAGGGCGAGGTCGATGGCATACAGGCGGCCCCATAGCTCCATCTCCGAGAAGATGCCCGTGTCGCCCGCATGGTAGAAGGTGAATCCGTCCGGCATGGTCACGATGTAGCCTACCGGAACGCCCGACTCCGAAGAGTGGTACGCCTGTGTCATGGTGATGCGCGCTCCGGCGCATTCCACCGTGCCGCCGATGTTGAAGCCGATGCCGTTCAGCACCAGTTCACGCGGCAGCCCCGCCTCGACGAGGCGGGCATCCGTGCCGACCACACAGCCCAGTTTCGCCCCCGTGGCCTTGCAGATGTCGATGGCCTGACCCACATGGTCGCCATGGTCGTGTGTCACGAGAACGAGGTCGGGCCGGTCGATGGCGTCCCATCGCGCTGCGGCGACGGGGTTGCCGTCGAAGAACGGGTCGATGAGCACGTTGGTGCCACCGGAGGCGACCTGGAAGTTCGAATGACCGTGCCATGTGATGCGGGTCTGCATGACTTGCTCCGAAAGGGGGTTGGAGGATGGCGCGAACGCCGTTCCCGGGCCTGTGACGCGATACCCGTGGGGTGGTCCATCGGGTCGGGGGGATGCCGTACCGGAGTTATCCGCCTTGCCAGCGATGCCCCAGATGATGCGGAAGCCCCAGCTGGTCGAGCACCCGTCCGGCAAGGTGGTCGAGCACGTCCTGTACGGACAGCGGCTTGCCGTAGAAACCGGGGCATGGTGGCATCACCGTGGCGCCCGCTTCGGTCGCGGCAAGCATGTTGGCCAGATGCACCCGTGAAAGGGGCGTCTCCCGGGCCACCAGCACCAGCGGCCTGCGTTCCTTGAGGGTGACGTCTGCCGCGCGGTGGATGAGGTTGGTACCTGTGCCGTGCGCGATGGCGGCTAGCGTCGCCATCGAACAGGGACATACCACCATGCCGCTGTGCCGCCACGAACCGCTGGCGGGGCCTGCCGCGAAGTCGTCACACGAATGCACCGTGTGGGCATGGGCGGCGAGGTCTGGCAGGTCGAGGGATGATTCGTGATGCAGCACCTGACGCGCCGCGTCCGAGACCACGAGATGCGTCTCCACGTTCGGGATGGTGGCCATGGCCCGAAGCAGCGTCACGGCCAGCGGCATGCCGCTGGCGCCGGAGACGGCGAAGACGAAACGTTGCATGGGAGTCTCCTGTGCATGTCCGCTGCGCCGGGCCGGACTCCCGTCGGGAGCATATGAGCCGTTGCAGGGCCTTTATTAGCAAAAATGTGTACGACGCGCCAGCGAAAAGGGGACCTTCCGGGGGCGGTTTTTGCAATCTTGTCGGAAAGGATGTGCGGAACGGCAGGAATGACCTCGCGAACGCGACGGAACAGAGTATGTGCTTGACAGTGGAACTTGGCAAGAGCTAAAAGAGGCGGTTCAGGGCAATTAGCTCAGATGGATAGAGCGTTGGCCTCCGGAGCCAAAGGCCGCAAGTTCGAATCTTGCATTGCCCACCACTAATGGAAACAAGCACTTGCAGCGTAAAAGCGGCAGGTGCTTTTTTCATGCGGTCATGCCGGTGTGCCGTTTCCATGGCAGAAAAAAACTTTCTTTGCCTTCGCTTCTGCAAGGGGCTGTCTCGTGGCGTCGCCCCTTGCCCTTCCCCGTTGCGGGCAGGTCCTGTCGCTGCAAGGGCGAAGGTGCTGCCACGCCGCCCCCATGGCCCATAGCCTTGACTCCCTGCATACCCCCTGCCCTGTACGAGGGAAGGTGCCAGTGGACCCGGGAGGCAAGGGGCGAGTATCGCCCCCTTGGGGTTCACTCTGGCTGCCACGCCCGGTCGTACCCGGCAGGAATGGGGAAGGAGGGGTGCAGGGCTGGCACGGGTTACCGGCGAAGGCCCCGCATCCCGTGGGCCGCGCTGCGTCCGGGCGGCGGCTGTTGCGGCGCCGGGGTGCTACCCCGCCTCCACGCCGAACCGTTTGAGCTTCCGCCACAACGAGGCCCGGTCGATGCCCAGAAGCCGTGCCGCCAGCGTGCGGTTGCCCCCCGCATGTTCGAGCATCCACATGATGTGGTCCCTCTCGTTGTCATCAAGGGTCAGTGCCTTGCGTTCGTCCCCGCGCATCACGTGGTCGGGGGCTTCGAACAGGTCGGGCGGCAGATGCCCCGCCTTGATGACGCCGTCGCTGCACAGCACCACGGCCCGCTCCATGATGTTCTGCAACTCCCTGACGTTGCCGGGAAACGGGTAGCGGGCCAGCGCGTCGAGGGCATCCTGTCCGATGGCGGGGGGGGCGACCTGCATGTCCCGGGCGCTCTTCTCGGTGAAGTACCGCGCCAGCAGGGGGATGTCCGCACGGCGTTCCGAAAGCGGCGGCATACGCAGTGAGACGACGTTCAGGCGGTAGAAGAGGTCGGCCCGGAAGGTGCCCGCCTCGGCCTCGCGCTTGAGGTCGCGGTTGGTGGCCGCCACAAGGCGCACGTCCACCGGAATGTCCACAGTGCCCCCCACCCGTCGGATGCTCCTCTCCTGCAGCGTGCGCAGCAGCTTCACCTGCATGGCGAGTGACATCTCGCCCACTTCGTCGAGAAAGAGGGTTCCGCCCTCCGCCGCCTCGAACAGCCCTTTCTTGAGGCGCGCCGCCCCCGAGAAGGCTCCTTGCTCGTGGCCGAAGAGTTCGCTTTCGAGCAGCGCGTCATTGAACGCCCCGCAGTTGATGGCCAGAAAGCGCCTGTCGGAACGACGGCTGAAGAGGTGCACCATCCTCGCGGCAAGCTCCTTGCCTGTACCGGTCTCGCCGAGGATGAGCACCGACGCCTCTGCAGGGGCCACCTTGGCGATGAGCCGCTTGAGTTCGACGATGCACGGTGCGCTGCCGAGAATGGGCACCGGGAGCGAGCGTTCGCGCAATTGCTCTCGCAGGCGATGCACCTCCTGATTCAGCGCCCGCTTCTCCAGCGCCTTCTGGACCAGTGCCCGCGCCTCTTCGATGCGGTAGGGCTTGGCGAGGTAGTGATAGGCTCCCTCCTGCATGGCAAGGACAGCCGTCTCCACCGTGGCGTATCCGGTGATCATGATGACCTCGGTGTCGGCGTGGTGCTGCCTGATGTGCCGCAGCAGGGCCATGCCGTCCATGTCGTCCATCATGAGGTCGGTGAGCACGAGGTCGTAGTCGGCCCCGGCGAGGGCGCGCATGGCCTCTTCGCCGTTGGCTGCGGTGTCGACCTCGTACTTGCGCTTGCGAAGGAGGATAGCGAGGTTGTCGCGGGCGATGGCCTCGTCGTCGACCACAAGGATGCGGTGCGTCATGTGTGCATTCCCCTTCCGGCGGCGTCGTTATCGTGAAGATGGATGATGAACGCGGTGCCCTTGCCCGGTTCGCTTTCGACGGTCACCCGTCCGCCGTGCTTCTTGACCACCCCGAAGACGATGGAGAGACCAAGCCCCGTGCCCTTGCCCACGGCCTTGAGCGTGAAGAAGGGGTCGAAGATGCGGCCGAGGTGTTCCGGCGGGATGCCCGTACCCGTGTCCTCGACGCGCAGCGCCACCATGTCGCGTCCGGGCACGCGCGTGGCCGAGACGGTGATGGTGCCGGGGGGCGCGGGAATGGCCTGTATGGCGTTGATGAGCAGGTTGATGAGCGCCTCCTGCATGTGCTGTGCGTCGAGGGGCACCACCATGTCGGGAGGTACGCTGGCGGAGAGCGTCACCCCTGCGGGCACTTCGCTGGAGACCAGCGACACGGCCCTTTCCACCACATCGGCCAGTCGTTGTGGCACGAGCGAGAAGTCCTTCTCGCGCGCGAATTCGAGCAGTCCCTTCACGATGTCGCGCGAGCGCAGCACCTCCTGATGGATGTTCCGCAACATGCGCGCGTGGAGTTCGGCGTCGCCCGAACCGATGTCCTCCTGCAGTATCTGGCACGAGGTGGAGATGTTGTTGAGGGGGTTGTTCAGCTGGTGCGCTATGCCGGACGTGAGCACCCCCAGCGAGGCGAGCTTCTTCTCCTGGACGAGCTGGTTCTGGCGGTTCTCCAGTTCCTCGATCATGTGATTGAGTGCCTTGACGACGCTGCGTGACTCGTCGCGGCTGTCCGGAAGGGGCAACGGCTTGAAGTCGCCCTGCACGATGCCCCGGGTGGCGTTCTCGATGAGGGTGAAGGCCCCCAGAAGCCTGCGTCCCACCAGCCATGAGAAGAACACGGCCACGGCGAGAAAGCCGAGGATGGAGATGAGCAGCTGCTGCTTGAGCTTCGAGACCATGCCGAGGATGCGCGACCGCTGGTAGGCTGCGATTTGCCGTGCGCCCTCCACGAGGCGCTTCCCCTCTTCGCGCAGGTCGTTGAGCAGCGAGTCTGCCTGCCGGTTGTCGCCTTGCCGCCGCAGCTGTTCCAGCCGCGTGATGGTGGCGCGGTAGCCGTGCAGTTGCTGGCGCAGGGCGACGATGGCGTGCCTGCCCTGTTCGTCGGTGCCAAGCATCCCCGTGCCGTCGGGGGGCAGGATGACGTTCGTGACGCCGAGGGCGCGTTCGATGAAGGCGAGGTTCTCGGTGTAGTCCTCCTCCATGACGTAGAGAAGGTAGTTCTTCTCATATCGGCGTATCTCGAGGATGTCGCTGCTGAGGTCGTCTACCACCTCGGCAAGACCAAGCGCGTCATCCAGTTGCAGCAGGTAGGAGTATGACATGCCGCCAAG
This sequence comes from Nitratidesulfovibrio vulgaris str. Hildenborough, assembly GCF_000195755.1. NCBI lineage: Bacteria > Pseudomonadati > Thermodesulfobacteriota > Desulfovibrionia > Desulfovibrionales > Desulfovibrionaceae > Nitratidesulfovibrio > Nitratidesulfovibrio vulgaris. The sequence continues at coordinate 3,481,351 of NC_002937.3, read as the reverse complement.
TACGCTGATGCCGAGAATGGAGAGGGCGATGCCCGCCATCACAAGCTGCCGGAGGTTGGCGCGGAGCGTGCCGAAAAGGGGAGGTCTCATGCGTCGAGGCCTCCCTTTGTCGCGGGCTGCGCGGCAGGGGCAAGGACGATTTCGAGCGCATCTGAAACGCTGCCGACCAGTTCGATGCGCGGCAGGCGTTGAACCGTGGCTCGCAGGTTGGCCACGTCAGGGGCGTTGGCCCGGGGCAGGATGACGGTGCGCGCGCCGCCGCGCGCCGCGGCGAGGACTTTCTCGCGGATGCCGCTCACGGGCAGCAGGCTGCCGCCCAGCGATAGTTCGCCCGAGAGGGCCACATCGGCGCGGGCGGGTCTGCCCGCAAGGCGCGAGACCAGCGCGGCGGCGATGGTCACCCCCGCAGAGGGGCCGTCCTTGGCCACGTCGCCCGCCGGGATGTGGATGTGGATGTCGAGCCTGTCGAACGGGACGGCGCGCAGGCCGAACACGTCGGGGGTGCTGCGCAGGTGGCTCAGGGCGATGCGGGCCGATTCCTTGAGTACGTCACCCAGCGAACCGGTGAGGATGAGCTGGCCCGAGCCCCCCATGGTCGAGACCTCCACGAAGATGACCTCGCCGCCCTTCTCCGACCAGACAAGCCCGGTGGCTCGGCCCGTGTGCTGCCCGCCGCCCGTCCTGTCGTGGTTGTAGCGGGCGGGGCCGAGAAGCGCGGTGACCTGCTCCGCGTCCAGTCCGGCGGGGAGTGGGGCGTGCCCCTCCATGTGCAGGCGTGCGAGTTTGCGGCACAGTCGGGCCAGTTCACGCTCGAGCCCGCGCACGCCCGCCTCGTCGGTATAGTCACGTACGATGCGGCGCAGGGCCTCGTCCGCGACCACGGGGCGCGGGTGCACGAGCCCGTGCTCGCGCAGTTGGCGCGGCAGCAGGAAGCGTGAGGCGATGTCGGCCTTCTCGTCTTCGGAGTACCCGGCGAAGGGCACCACCTCGAGCCTGTCGAGCAGTGGTCCGCGCATACGCGAGGTGTCGTTGGCCGTGGCGATGAACATGACCTCCGAAAGGTCGAAGGGAAGGTCCACGTAGCGGTCGAGGAAACGGTCGTTCTGCTCGGGGTCGAGCAGTTCGAGAAGGGCCATGGCGGGGTCGCTACGGGCGTCCTGCCCCATCTTGTCCATCTCGTCGAGCATGAAGACGGGGTTGCGCACTCCGGCCGTGCGCAGGGCCTGCATGATGCGCCCGGGCATGGCGCCCGCGTAGGTGCGCCGGTGTCCGCGCAGTTCGGCCTCGTCGCGCAGGTCGGCCAGCGACAGGCGCACGAAGGGGCGGTTCATGGCCTTGGCGATGGCCTGCCCCACCGATGTCTTGCCCACGCCGGGCGGGCCCACGAAGCACAGCAGGGGGGCGCGCATCCGGTAGCGTGCCCGGCGGCCGCGCAGCACGTCGGCCACGGCAGCGCGCAGGTCGTCAAGGTCGATGGGCTTGGTGAGATAGTGCACGGCACCCGAGCGCATGGCCCGGACGGCACTGTCGACGGTGGCGAATCCGGTGACGATGATGCACTGCGTCTCGGGCGACCGTTCGCGTATCGCCTCGAGCAGTTGCTGGCCGTCCATGGTGTCCATCTTGAGGTCGGAGACGACGAGGTCGAACTCCTGCCCGTCGAAACGTCGCAACGCCTCCTCCCCGTTGGCGGCAACCTCGACATGGTGCCCCTCGCGCCGCAGGACGAGTTCGAGGTTCGCCCGCGCTATGGGTTCGTCATCCACCACCAGCAGCGAGAAGGGGCGTGATGCCCCGAGGGCGTGGGCGGCGAGATGCTCCAGCACCCGTTCGCGAACCTGTCCCAGTCCCGCATGACTCGCGTCGAAGACGCGGGCGGCGCCATGGAGGTCGAACGACGCGGGGGCCATGTCCGACCATGGCAGTGACAGCAGGCACTCCACGTAGCCGAGGGCGATGGCATATTCGGCGACCGAGGGGTCGGTCTTCTCCATGCGCGCGATTTCGGCCTCTGCGGCCCGCTGCGCGTCTTCGGGGAGTTTCGCTGCGGCGACCTTGCCCCGAAGCGTGGTAGGGTCTTCCGCTGTCTCTTCCGGGGCGCAGCCGGGTTCGATGAGTTTCCTGAAGAAGATCATGCCGTTCGCTACCTCCATGCCCGGTGTTGCCGTCTGCTGCATCCTGCTCTGGTGTTGCATTATGCAGCATGTGTGTATTTTTCAGCCTAACCTTGTGAAAAGCAAGTAGTATTGTGCCTTTGAAGTGGCCTCGTGTTGCATATCGCAACACGAGGCTTTTTGCGCTGTGGAGATCCGTGCAGTGAATGTCTCATCATTTTGAATGGTTGTGATCGGAATCGCGCTTGGCACGGGGCTTGTTATGGCTCTCACAAAAAACATGAAGCCGGGAGAAGCAAAATGGGAACCATCCGCCATTCCGTTGAGACGCTCTTCGCCGCGGTGGCTTTCGCAGAACGTGACCAGAAGACGGAGGCCGCCTATCTCGTCCGTTCGCTTGAAACCCGGCAAGACCGGCGCCCGACCCCGGTGGCAGGCAAGACGGTGACCTCCCGTCCTGCACCCCGGCAGCGCGTCTGATGGGATTTCAGGAGTCAGGGATGAGACCGAAGTGGTTTTCATTGTTGCGTCGAGGCGCCCGTGACGTGCCCGACGGCGTACGCGCAGGACGCGTCAACGCCATCGAAGAGCGTCTGGCCGACTACGCGGAGGCCATCGCCCTTGCCGAGGCGGGGGAGATGCTGCTTGCCGGGGCGGTCATGCGCCGCGAGGGACAGGGGCGCAAGCGCCTGCTGGTCGTGGGACATGGCGCGGGTTTTTCGGCGCGGCTTGCGGGGTACGCCATCTCGCTGGCGGGTCGCATGGATGCCGCGCTGACCTTCCTGACCGTAGGGCCGGCAGAGGCAGGGGACAGCACACGAGAGGCCTACACCGCACAGGCTGGGGTTTCGGCCCGCTACTGGCTGGAAGCCGCCCGGGCGTGCGGGGTGCCGGCAGGCCACGAAGTGTGTTTCGCGGAGATTGGAGACGCCATCACCCGCATGACCCGGTCGCTGGGACGTGTGGAGATGGTCTTGAGCGAGCCTGAAGAGGGCTTGCGATTGCAGGGCCGGATGCCTTTGGCCCTGTTCACGGTCGACTAGGAGGGCTTGTGCCCCTCCGTAGGCATGACCCGCAGCGCGGGCAAACCAAGGGAGAGAGTCAATGGCTGCAAAGACTGACCGTAAACCCGTGGGACGCATGACCGTCTTCGGTCTGTTGACCGTCGCCATGTATGCGGCGGTGTTCACCCACGCCGAAGTCATCACGTCCATGTTCGCCCGCGGGTCGTTGTGGGCCGCAGGCCCCATAGCGACGGTGTTCGCGTTCTCGTACGTCCATGGCACGTTCGCCAGCGACCTGTGGAGCGTCCTCGGAGTGAATGCGCGCCCGCAAGCCCGCAAGGCCGCAGAAACCACGGTGGCACGCCCTTCGGCACGCGCCACCGTGAAGGCATGACAGGAGCATCGGCATGGATATTCTCGCGCTCGACCCTTCGCGCTTCATCGAACTCAATGCCGCCTCGGTGGCGTTCCTCTTCATCGTCGGCTTCATCGGCGGTCTGGTCAGCGGCTTCATCGGTTCCGGGGGGGCGTTCGTGCTCACGCCCGGCATGATGAGCCTTGGGGTACCCGGTACGGTGGCTGTGGCCAGCAACATGTGCCACAAGTTCCCCAAGGCCCTCGTGGGCACCATCAAGCGCTTCAAGTACGGGCAGGTGGACCTCAAGCTGGGCCTGTACATGGCCATCTCGGCGGCCGTGGGGGTACAGGGCGGCATCCGCATCCAGCAGATGGTGCTTCAGACATGGGGTCAGGCCGGTTCGGACCTCTATGTGAGCCTGTCGTTCGTGGCGGTCCTCGTCATCGTGGGCGGCTACGTGATGCAGGACGCGATTCGTTGCGCGCGATGCCATATCCCCGAGGGAACGCCCCCGCTGGCCCGTCGCCTGCAACAGATAGAACTGCCGCCCATGGTCACGTTCAAGACCTCGGGCATACGCATCTCATTCTGGTTCACCGTTCCGGTGGGCCTCGCCACGGGGTTGCTCGCCGCTACCATCGCCGTGGGCGGTTTCGTGGGCGTTCCCGGCATGATCTATGTTCTGGGTGTTCCCGGCATCATGGCTTCCGCCACGGAACTGGTCGTGGCGTTCATCATGGGTCTCGGGGGGTCGATCAACTGGGCCATGCACGGGCTTGTGGACATCCGTCTGGTGCTCATCATCCTCGGCGGTTCGCTGCTGGGCGTGCAGCTTGGCGCCATCGGCACCACCTATGTCCGCGAACACATGATCAAGGTCGTCATGGCCACCATCATGCTCATCGTGGCGGTGAGCCGCTGTATCGCCCTGCCGGGCTATCTCGTGAAGCTGGGCCTTATGGACCTGTCGGCATCGACACTGACCATCCTCGGTCGGGTCAGCTTCGTGTGCATGTGCTTCGCGCTGTTCATCGGGGCGGTCATCATCCTCGGTTCCATGTGGAGGGGGCGTGCCGCGGAACGTGCCGGCGGCGTCGCCGGGGCGCATGGTCAGGCTTGATCGCATCCTCGTACCTCTCGTCGACGGGGGCCATGCTCTGGTGGTACTGGAGCAGGCCCTCGCCTTCGCGTCACGGCGCAAGTGCAGGGTGACGGCACTGGCCGTCGGGGCTGAACGGCAGCCGGGCGTGGGGTTCGCGACGGGATGTGCGCCCATACGTCGCCGTGCCGCAAGCCTGCTTGCCGAGGCCTTGCTCCTTGCCGAGCGCTACCGTTTCGACCTCGACTGTCTCTACCGTGAAGGCGACCTTCCGGTGGTGGTCGACCGGACCGTGCGCGAGATTGGCGCAGACCTCATCATTCTGGGGGTCGCTTCCGGCATGGATGTGGAGTCCGGCACGGACGCGCACGTTCTGATGGTGCCGCAGGGTATGCCAGCGGCAGGCATAGCGCGGCTGCTTGCGGCGACCTCGGTCGGCAGCCGGGATGATGGCATCGTGCCTCTCCCCGGACACCATGCTGCGCATCATGCCGGACAGGAGGCTGATGGAGCCCGTCCGCTACCGGTCGGCAGGGCGCACCAGAATGTACCTCCGGTGTCGCCGGGGCTGTGCGTCGCAGACTGTGCGGCACGCCTTCGCGAGATGGGGATGCGCGTACGGCGTCATATGGGGCGAGACCTCTATTCGCTCATGATCGACGAGACCGTGGAGGAGACGCTGTTCGCCAAGGCGCGTCCGCTTCTTGCCATTCTCGGACGCAGGCGCAAGCGTACCGTCCCGGTCAAGACGGGTGGCCCAGTCCCGGCACGCCGTACCCGCCGCGCCTGAGGGGGTAACGGACATTGGCCGGGGTACGGCAAGCGCTTCACGGCGACATGAGGCGGCGCGGGTGGCCTTCTGCATGAGATTCGCGCCGTGCTTGCCCCTGCGAGGGTTGCACGGTACAACCCCCGTTCCTGTCAGCCGCCCCGGAGTCGTCGCGGGGCGAAGTCCAACGGAACGTCGACACGACTCTGTTCAACAATGAGGAGTGCATAGCGCGCTCCTCTTTTCATTTATCGAGGGAGTATCCATGCAGAACGCGGCTCATCGCCCCGGGCAGAACGCGGCACATCGCCCCGGAGTCTTCGGTGGCACCATGATCATCGCCGGTACGTCCATCGGCGCAGGCATGCTCGCCCTGCCCACCATCTCGGCGGGCATGTGGTTCGGCTGGTCGCTTGCGGTCATGCTGCTGGCGTGGCTGGTCATGCTGCTTTCGAGTCAGGCACTGCTCGAGGTGAACCTGCATTTCGAACCGGGGGCCAGCTTCCACACCCTCGTCCGCGAGACACTCGGCCCCGGCTGGAGCGTCATCAACGGCGCGGCCGTGGCTTTCGTGCTGTACATCCTCGTCTACGCCTACGTCAGCGGGGGCGGTTCCATCATGCGGCACACCCTGCTGGCGGTCTCGGGCTACGAACCCTCGAAGCTGGCGGCGGGCCTCTCCTTCGCGTTGCTGCTGGCGGCATGTGTGTGGTGGAGCACATGGATCGTCGACCGTCTGTCCGTCATCATGATGGGTGGCATGGTCGTCAGCTTCATCCTCTCCATGTCCGGGATGCTCTCGGACATCCGCGCCGACGTACTCTTCGACGCCGGAGGCGAAGGCGGTTCGGCCCTCTTCGTGTGGGGGGCCCTCTCGACCTATCTCACCTCGTTCTGCTTCCACGCCAGCGTGCCCAGCCTCGTGAAGTACTTCGGGCGCAGGCCCGCCGACATCAACCGCTGTCTCGTGGGGGGCACGGGCATCGCCCTCGTCTGCTACCTGCTGTGGATAGTGGCGTGCGACGGCACCATCCCCCGCGCGGAGTTCAGGGATGTCATCGCCGCAGGCGGCAACGTGGGCGACCTCGTGCGTGCGGCAGGTTCCAACCTGAACAGCGGGTTCATCCTGCGGATGCTCGAAGCCTTCTCTGCGCTTGCGGTGGCGACGTCGTTTCTCGGGGCGGGCTTGGGCCTGTTCGACTACATCGCCGACCTGTGCCGCTTCGACGACACGCGCGCCGGACGCACGAAGACCACGCTGGTCACCTTCGGCCCTCCCACCGTGGGCGGTCTGCTGTGGCCTGACGGCTTCCTGCTGGCCATCGGCTGGGCGGGGCTTGCCGCCACGGTGTGGTCGGTGGTCGTTCCCGCACTCATGCTGCGGGCGAGTCGCGCCACACGTCCCGCGCCGGGCTACCGTGTCGGCGGCGGCAGCCTTACGGTGCCTGCACTGCTGGCCTTCGGCCTCGTCACCGCCGTGTGCCACACGCTCTTCGTCTTCGGTGTGCTGCCCATGTACAGGTAGCCCGTATCGCGTCCGGCGCTGGGCAGGCTAGACATCGAAGCGGGTCCTGCCCCACGGCTTGAACACCGAGATGATGACCACAAGGATGATGGTGGCCCATTGCAGGGTGTTCACGGTCAGGTGCATGCCGATGATGCTCCACGTCTCGGTGGGGATGTCCTGTATGGCCAGACTCCGGGCGATGCCCCGCTCAAGCCATGGCACGACCACGAGCCCGCCGAACACGATGAAGCCGATGTTCACCAGCCATTTGGCGATGATCCACCGGAATCTGAGAAAGCCGTACGGGGTCCTGCGGGCGTAGAGGATGCCGCTTGCAAGACAGCCTAGCGCCCCCGGTGCGATGATGAAGAAGTCGATGGTCATGAGGATGCGGTTCTGGGCGAGCAGTTCAGCAGGACTCTGCGGGTGGAAGAGGCAGATGACGGAGGTGAGTGCCGCCGTACCCCCTATCCACAGCCCTGCCGACAAGAGATGCAGCACCCTGATCCATTTTCGGGCTCGGGTGGAGATGTGTTCGGCGATGGTCTGGATGGTATCGCGCGTCCATGACATGAGCGGTCTCCCTGTTCGAACTGTGTGGCTTCCGTGGCGTTGGCTGGCGTTCCCCTTCGTCCGCCTGTCAGCTGTGGTCGCTGCCATGCTCCCTTGGCATCGAGGGCGGACATCGAGCCTTCTCACGGGATGACGCCGACCATCCATTCGGGTAGTATCCCATTGCACCTGTAGCGACGGGAGGGGAGCCGTGGCTGTACGATTGAGGGAACCCGTCAATGGACTGACCCACTGTCTTGGCGCTGTCCTTGCGCTGGTGGGGGCCGTGCTGTTGCTTGCCCGCGTGGCGTCGCCCGCCATGCCGTGGCACATCGTCACCTTCGCGGTCTTCGGCACCGCCATGGTCATGCTCTACACGGCGAGTACGCTCTACCACTGGTTGCCGCTTTCCGAGGCGGGCGTGCGGCTGTGGCGGCGCATCGACCATTGCATGATCTTCGTCTACATCGCGGCGACCTATACGCCCATATGCCTCATCCCGTTACGCGGGCCGTGGGGCTGGTCGCTCTTCGGCAGCGTATGGGCGCTGGCGCTGGCTGGCATCTTCGTGAAGGTGTTCTGGCTGCATGCGCCGCGCTGGCTGTCGACGGGGTTGTACCTCGGCATGGGGTGGATGGTCATCGTCGGCGTGTACCCGCTGGTGGTGAGCCTGCCCGCCGGGGCGCTGTGGTGGCTGCTGGCGGGAGGCCTGTTCTACACCGTGGGTGCCGTGGTCTATGCCAGCCGCTGGCCCAACGTGGCACGGCATTTCGGCTTCCATGAGCTGTTCCACGTGTTCGTCATGGCCGGAAGTTTCTGCCATTTCCTCGTGATGTACCTGTACGTGAGCAGGCTGTAGCCCGCGGCAGCCCTCCCTCCGCGCAGGGAGGGCGTTTCGCTGTGAGAGGCTTTCGGCTGCCGCGTGTGCAGGCGAAAGCGCCCGTGAGCGGATACGCTGTGGGCTGCACGTTGAGCTCAGACAGCCTCATATCGGGTTGCGTGATGACCGCGTGGTGCAGATTCGTTGCCCCGTCTCGTCGCCCTTCTCGTCTGCCAGACGCCGCCTGTTCTTGCATGCACCCTGTTCTCGTGTGCGCCCTCTTATGCCGTCGCTGTATACCCCCAAGCCGTTGTGGTCGCATCCCGTCATGCCCATGCGGGTGAACGCAGCACGATGAGCTTCTCCGTCGTCATTTCGTGCATGGCGGGGCCTATGCCGCCCGTACCCATGCCCGATTCCCCACGCCCGCCGAAGGGCATCCAGTCCACACGGAAGGCCGTGTGGTCGTTGACCATGACCCCGGTGGCGTTCAGCCGCCGCGCGGTGTCGAGGGCCACATCCACATCGCGTGCGAAGACCGCTGCCTGAAAGATGAAGGGCACGTCGTTGGCGCGGGCGATGGCCTCGTCGCGGTCGCGTGTGGAGAAGACCGCCACCACCGGGCCGAACACTTCGTTGCGGGCAAGGCGACAGCCCTGCGGCGGGTCATAGACCACCGTGGGGGAGTATAGCGTCTCCGAAAGGGGGGCACCGCCGCACAGCACCGTGCCTCCGCCTGCCCGTGCCTCCTCGACCCATTCATGGACGCGCGACACCTCTCGCGGGTCGATGAGCGGCCCCACTGCGGTGTCGTGTCGCATGGGGTCGCCGGTGGGCAGTTGCGCCGCCGCTGCGGCAAGGCGTTCGGCGAACGTGCGCGCCGTTTCGTGCGGGGCGAAGACACGCTGCACCGAAACGCATACCTGCCCTGCATGGTAGAAACCGCCTTTGAGCAACAGGGGGAGTGCGGCGTCAAGGTCGGCGCTGGCGTCCAGCACGACGGGGGCGGCCCCGCCGTGTTCCAGTGCGCAGGTGGCACCGGGGGCCAGCTTCGAGCGCAGGTGCCAGCCCACACGCGACGACCCGATGAACGAGAGAAAGGCCACGCGCGGGTCGGCGACCAGCTTCTCCGCCGTGGCGGCGGCGCAGGGCAGCATGGTGGCCCATGCTTCGGGCACTCCGGCCTCGTGCATGAGGCGCAGCACGTTGCGACACGAAAGTGGTGTCGCCGACGCGGGCTTGACCAGAACGGGGCAACCCGCCGCGAATGCGGGAACCGCCTGATGCACGATGAGGTTCACCGGGTGGTTGAACGCGCTGATGGCAAGCACCACCCCGCGTGGTTCGCGTACCGTGAAGGCCAGCCGCCCTGCCGAGGCCGGGGTAAGGCCCATGGGCACCTCGCGTCCGCCGAGTTGTGCCAGTTCACGCGCGGCCCAGCGCACGCCGTCGATGGCGCGTTCCACCTCCACCACGCTGTCGGCCCATGGTTTGCCGCCTTCGCGGACGGCATCGCGCACAAGTGCTTCGGCGTGGGTACGCATGAGCGTCGCCAGCCGTTCGAGGATGGCGAGACGTTCATGGGCGGGGATGCGGTGCGCCGGGTCGCCATGCAGGGCATGGGCGCGCTCAAGTGCGGCGAAGGCCTCTGCTTCGGACATGAGGGGCACTTCGCCGACGGTGGAGAGGTCGAAGGGGTTGCGGACGGTGATGCTGCTCATGGTGTCTCCTTCACGCGTCACAGCAGGCATGTCTTGCTGCGGAGTTCTTCGATGAAGACCTTTTCGTTCTCGCTGTAGTCCACCGGGACTTCGATGAGATGGACGCCCGGCGTGGCGAGGCAGCGGCGCAGGGTCTGGCGCAGCCCGTCAGGGGCTGAGACGCGATGCCCCGTGGCCCCGTAGCTTTCGGCGTAGCGCACGAAGTCGGGGTTGCCGAAGTCGAGACCATGCACGGGCAGTTCCATGCCCGCCTGCTTCCATTTGATCATGCCGTAGCCGTCGTCGCGCAGCACCATGACCGTGAGGTCGACGCCGAGGCGCACCGCCGTCTCGAGTTCCTGCGAGTTCATCATGAACCCGCCGTCGCCGCACAGGGCCGCCACGGGGGTGCCGGGGCGCAGCAGGGCCACGGCAAGGGCCGAGGGAAGGCCCGCCCCCATGGTGGCGAGGGCGTTGTCCAGCAGCAGGGTGTTGGGGGCATAGGCGCGGTAGTTGCGGGCGAACCACAGCTTGTACATGCCGTTGTCGAGGGCCAGCACGCCGTTCTCGGGCATGGCTTCGCGCACCTCGCTGACGATGCTCTGAGGCGTGGGCGGAAAGGAGTTGGTGAGGCCGGTGGCGTAGACGTGGGCGTCGATGTGTTCCTTGATGCGCCTGAGGTAGTCGTCGTCCGCGCCGGGGCAGCGTCCGACGATGTCGGCCATGAGTTGCAGCGATTCGCCGATGTCGCCCACCACCTCAAGCTGCGGGAAGTACACGTCATCGACCTGCGCCGGGAAGACGTTCACGTGGATGACGGTGCGCCCGTCGTCGCGGTGCATGAAGAAGGGCGGCTTCTCCACCACGTCGTGCCCCACGTTGACGATGCAGTCGGCACGTTCGATGGCGCAGTGCAGGTAGTCGTGGTCAGAGAGTGCCGCCGTGCCGAGAGACCGGGGGTGCCGCTGGTCGACCGCCCCTTTCCCCATCTGGGTGGAGAAGAAGAACATGCCGGTGGTGTCGATGAAGCGGCGCAGGTGGCCGCATACGTCGTGCCGGTTGGCCCCTGCCGCCATGAGCAGCAGCGGGCGTTTGGCCTTGCGGATGCGTCGCGCGGCTTCGCCCACGAGTTCAGGGTCGGCCTGTGCAGGGCGAACCAGCGAAGGGGTGTGGGGTGTGGTGGCGACCTCTTCGGCGGCGATGTCCTCCGGCAGTTCGATATGCACGGGGCCGGGCTTCTCCTTGGCGGCAAGGCGGAACGCCTCACGCACCAGCGAGGGGATGGCGGAACCCGAAGCCACCTGCCGGGTCGACTTGGTGATGGGTTCCATCATGCGCACCACATCGAGAATCTGGAACCGCCCCTGCTTGCTGTGCTTGATGGGCTTCTGCCCGGTGATGACGATGAGCGGCATACCCCCGAGGCGTGCATAGGCCACGGCGGTGACGAGATTGGTGGCACCGGGGCCGAGGGTCGAGAGGCATACGCCGGGGCGTCCCGTGAGTCTGCCGTAGGTGGCTGCCATGAAGCCCGCCGCCTGTTCGTGGCGGGTGAGTACGAGCCTGATGGACGAGGTACGCAGGGCCTCGAGAAAGGCGAGATTCTCCTCGCCGGGGATGCCGAAGATATGGTCGACGCCCTCTGCTTCGAGACAGCGGACGAAAAGCGTGGCGGCGTTCATGCGTGCTCCTTGCTGCGACATGGGTATGAAGAGGCCATACCATCCTATGCCCACCGGGTGCACGCGCTGTCAATGTGGAGGAGTCGGTTCGAACGTAGTTGGGAGTCCGCGGATTACTGCCGTATCGTGAGAGCATGCCTGAGTGTCCGATGTGACCGGGATGCTATGCCATGGGGCAAGTGGCTAGAATGCCACACCTATGAGATATGGCTTGCCTCATCGTTGTTGCCGCAGTGGATTCGACCTGCCGGTGGCGTCGCGTCACGTAAAAGGCCCCCCGGTCGTCCGGGGGGCCTTGCATGTTCGTCTGGCGCTGTCGCGTCCTGTGGCGTGCCCCGCGGCTGTTCAGTGGCGGCGGGACACCTGTGCCAGCGTCTTGGGCACGGGCACGGCGGCGTTCGAGGCTGCTACTCCAGCGGCGTGTTCTCCACGAGGTTCCAGATGCCGCACGGGCACGCCCCGGCGCAGAAGCCGCAACCGATGCATCGTTCGCCGTCCACAGTCATCTCGAAGCGTCCTTCGCCGAGGTCGCGGCGCGAGATGGCCCCCTGCGGGCAGATGGTCTCGCACACGCCGCAGTCGCGGCATGCGCCGCAACTCACACACGCTTCGCCGCAACGTTCGAGGTCGTCGAAGCCGGAGATGCGCGGGTCGAAGTATTCAAGCTTGATGCGGGCGGTGTCCACCATCTCGCGGGTGTCGGAGACGGGGCGTTTGCCCTCTGCCATGTCCGCGATGGCACCGGCGGCCTTGCGACCTGCGCCGATGGCCTGCGTCAGCAGACCGGGGCGCACCACGTCGCCGATGGCGAAGACGCGGGCGTCGGTGGTCTGGCCAAGGTCGTTGACCGTGACGTAGCCGCGTTCCGTGGCGATGGTGTCGGGCAGGTAGTCGAGGTCGGGCGCATCGCCGATGGAGAAGACCACCGTGTCGGCGGGGATGAGCTCGCCGGTGGTGAGCACCAGCCCATCTGCGGTCACCTCGCGGGTGAAGCAGGGCCAGCGGAAGGTGGCACCCACATGTTCGGCTTCGTCGCGCTCCTTGCCGAAGGCGGCGGGGGTCTGGATGTCGACGAGGGTGATGGATTCGGCACCGAGGCGTGCGGCTTCGGTGGCCACGTCGCATCCCACGTTGCCCGCGCCGACGATGACCACGCGCTTGCAGGGCTTGCCGTTGCCGGACTTGGCATCGCGCAGGAAGTCGAGGGCCGTGGTCGCCAACTCCCTGCCGGGTACGGGCAGCATACGGGGTTTGCTCGCCCCGGTCGCCAGCACCACGAAGTCGAAGTCGGCGCGCAACTGTTCGAAGTCGTCCTTCGTCAGCTTGCGGTGCAGGTGGATGTGGGGCAGCACCTTGCGTACGCGTTCGAGTTCAGCGTCGAGAACCTCGCGCGGGATGCGGCTTTCGGGAATGGCCGAGGCAATCTTGCCGCCGAGGAGAGGCTCCATGTCGTGGATGACGGCTTCGATGCCGCGCATCCGTAACTGCCACGCCACGGAGATGCCCGCCGCACCGCCGCCCACCACGGCCACGCGCTGCCCGGTGAGGGGCGGCAGGGCCGGTATGTCGGAACGCACCCCGGCCTTGCCGAGCATGGTCACGTCCACGGGCTTCATGCGTTGCAGGTTGCGGGTGCAGCCCTGCATGCAGAGGTTGGGGCACAGGTAGCCGCATACAGTGGCGGGAAAGGGTGTGTAGGCCAGCGCCATGTCCACGGCCTCGTCCACGAGTCCGTCACGCACCAGCCGCCACCGTTCCTGTACGGGAATGCCCGTGGGGCAACTCGACTGGCAAGGGGCCGCGTAGCGGGCGTTCTCCCACACGGGCACGAAGCGGCGCAGTTCGCCGGTGGTGATGAGCGGGATGGGGCTGCGGTCGAGCGACGTCAGGTCGCCCACAAGACCGCCCATGCCCAGTTCTCGGTCCCACACGTTGCGGCGGAAGTCGGAGATGGAGCGGCGGGTCTTGCCCGTCTTCTCGTAGGGGCCGCGCGCCACGATGCACTGCCACTCCTCACGCACCGAGAGCGCGGCGGCGAGTTCGGGCTTGCCGAGGGCGGCGGTGAAGTCGGCAAGGCCGTCCACCAGCCACTGCCACAGGGCGTCGTCGATGGGGTCGAGGCGCGCGTCGGCCTGCGAGAAGCCGTCATAGGGACCGCGCACGAGGATGCGCCCGCCCACCATGCCCACGCACGGGCGGTAGCCCAGCACGTTGGCGGGGTTCTGTGCGTTGAACCCGCAGACCACGGCGGTGCCGCCCGCCATGAACTCGGCGAAATAGTCGCCCACGCTCCCCAGCACCCAGAGTTCGGGGGCGGTGAAGCGCGGGTTCTGCTTGGTCATGGTCATGCCGCGCGAGCCGATGTTGCCGCCCACGCGGATGCGGCCTTGCGCCATGGCGTTGGCCGTGCCCCCGCCCACGTTGCCGTGGATGAGGATGTCGGCCCCGGCGTTGAGCCAGCCCACGTCCTCGGAGGCGGGGCCCATGACCTCTATGCTGGTGCCTTCGCATCCCATGGAACCGAGACGCTGGCCCACCGCGCCGCGCACGGTCACGCGCACGGGTTCGGTGCGGGCAACCCACAGGCGACCGCCTATGCCGTGCTGCCCTGCCGCCTCGATGTCGATGGTGCGCGCGCCATCCTGTACGGCCTGTTGTATGCGCTCTTCGAGCCTGCGCGACGAGACGCGCTCTCCGTTATCCAGTCCGCCGATGCGGATCGTTTCATTGCCGGACATCATGCTTCTCCGCTTGCGTTTGCCGCGGCGCGTGTGCGCCAGCGGCCCGGTGCGCGGGGCCGGGAACCTGCCCGCCCGCTAGACGACGTACCTGATGCCGAGCCTCTCCGCCGCATTGCGGTCGGCGATGCCGAGGGCGTCTGACATGCCCACGGGCAGCGATGTGGAGCGGCCCAGTGGCGCGAACACCTTCTTCAGTTCGGTGTCGAAGGCGAGGTACACGTCCACCAGCCTTTCGGCGACCTTCTCGGGGTCGAGGCGGCGGTACACCCTCGGGTCCTGCGAGGTGATGCCCTTGGGGCAGCGGCCTATGTTGCAGATGTTGCAGCGGTCGACCTCCGAGCCGACGCAGCCCGCAGCCGCCTGCATGATGTACTTGCCACTCTGCACCATGCTGGCGCCGAGCATGATGAGCGCGGCGGCGTTGTGCGCGAGGTTGCCGTTCTTGCCGATGCCGCCGCCCGCCATGATGGGAATCTCGTTCTGGCGGCCCTGCGCGGCGAGGGCGTTGTAGCAGTCGCGGATGTTGGAGGCGATGGGGTGTCCCATGTGGTTCATGGAGATGTTGTAGGCCGCACCCGTGCCGCCGTCCTCACCGTCGATGGCAAGCCCCGCCGCATAGGGATTGCGGACGAGGTTGTTGAGCACGGCCAGTGCCGTGGCGGTGCCGGATATCTTGGGGTAGACGGGCACGCGGAAGCCCCAGGCCATGCTCATGGACTGGATCATCTTCGCCACGGCCTCTTCGATGGAGTACTTGGTCTGGTGCGTGGGCGGACTCGGCAGCGAGACGCCGGGGGGCACGCCACGGATTGAGGCGATGAGCTTGTTGACCTTGTGCCACATGAGCAGGCCTCCGTCGCCGGGCTTGGCACCCTGCCCGTATTTGATCTCGATGGCGCAGGGGTCTTCCTTCATCTCGGGGATGGCGTGGAGTATCTCGTCCCAGCCGAAGTAGCCCGAGGCTATCTGGAGGATGACGTACTTGAGGAAGCGCGAGCGCAACAGGCGCGGGGGGCAGCCGCCCTCGCCGGTGCACATGCGCACGGGCATGCCCATCTCCTCGTTGAGGTAGGCCACGCCCATCTGCAACCCTTCCCACATGTTGGGCGAGAGCGCGCCGAAGCTCATGCCGCCGATGACCAGCGGGTAGATTTCGCGCACCGGCGGCACCCAGCCGTTGCCATGCAGCGCGGCCATGCCCTCTTCGGGGGGCAGGATGCGGCCCAGCAGGGTGCGCAGTTCGAACTCGTGCCGTCCGGCATCGAGGGCCGGGTCGGTGAGCATGGAGATGCGGATGAATTTGATCTGGTCGAGCAGCCCCAGCGGGTCGTTGCGTCGCCCGCCACGGGTGCGCGGCTGTCCGCCACGGTTGTTGTGGAAGCGCAGTGCGGTGGCCTCGGCCTGATGCACGGGGCGGATGGCGTTGTTGGGGCAGACCATGGTGCACATGCCGCAGCCCACGCAGGCATAGGCCGCGTCGGTGCGCTGGCGTACGCCGTGGTAGACGGTGTGCGCGTTGGACGGGCGTTTGGCGAGGCCCACGGGCGCGTCGACGATGCGCTGCCGATGCACGCCAAGCTCGATGGCGTTCACCGGGCACACGGCGGTACAGCGACCGCACAGCGCACAGGTGGCCCTGTCCCATTCGACCTGCCATGGCAGGTCCTTCACGCTCAGGGTCGAGGGGGTAATGCCTTGAGCTGGCTGCATACGGTGACCTCCTGACAATCCGGCCTGACGTAGGCCGTGTCGAGATGCATGGGCTGGAAGTCCAGCGCGGGGTCGCGGTCGGGGATGGCCGCGTCGAGGCCGCAGATTTCCGACGAGAAGGCGTAGATGCCCGGCTTGCCGCCCACCACGCCGGGGCGCAGCTTCTTGCGGTCCTGCACCATGAACATGGTGCCCTCGGGCGTGACGCCGATGACACAGTTGGGGCCGTCGATGATCATGCGACGGCACACGGTCTGAAGCCGCGTCAGCGTGGCGCTGTCGGGGTGTTCGGCCAGTTCCGCGCCGCGCAGGGGCGTGATGACGTGCTTGTACGCCTCCAGCGGCAGACCGAGACGCCTGAGCGTGAAGTGCAGGATGTGCGCGAATACCTCGGAGTCGGACTGGTAGCCCATGTAGCCGGGGATGCCGCGGGTCTGGAGGTACTCGCGGATGGGCACGAAGGCGGTGTTCTCGCCGTTGGTCATGGTGCACACGCCTTCGATGAAGAACGGGTGGCACGCATAGAGATTGATGGCGTAGTTGGTGTTCTGGCGGCCCTGACACAGGATGCGGCGCGCGTGCAGGTCGCTCCTGTCGAGGTCGAGCCAGCGACCGATGGTGAGCGGGTCGCCCACCTCCTTGATCATCACCACACCGGGCCAGAAGGAGAAGGCCATCATGTCGCGCTTCTCTTCACCGGCTTCGCGGATGGCGACGCGCGTCTCCACCAGCGAGGCGGCGCGGTGCGCGGCCGAAAGCTCTTCCCATGCCGGGGCGGGTTCGTACACCTGCGCAAGGTACATGCCCCGGCGCGGCGTGCCCGCAGGCGGGTCGGTCTTGCGGATTTCAAGACTGTGCACCGGGCGGAAGCCGCGCTCCTTCATGAGCGCGTCAAGGCGCTTGCGTCCGGCATCGGTGAAGATGCCCGAAAGGACGGGCCGCCCCTCGTGGGCGGCGAAAGGACCTTCAAGCCCCGAAAGATACAGGCCCACGCCCGACCCATCGTGCCCTTCCTTCATGACATTGAGGGCATTGATGGCGAGCATGGGCGAGACCGGGGATGTGGAGGTCAGGGCGAACAGGCGACACATGCGCGTTCTCCGTGGTGACTGTGCGGGCCCATGGCCGTGGTGGTGCGACGACGGGAGATTCCGTCGCCGGGAACCGAGAAATATGTCAGAATATCAAAAATGGCAATAAATGTATTTTAAGCGCGTTGTATATGAGAATCTAGTAACATTTTTGTCTATGAATAGATGATAGGAGTCAGCAGGGTGTCCTTGGATTAGCAATATCGAATAAATGAGCGTTTACGCTGCGCAGTCAGGAGGCGGTGTCGCAGCAGCCCCGGGGCCCGACAGGGTGCGCCGAAGGCGCATTCGACGCTAGTGGCCCGAAGGCTGGCGGACGTGAGGCCCGGCGCGGTCCCTGCCGACGTGCAAGGGGGGGGCGCCATGGGCGGGACTGTAGTCATCGCCTATCGAAGCCCCGCACGTCGCAGGTTGTGGCGCATCCGGTCAGGGAGAGATGGGGGAATCGGGGCAGTTGTCATCATTCGGACACCTTGCCGGACGGGGGGGCAGATGAACGGAGTGCCGGAGGTGGAATCCCTTTCGTGGTGGCTGGTTATGGTTGCTGGCATCGCTCTTGCTGGATACTGTGCACCCAACGAGGAGACACCATGCACGCCTATGACACCCTGCTCGCACATCATGTGACGCTGCATCTGCTGCACGGCTACAGCCAGCCGGGCTATGCCATGCTGTGGGCCGACGCCCTCCTGCGCGACCTCGACCGGCAGCCGCCCGCCTTCAGGCAGGGGCGTCTGCATTTCGCGGCGGGGCTGCTGCGCCAGGCACTCATGCTGCATCCTTTCGACGACGCCCTGCGTGGACTGGTGAATACGCTCTCGCGCATGGCCCCGCCGTCTCCGGAGTATGCGGCATGGCTGCGGGGCGTGGAGGCGTGCATCGGCGAACATGCCAACGTGCCCTCCAATGAGGCGCTTGGGCGTGCCTATGATTTGCCGCCCTCGCCCGATGCCGTTCTGGAGGCCGTGCGCGTTGCGGTGGGCAGTGCGTCACACGGTGACGCCTTCGCCTGCCTGTTGCGCTTATGGGAACTTGGTTCGTGGGAGCACATGGCAGCAGGCGTGACCGCGTTCATGGCGACCCCGGTGGCGTCGCTGGTGGCACCCCTCTTCGCCCATGCGGCCCTTGCGGCCGGAGATGACGATTGCGCTGCGTCATGCGTTGCCGTGTCGCTGCCTTCGCCCCTGCTCACGCTCTACCATGCCCGTCGCGCCCATGCCGCTGGCGACCGTGATGGGGCGCGTGACCTGTATGCACAGGCACTGGCGGGCGAACCCGCGCAGTTGCACCTGTTGCGGACGCTGGACGACCTCGACCGCCCTGCGCCACCGGCTGACATCCTTGCGGGCAAGCGCATAGGCATCGGCTTCTATACGTGGAACAAGTTCGAGGTGACCCTCGATACCCTGCGCAGCCTGCTGGCGTCGGACACGGGCGGGGCGACCATCGCGCTCATCAACAACGGTTCGACGACCTTCTCGCGTGAAGACTTCGAGACTGCGGTGCGCGCCACCGCCGCCGGAAGGCCCGTTGAACTCATCCACCTGCCCGTGAACGTGGGCGCGCCTGCGGCCCGAAACTGGCTGTGGCACCTCGATTCCATGCGCGAGGCCGACCTTTTCGCCTTCCTCGATGACGACGTGCTGCTGCCGCAGGACTGGCTGCGTTGCTATGTGCAGGACATGGAAGAGCATCCCGGCACGGTGGTGGTGGGCCCCAAGGGCGTGAACCCCGGTACCCTGCCCACGGTGCAGTACGTGGCGCGTTTCTTCGAGAAGACGGGCAGGCATCTCATACGCTTCACCAACAATGCCCCGCTGGTCATGGATTTTGGGCAGTACGACCATGCGAGGCCCTGCCTCTCCGTCATGGGCTGCTGCCATCTTCTGGACAGACGTGCATGCCAGCGTCTGGGCGTGCCGGATTTCGACATCCGTTTCTCGCCTTCGCAGGTCGATGACCTCGAACACGACATTCAGGTGTGGAAGGCGGGGGGGATGGTGCGGTACGACGGCAGGGTGCGCGTCGTGCACCGGCAGGACGCCGGTCGCGCAGCCCCTCTTTCGGAAGCGGCATGGGGCCATGTGTGGGGCAATCATCACAAGATGGAACGCAAGTTCACCGAAGAAGAACTCGCGTCCATCGACAGGGCCACTCGCCGTGCCGATGCGAGGGACCTTCTCGCCACCTATGGCAGAACCGCCCCGAGACTGCCTGCTGCTGCACGGATGCTGGCAGGGCTTTGCGTCAGGACATTGCAGGCCGCTGCGGAATGACCTCGCCAGCAGAGGCCGCCTCCATGCACGGGCGGGGGCACGAGGCGTCGCGTCGCGCTGCATGATCACGGGGTAGCCGTGGCGGATGGCGTGGCGGCGAGATGCCGGAGAAGGCGCCTGCCCTGCGCTGCTGGCGGGAAAAGCGACGTGTGAGCATGACTTTCAGATGTTACCAATGCCGGACGGCGCACCGTAAGGTGCGCCGTCTTTGCATGCGTGCCCCTACACATGGACAGCCTGTAAGGGTAGGCGTGTGAGGGCGCTTCAAAGAGCCCGTTGCGGCGAGAGGATGCCCCTTCATGCGTAGGCGTCGCAGCCGTGGCGTTCCTCCCACGTGACACGGACTGCTTGTCTTGCACAGGCTGTCCATTTTCTCGGACTCGCATGTGTTACTGCCTTTTAATGGATACGCAGCGTGTCGTGTTTGTCTTTTAATAACGATGTATTATGGGTTTGTCAGTGTTATGCGGAGTTCATGAGCGCGGGTTAATGTATATGTGCAAGTTGTTCAACCAGTGTGCGGGCGGAAAAAACCTATTCAATTGTCATGGGTTACATCCGACTCGGGGAGCCTGTGCCGCGTTTGCCCCTGAAATGGCGGGCGGGAAGGGGCGAAGGCTTTGCACAAGTGAAGTGTCTGGAAAACCGTACGGATAGGTGGGATGGCTTGTTCATGGGCGTGGTGATGCCGTAATGCGCGCATAAGCATCACAACATGCGGGCCTGCGGCTAGGCCCGTGCAGCCCTGAGGAGGAACCGTTCATGAATTGGATCCAGAACTACGACCCGCTGTCCAGCGCGCTCGGCTCGGCCCTTGTGGCGGCCATTCCGCTGTTCATCCTGTTCTACATGCTCGCGGTCAAGCGGGCCAAGGGCCATGTGGCCGCATTCCTCGGCACGACCAGCGCCATCGTCCTCGCCATCGCGGTGTGGGGCATGCCCGTGTCTCTTGCCGCCAGCGCCACGCTGTACGGGGCGGCCTATGGTCTGTTCCCCATCGTGTGGATCGTCATCACCGCCGTGTGGGTCTATAACATGACCGTCGAGTCGGGCGAGTTCGAGATCATCAAGGATTCGCTGGCCCGCCTCACCGACGACCGTCGCCTGCAGGCCATCTTCATCGCCTTCGCCTTCGGCTCGTTCATCGAAGGTACGGCCGGCTTCGGCACGCCTGTCGCCATCACCGCGTCCATGCTGGTGGGCCTCGGCTTCAACCCGCTCTACGCCGCGGGTATCTGCCTCATCGCCAACACCGCCCCGGTGGCCTTCGGCGCCATCGGCATCCCGATCATCGTCGCAGGTCAGGTCACCGGCCTCGACACCATGCACATCAGCCAGATTGTCGGCCGTCAGCTTCCCTTCCTGTCGGTCATCGTCCCCATGTGGCTGTGCGTGACCATGTGCGGCTTCAAGCGTGCCATGGAAGTGCTGCCCGCCGTCGCCGTCGCGGGTGTGTGCTTCGCCGGTTCGCAGTTCGTGTTCTCCAACTACCACGGCCCCACCCTGCCGGACATCATGTCCGCCATCGTCACCATCATCGGCCTCGTGCTGCTGCTTCGCGTATGGAAGCCCGCCACCACGTGGCGCTTCCCCGGTGAGGCCGAGGTGGAACTGAGCGCCGTGTCGCAGTACAGCGCGGGTGACGTCATCCGTGCATGGATGCCCTACATCATCCTTGCCGTCATGGTGTTCTTCTGGGGTCTCGACGGTGTGAAGAAGGTGCTCGACGGCATCTTCTCCGTCTCGGTCGACTGGCCCGGCCTGCACAACCTCATCGAGAAGACCGCCCCCATCGCCGCCAAGAACGCCCCTTACGCAGCCAAGTACAAGCTGAACCTCATCTCGGCTGGCGGTACCGCCATTCTTCTCTCCGGTCTGCTGGCTGTGCCCGTGATGCCCAAGTACGGCTTCGACAAGGCCATCGCCTGCCTGTTCCGCACCTTCTACCAGCTGCGCTTCCCCGTCGTGACCATCGCCATGATCCTCGGCCTCGCCCAGATCATGAACTACTCGGGCATGAGCTCCACGCTGGGCATCGCCTTCACCAAGACCGGCTGGCTCTTCCCGTTCTTCGCGCCGCTGCTCGGCTGGCTTGGCGTGTTCCTTACCGGTTCCGACACCTCGTCCAACGCCCTCTTCGGCGGGATGCAGCGTGCCACCGCAGAGGCCGTGGGTGTCGACCCGCACCTCACCGTGGCTGCCAACTCCTCGGGTGGCGTCACCGGCAAGATGATCTCGCCCCAGTCCATCTCGGTGGCGACCGCTTCGACCAACATGGTCGGTCAGGAAGGTTCCCTCTTCCGCTTCACGCTGGGGCACAGCATCGCCATGACGCTCTTCGTGTGCGTGCTGACGCTGCTGCAGGCCTACCCGTTGAAGGGCATGTTGCCGTAACCGCCGGTCGGCGCGATCCCGACGCGTCGCTCCGGTTCTCGGAAGGCTCCCCTGCGCAGGGCGGGGGAGCCTCTTTTTGTCTGGTGTATGCAGACGGCTGGAACCAGCGGCCAGCGGACAGCGAGGCCAGTTGCCGCAGGCGGGCCCCTTCGTTGGCTGTTCAGGCGTCGAGGTCGATACGGCGGTTCCACACGCAGTTGACGCGCACCCTCTTGGTGAAGCGTTCGAGGGGAACGTAGTCGTCAAAGGCCTCGCATGTCTTGGTGAAGGCCTGACGCTTCTGGTCGAGGTTGAACCTGTCGCCGTAGAAGGCGTCGAGGTCGGCAAGGATATGCAGCCAGAGGTCGTCGTCGGAGATGTCGGGGTAGACGGGGTCTGTGGGTCTGTTGCTCATGGATTCTCCTTGGGTTGCGGAAAAGGGATAGGACCGGTGCGCGCCGAAGGCAAGCCCACGATGCGTTTCGTGCATTTTGTGCAGCATGGTGCACAAGAGCGTGCGCAAGTCTGCACATGTGCACGACGGCCGTGAAATGGTACGCTGTTGTAGCGTTCTGATATTTATGGAGATGATCCTTTGGCACGGTTGGTGCTTTAGAGAAGGCAGGCAACAAGGAGCCTGTGATGCACATCCGCAACCAACGATACACCGGCAACGGCCGACCCGCAGCCCGAGCCATAGCCGTCCCTCTGGACGTCATGCTCTTCGACCTCCCCCCCGCAGAGCGTCGAGGCATAGAAATCATGGCAGACTTCTGGCGCACGTCACAGCGCCTCTTCGCCGGACTTGCCCGGTCCGGTGCCCTCCTCCTTACGCGACCCTCCTCTGCCAGGTCATCGTCGGGCGAGCGATGATGACCAGCCGGGGCACTCCCCCCGGCCCCTCCTCCCCAGAAAGGCCCGGACAGCAGTCCGGGCCTTTCGCCGTTGCAGCGCCGATGCAGAATCGGGGCTGCAACGGTCGGCACAGTGAGCAGGCAGGGGCCCCCCTGCCGTGGGCGAACGCCTGCCGTGCCTTTCCACCCGGCGCCATGCGTGCCTCTGGCGCCATCGCGAGCATGAATCGGCTGCATGACGCCGAGGTGGCACCGACCCCGCATCGGGGGCGGTCGTCTGTCGCTGGCAGGCCCGGACAGCGGTCCGGGCCTTTCGCCGTTGCAGCGCCGATGCAGAATCGAGGCTGCGACGGTCGGCACAGTGGGCTGACAGGGGTGCCTCCTGCCGTGGGCGAACGCCTGCCGTGCCTTTCCACCCGGCAATGGAGGTGTCTGTTTGCGGACGCTGACAGACTTCGCAGGATATGTTACAGTTACGCCAAGACCCGTAGTCCAACCCCGCGTTATCCCGTCGCCCCGTTGCGGGGCACCACGCCGTTGAAGGCTGCGGGCGCTCACCGCCCACAGGAGAACGGACATGACACGCATCGAAGCCGCCATACTCGCCTCGTTCGTAGCGGACTCGCTCGCACTGGGCGCACACTGGGAATACGACCAGCAGCACATCCTTCAGGAATACGGCCGCATGACGGAAATGCGCGCCCCCGGAAGGCGCGGATACCATGCCGGAAAGGCTCTTGGCGACCTGTCGCACTACGGCGACCAGACCATGTTGCTCTTCAGGTCCGTGTCGGCCCTGGGGCGTTTCGACCTCGCAGACTTCGCCCGGAGATGGGTCGAGGAGATGTCGCACTACAAGGGCTACATGGACAAGGCGACCTTGGGCGCGCTCGAGAACTTCCGGGCCGGACGCCCCC
The DNA here is from genome assembly GCF_000195755.1 of Nitratidesulfovibrio vulgaris str. Hildenborough. Classification (NCBI taxonomy): domain Bacteria; kingdom Pseudomonadati; phylum Thermodesulfobacteriota; class Desulfovibrionia; order Desulfovibrionales; family Desulfovibrionaceae; genus Nitratidesulfovibrio; species Nitratidesulfovibrio vulgaris. The sequence continues at coordinate 3,457,784 of NC_002937.3, read as the reverse complement.
CTTCGGCGACAGGCGCCATCACCAACGACTTCGCCGGTGCTTCACGCATCGCACCGCTTCTGGCAGTCCATGCCGCAGCGCCCGATGTGCTTGTCGAGGCCGCACGTGCGCAGACGCTCATGACGCACGGGGCACCCGTCATCGGCGACGGTGCCGCGTTCTTCGCCCGCACCGCGTTGTACCTGCTTGATGGCGCAGGCATGGAGGACGCGTTGCGCAAGGCCGCGTCAGAACCTTACGGTGCCCTGCCCGCGCAGGACTGGGTGGAGTTCGCGCTCATGGCGGGTGGCACCGATACCTCTGCTGCCATTGCAAGGTTCGGCCAGTCATGCGGTATGCAGGGCGCCTTCTGCGGGGTGGTGCACATGGCGGTGCGTCACGAACACGAACCGGAGACGGGCCTTGTGGAGAATGTCATGGGCGGAGGCGACTCGTGCGCGCGCGGGCTCATGCTGGGGATGCTGATGGGCGCGCGCCACGGTGGCGAGTGGTTGCCCCGGAGATGGCTTGATGCATTGCGTGTGACCGGAGAGGTGCGTGACTGGTTCGAGTCGCGCTAGGTCTTTTGGCTGACGCGGGGGGGCGTTCCTCTCTGTCCGTCGTTTGAGCGGGTTGCACCCGTGCGCGAACGTGTCATGGATGGCGGCCCGACATGCGGTCATGCCACTTGAGATTGTAGCACATAGCGGAGATGAGACAGGGGCGACCCGGCTTGGCCGGGTCGCCCCTCACGCTACGCGGAACCCCTTCCGCGGAAACGACAGTGGGAGCGCATGGTGCCCTGTGCGCGATACCTACTGCACGGTATCGCAGGAAGAGGTGGAGGCGCGGGTGCTGGCTTCGCGCGCGGCGTCAATCTGGGCCTTCACCTTGTCGGAGTTGCGCCATTCGGCGAACAGGGCCTTCCATGTGGCGAAGTCGAGGAACCCCTTGTCGAGTTGCTCTTCATGGGTCTGCACCCATACGCCGAAAAGCTGAATCTCGTTCTGGAAGGTGGTGCTGCCGAAGACGGTGGCGGGCACGCCGTCACGCATCCGTTGCCCTTCGACGTGGGCGGCCACGTAGGTGCACACGGCCTGCTGCGAGGTGGTGTGGTCGATGACCTGTCCGTTGAGGGCCTCGACCAGCGGCACGAGGTGGGCGTGCTGTTCAGTGATGCGCGCAAGGCTGGCTTCGGGCACCTCGATGGTCAGCGTGTCGCCCTCGCCTTCCTTTATGAAATAGAACCGCAACCAGTTCTCGAACATCAGGATTTCGCAGATGTCCTGAACGGCATTGGTAAATTCGCTGGACATGGTGTCTCTCCTTGCTTGGTGGGTCGCGTGGACAGGGGCACTATGATTCCGGTGCGGCGTCAGCGTCAAGTCCAATTTTTCACAAGCCGCTTGCGAGAAGGTGGCAGCGGGCCGTGTGGCTCATCTGCCCCGTTCCCGCCACCGTGTGCCATATCGGGTCGTCGTCTGTGCATCGGGCGATGGATTCGGCGCAACGCGGGTGGAAAGGGCAGCCCGTAGGCACGGCGAGTGGGCTTGGCAGGTCGCCCGAGAGGGCCGGACGCCGCGTCCGGCGCGAAGGGTCGCGTCCGGGGGCCGCTGCCAGCAGGGCCCGGGTGTAGGGGTGCGCCGGGGTCCGCAGCAGTGCTTCGCGGGGGCCGTATTCGACCACCCTGCCCAGATACATGACCGCCATGCGGTCACTCATGTGGCCCACCACCCCGAGGTCGTGGGAGATGAACAGGTAGGCAAGCCCCATCTCGTCCTGCAGGTCGCGCAGCAGATTCAGCACCTGCGCCTGTACAGAGGCGTCGAGCGATGAGACGGCCTCGTCGCAGACCACGAGGTCGGGGTTGCTGATGAGGGCCCGCGCCACGGCGATGCGCTGCCGTTGCCCGCCGGAGAATTCGTGCGGATAGCGGCTGGCGTGTTCCGGTCGCAGGCCCACCCGGTCGAGCATGGCGGCGACCCGTTCGCGGCGCCGGGCTGCGGAGGAACGGCCGGAGGCCGTCAGTGGTTCGGCCATGCTGCGGCCCACCGACATGCGCGGGTCGAGCGATGAGAGGGGTCTTGGAACACCATCTGTAGCCTGCCGGTAAGGCTGGTCTGCACCTTCGTGCCGGGGGTCACCAACGAGTCCCCGTCGAGCAGGATGTCGCCGTGCGTGGGGTCAAGCAGGCGTACGACCAGCCGTGCCAGCGTGGATTTGCCGCACCCGCTTTCGCCCACGAGGCCGAGGGTCTCGCCCTTGTCGACGGAGAGGCTCACGCCGTCCACCGCCTTGAGCGTCAGCGGTGTGGGGTCGAAGAACCCCCGCCGGACGGTGAAGTGGCGTGAGACGTCACGCAGTTCGAGCAGTGGTGTCATGACGGGTTCTCCATGGGGATGCATGGGCGTTGGTGCATCTGCGTGAATCGCCTTCGGGCTGGTATCGGCTTCGGCCTTCCCCCTGCCCGCAGTGCGGGGTGTGCAGTCTTTCCGTGCAGGCTGCCCCGTATGCGGTTCAGTCGTCGGCCTCGCTCACGCCCGCATCGGCGAATGTGGCCATGTCGTTGAAGATGTCGGCGGCGGCCCGCATCAGGAACATGGCGAGTGCCCCGCCCGTGCCTTCTCCGAGGCGCAGGCCGAGGTGCAGCAGCGGCTGGGCATTGAGCGCATCGACCACGCTACGGTAGCCGGGTTCGGCCGAGGCATGGGACAGAAAGCAGTAGCCGCGCACGTCCGGGCATATCTTCCACGCGGCGGTGAACGCAGCCGTGGAGATGAACCCGTCGATGACACAGGCGAGGCCGTGCCGCGCGGCCCCGATGACCAGCCCCGCCAGTGTGGCGATTTCGATGCCGCCCAGCGCCGCGAGGGTGGCGACAGGGTCGCCTGCCTCCACGATATGGCGGTTCACCTCGAGCGCGCGGCGGATGACCTCGACCTTGTGGCGGACGGCTTCGCCTGCCAGCCCCGCGCCGGGGCCGGTGATATCGGCGGGGTCGAGACCGAGATAGGCGCAGTAGAGGGCGGTGGATGGAGTGGTGTTGGAGATGCCCATGTCGCCCGTGCCAACGCAGCGGCAACCGTCGGCAGCGGCTTCTTCGGCAAGCGAGATGCCCAGCAGCAGGGCCTTTTCGCAGGTCTCGAGGCTCATGGCGGGGCCACGGGCGATGCTGGCGGTGCCTTCGGCCACCTTGCGCTGGATGAGTGCGGGGTGTTCGGGGAACGGTCCGCCAAGGCATCCGGCGTCCACCACGCGCAGGTCGACGCCCGCCGTGCGGCACAGCACGTTGATGCCAGCCCCGCCGTTGGCGAAGTTGAGCACCATCTGTCGGGTGACCTCCTGCGGGAAGGGGCTCACCCCTTCGGCCGAGACGCCGTGGTCGCCCGCCACGGTGAAGACGCGGGCCGGGTCGACGCGCAGCGGGCGCCGTCCTCCGGCGATGCAATAGAGACGCGCCGCCAGTTCTTCGAGCCTGCCGAGGCTGCCGCGCGGTTTGGTCAGGTTGTCCAGATGGGCCTGTGCAGCAGCCATGAGGCTCTGGTCGACAGGGTTGATGGCGTCGATGACGCTACGCAGTTCGTGGTTCATGGTCGCTCCTGTGATGCTTGGCGGCAAGGTAGCGTCTGCATGGGGCGTTGGCAATCGCCCATGCGTTCACAACAGGTCGGGCTTGCAGTATAGGGATAAGGGATAGAGGTCACGCACACCCGATACGCGAAGAGGTCCCCCATGCCCAGTCCGCATATGTCGTCACATGATCCGGCGTCCTGTAGCCGCCCTGCCGGAGACTCCCCGCCTTCCTGTGCCTGCCCCGGTGCGTCGGGCCCGCTTCCGCGAACGGATTGGGGCGTGCCTGCTGAAGGGGGTGTCGTATCGCTGCCATTGCGGTCTGTCGCACGGCGCACCGGGAGAGTTGCCAGCAGGAGGCGCGCCGTGCTGCGGGTGCTGTGCATCTGCCTGTCATGCCTGTGTGTGCTGGGCGGCCCTGACTCGCAGCCGGTCGCGTTCGCTGCGGTGGACCCTGCCAGCCCGCGTGTGACCCCGGTGGTGCAGGCTGTGCAGCGGGTGGCGCCCGCTGTCGTCAACATCACCAGTGCCCGCGTGGAGGAGCGCCGCGTCAATCCCATGCCGGGACTCCTCGATGACGAGATGCTCGACCAACTGGCGCCGGGGCTGCCGAAACAGCGCGTCACCTCGCGCAGTCTGGGGTCTGGGGTCATCATCGACGGAGAGCGCAGGCTCGTGCTCACCAACGCCCATGTCATCGCCGGGGCCACCAGCATCGCCGTGCGGCTGCTTGACGGGCGCACCTTCACGGCAGACCTCGTGGGCGCAGACCCGGACTTCGACCTCGCGGTACTGCGCCTTGCCGGCGCGGGACGCCTGCCCGAGGCCCCCATGGCCCACTCCGCCGACCTCATGCCGGGAGAGACGGTGCTCGCCATCGGCAATCCCTTCGGTTTTTCGCACACCGTGACCACTGGGGTGGTCTCCGCCCTCAACCGCACCATCCGCAGCAAGGACGGGCTCTTCACCGACCTCATCCAGACCGACGCCGCCATCAACCCCGGCAACAGCGGCGGCCCCCTTCTCAATATCCTTGGCGAACTCATCGGCATCAACACGGCGGTCTATGCGCGGGGCGAGGGCATCGGCTTCGCCATCCCCATCGACAAGGCGCGTGGCGTGGTGGAGGAACTTCTGGGACAGGGGCGCGTCAGCCCCGTGTGGCTTGGCCTCTCCGGACAGAACGTGGACCCGCGTACCGCCTCGGTGCTCGGTCTTGGCAAGGTGGCGGGGCTTCTCGTCACAGAGGTCTTCGCAGGCGGTCCGGCAGCCACCGTGGGCCTTGAACCGGGCGATGTCATCCTCTCCATCAACGGGCACGATGTGGGCGGCAAGGACGAGTACCTGCTGCTGGTGGGCAACTACACCCATAAGGACGTGCTGCGCGTCATCATCATGCGTGGCGGTCAGGAGCGCGAATTGCGGGTCGTTCCCGCCATCTTCGGACGGGCCGACGCCGAACGGCTGGCGGCACAGCGCTGGGGCGTCATCCTGCAACAGGGGCGCGGCGGGCTGGTCATCGCCGAAGTCCGTCCCGGAAGCCCCGCCGCACAGCTGGGTCTGGCACGCGGTGACGTGCTGCGCGCCGTGGGGCCGCGTCAGGTCGAAAGCCTTGATGATTTCGCGGTGGCCTATCGTCGGTATCAGCTGAACGCGCAGGTGCTGATACAGGTGCAGCGGGGGGCGCGTCTCTACCATGTAAGGCTCGTGCTGCAATGATTGGCGCGGGTCAGCGGCTTTCTGCGCGGAAAGCTTGACACCCTTGGGGCCGAAAGCTATCAGCAGGAACAAGTGCTGAACGTGCCCCTGACATGCTAAGCGACATTACTCCTGACATGTCAGGGTGATATCATGAAAAGGGGGCGCATAGGCGCTCACAACAAAACGCCCGGAGGAAGACATGGGTTGGACTGTTACTGTTGACACTGACAAGTGCACTGGCGACGGCGAATGCGTGGACGTGTGCCCCGTTGAAGTTTACGAACTTCAGGACGGCAAGGCTGTTGCCGTGAATGAAGAAGAGTGCCTCGGCTGCGAGTCCTGCGTGGAAGTCTGTGAAGCCGGTGCCCTCACCGTCGAAGAGAACTAGACGCAACTCGTTCCGCACCGTTTTCGTGCCGCCGGACGACGCAACTCGCCGCCCGGCGGCATTCGCATAGGGCCTTCGACGCACCCCGCAAGCGGGGCCGCCCGCGTCCCCCTGTGGACGGCGTTCCGCGCTGCATCCTGCGCAGCCCACCCCGTCGCACGTTCCGGCGCATGGCCGATGGCAGCGAGGCCGACCTCCGGTCGGCGTCTGCCGACGCCCGCGCCGCATCCCAAGGAGCGCAACTACCGCAATGAACATCGACCTTTCGGCCATCTTCGCACAATACGAGGCTCTCGTGGCAGAGACAGACGCCCTGTTCGAGCGCGTCCGTGCGCTGCACCCCGACTGCGTGACCTGCGGTCTCGGCTGTAGCGACTGCTGCCATGCCATGTTCGACCTGAGCCTTGTCGAGGCCATGTATCTGAACGGCAAGTTCGCGGCTTCCTTCGACTTCGGCCCCGAGCGCTCCGCTGTGCTCGAACGCGCGAGCGACGCCGACAGGCACGCCTACCGCATCAAGCGTCGCATGTACCGCGAATCGGAAGACGGCCGCCCGGCAGAGGACATCCTCGCCGAGGCCGCCCGTGAGCGCGTCCGCTGTCCGCTGCTTGGCGAGGGCGACGCCTGTGTGCTGTATGCGCACCGGCCCATCACCTGCCGCCTGTACGGCATTCCCACCGCCATCGGGGGCAAGGGCCACACCTGTGGCAAGACGGCCTTCCGCGCTGGCGAGAAGTACCCCACCGTGGCCGTGGACAGGATTCAGGACCGCCTCGCGGCCCTGAGCAAGGAGATAGCCGTGGCCGTGGGCAGCCGCTTCAGCGAACTGCATCAGGTCTATGTGCCCGTTTCCATGGCGCTTCTCACCCGCTACGACGACGCCTACCTCGGCATCGGCAAGCCGAAGAGGGACGACTGATGATATCCGCCTCCATCTACAGAGACGGTACACCGCGCGTGCTCACTCCCGAAGAGGAGGAGCAGAAGCGCGCCATCTACGAGAAGATGGCCCCCCGCCGCCGCAAGTTCATCGACCGCATCGGCTACGAAAACTGGGACCCCTTCCAGAAGCCCAACGACCCGATGGAACTGCGGCAGGACGTGACCAAGCGCACGACACAGCAACTCGTCCGCGAATTTCTGCAAAGCTCCAAGGTCAAGGACTACTCCAACGAATACGGCCGTGGTGCGCTCGAAAGCGCTCTCGGCATCATCAACAAGGACGAGAAGTACCGCGGAATCTTTGATTTCTGCATCTGGTACTACAAGCTTCTGCTCAAGGAGGGCCACGTCGATGAAGGCCAGATATGAAGACCTCGACGAATACATTGCCGACCTGCGGGCCGAGATAGCCCAGAGCGAAAACTGCGCGAACCACCACTACAACCTCGGTCTCGCCCTGCTTTCGAAGCGCGATTTCGTGGCTGCCGAGGAGTCGTTCCTCAACGCCGTGCGCAACTCACCCCGCCTTGCCGAGGCCTATGTGCAGCTTGGCGGCATCTGCCTCCAGCGTGGCGACCTCGAAGGCTGCCTGCGCTACAACGAAGAGGCCGCGCAGTCGCGTCCCAAGTTCCCCGTGGCGTGGAGCAACATCGGCTTCGTGCACCTGCAGCGCGGTGAACCCGAGAAGGCCATCGCGGCCCTCAAGAAGGCCCTCAAGTGGCAGCCCGACTTCATTCAGGCCATGGCCACCATGGGCGCGGCCTTCTACATGGAGGGCGACTACGAGGCCTGCATCAACATCAGCAACGAGGCCATCAAGAAGGAGCCCTCCTTCGGCCCGGCCTACAACAACCTCGCCCTCGCCTACTTCGAGCTTGGCGACTTCGCCAAGTCCGTGAAGTTCGCCGACCTCGCCATGGAGAACGGCTTCGAGGTGCGCCCCGAGTTCCTGAAGGAGCTCGAAGCCCATCGCTAGGGCACATCGCTGCGCCTGAAGAATGCACGTAGTGCCGTGCACAGTGCCGTAACGGGGCGGAGAGGGTTGCGACACCCCCTCCGCCCCTTCCTTGTTTCTCGTCGCAGATGCATTCCCAGACGTATGCCCGCCATGTGCTCGGCAGGCGTCCTGCCAGGCGTCCGGCAAACACCTGCCTCGCAGTGTATGGCACCATGTCTGGTGCCCTGTCGTCCTGCGCGAAGCACAACCGCACGTCGGCGGCGTCCAAAGAGGGAACATGCCAGACGTGCAGCATGGCGCCACCCGAGTCGCCGTCATCCGGACCGGGCACCTTTCCCAGTCGTGACAGTTTCTTACTGCCAACGCTGACGCTTCTGTGCTATAGTCTGTCTATTCACGTAGAGTCATGAAAAGGCTGAAAAGTACTTGCATGTTAGCAGGAAAATGCTATCAGCAATCATTACTTTTGGCTGTTATGGAGCGTACGGCGGGCTGGCCGGGCTCCTTGTAGGTATCACGGTAACACCTCAACGGCATCCCGGCCGGGATTCCGCCAAAGGGGGAGCGTATGGACGTCGTCATGCTGTCACGGCTGCAATTCGCGGTAGCCGTCTTCTTCCACTTCATCTTCGTGCCGCTCACGCTGGGCCTCTCTGTGCTGCTTGCGGTCATGGAAGCGCTGTACGTGCGTACCGGCGAAGAAGTGTACAAGCGCATGGCCAAATTCTGGGGCAAGCTCTTTCTCATCAACTTCGCCCTCGGGGTGGTCACGGGCATCACGCTCGAATTCCAGTTCGGCACGAACTGGTCGCGCTACTCCGAATATGTGGGCGACATCTTCGGGTCGTTGCTTGCCATAGAGGCGACGCTGGCGTTCTTCCTCGAATCGACCTTCCTCGCAGTCTGGGCCTTCGGCTGGGACAAGGTGAGCAAGAAGGTGCACCTCTTCGCCATCTGTGCGGTGGCGTTCGCCTCCAACATGTCGGCGTTGTGGATCATCATCGCCAACGGCTGGATGCAGAACCCCGTGGGCTACGTCATCCGCAACGGTCGTGCTGAACTCGACAACTTCCTCACCGTGCTCTCGAACCCCTTCGCGTGGGGGCAGTACTTCCACACCATCTTCGCGTCGTGGATGCTCGGCGGTTTCTTCGTGCTGGGCGTTTCGGCATGGCATCTGCTGCGCCGCAACGAGATGGACTTCTTCGGCCGCTCGTTCCGCATCGCGGCCCCGTTCACGCTGGCCTTCGCCATCCTCGTGGCCGTGCAGGGGCATAGTCATGGCAACACCGTGGCCGAAATCCAGCCTGCCAAGCTCGCCGCCATGGAGTCGCACTGGGAGACCGGCAAGGGCGTTCCCATGTACCTGCTTGCCATGCCCGACGAGAAGAACGAGGGCAACCTCGTGCAGGCCATCGGCATTCCCAAGCTGCTCAGCGTTCTCGCCTTCAACGACCCCGATGCCGAAGTGAAGGGCCTCAAGGACTTCCCCAAGGAAGACCGTCCGCCCGTGCTCATCACCTTCCTGAGTTTCCGCGCCATGGTGGGCCTCGGAACGCTCTTTCCCATCGTGGCGGGTCTCGCCTACCTGTGGCGCAAGCGTCCGGAAGAGAAGGCATGGCTGCTGCGTGTGCTGCCGTGGCTCATTCCCCTGCCGTACATCGCCATCATGGCCGGGTGGACGGTGGCCGAAGTGGGACGCCAGCCATGGATCGTCCATGGGCTGATGCGCACCACCGACGCGGTCTCACCCGTGCCTGCCGCCTCTGTAGCCACGTCGTTGCTGGCCTTCACGGTGGTCTACACCTTCCTCGGGGTGCTCGACATCTACCTGCTGCGCAAATACGCCATCAAGGGCCCCAAGGCTTAGGCGCATGACCTGCGTCGCCCAACGTCAACCGAGAGGTTCATAACGATGCTCGAGACCATATGGTTCGTTCTTTGGGGTCTGCTGTGGGCCGTGTACTTCGTGCTCGACGGTTTCGACCTCGGCATGGGGACCCTGCTTCCGTTCGTCACCCGCAACGAGGTGGAGAGGCGCACCCTCTACAATTCCGCCGGGCCCTTCTGGGACGGTAACGAAGTGTGGCTCATCACCGCTGGCGGTGTGACCTTCGCCGCGTTCCCCAAGGCCTATGCCGTGATGTTCAGCGCGCTCTACGCTCCGCTGCTCATGTTGCTCTTCGCGCTCATCATGCGCGCCGTCTCCTTCGAATTCCGCAACAAGGTCGACAGCCCCGGCTGGCGCAAGCTGTGGGACGTCTTCCAGTTCCTCGGCAACTTCGTGCCCGCCCTGCTGTTCGGTGTGGCCTTCGCCAACCTGTTCATGGGTATCCCCATCGACAAGGACGGTGTCTACCACGGCAACCTGCTTCTGCTGCTGAACCCCTACGGGCTGGCCGGAGGCGTGTTCTTCGTGCTGATGTTCTCGCTGCATGGCGCACTGTGGCTTGCCATCAAGTCGCAAGGCGACCTGCACGCCCGTGCCGTACGCACCGCCAAGGCCCTGTGGCCCTATCTGGTGGGTGTTGCGGTGCTGTTCCTCGCCATGACGGCCGCCTACACCACGCTGTGGAGCAACTACGCGAAGGTCCCGCCGCTGATGATCTTCCCGGTGCTGGCCGTGGCCTCGCTGCTGACCATCAGGTTCCTCCTCTCGTCCGACTCGGTGGTTCTGGCGTGGGTGTTCAGCGCCCTGTTCATCATCTCCGTCACCTTCTTCGGCGTGCTGGGCATGTTCCCCAACCTGCTGCCCTCCAGCATGGACCCCGCCGCACACGTGAGCATCTACAATGGGGCCTCGAGCCCACTGACGCTGAAGATCATGCTGGGCGTGGTCGCCATCTTCGTGCCCATCGTCATCGCCTACCAGGCTTGGGTGTACTCGGTGTTCTCCCACAAGGTGACCGACGAGGACCTCAAGATGGACAACGCCTACTAGACATGCCCGACCTGCGCGAAAACGTGTCGGGTCGGTATGACGGATTGCAAGGGGCCGCCCGCAAGGGCGGCCCCTTCTGCATGGCCCGGGCTGCGGATGACAGGGGGCGACGGAAAAGGGCAGCGAGGGTGTGCGGAGATGATGCACCTGGCCTGTCGGGGTGCCCCGCGTCATGCCGTCCGGGGGATGTGGCAGCAATGGAGTGCACGGACGCAGGCGTCCGCCTCCCCGATGTGCCGGGGCGCAGCCTGTCGGGGTGGCTATGTGCGGGAGGTACCGGGGGACGTGACGGCAAGCCTCTCCAGCACATCCTTGAGGGCGGAGATGAGCACGGGCTTGGACACGTAGTCGGCCATGCCTTCGGTCATGAAGCGCTCGCGGTCGCCCTTCATGGCGAAGGCGGTCATGGCGACCACCGGCGTCTGCGGGCGCAGCACGCCGCTGCCCTTGGCCCGCATACGGCGCAAGGCTTCTATGCCATCGAAGTCGGGCATCTGGATGTCCATGAACACGGCATCGAAGACGGAAGAGCGCAATGCGTTCAGGGCCTCCTGCCCGCACGTCGCCGTCGTCACCTTGCATTCCAGCCTTTCGAGCATCCGTCTGGCGGCCATGAGGTTGACGGGGTCGTCCTCCACAAGCAGGACATGGCGCACCGCCGGGGAAGGGGCTTCGCCGGGGGCAAGGCGGTCCGCCTCGGGCACCACTCCCGCACAGCGGAAGGCCGCGAAGGAGCATATGCCTCCGGCTTCGTCCACGTCCGGTGCCACCGGTACCGCACCGGCGTCTGCCTCGAGAAGGGGCAGGGTCACGTGCACTTCGGTGCCGACGCCCTGTTCGGAGGCGATGCACAGCGTCCCGCCCATGAGGCGCACAAGGCGCACCACGATGGGCAGGCCCAGTCCCACCCCGCGAGGCAGACCCGAACCCTGACGGAGTCTGCCGAAGGGTTCGAGAGCGCGTTGCAACTGTTCATCGGCGATGCCCACCCCCGTATCGGTGACATGCAGGTGCACCCGCAACGCCTTGCCGTTGCGGCGCAGGACACGCATCCCGACCCGCACTTCCCCGCGTTCGGTGTACTTGGCGGCGTTGCCCAGCAGGTTGAGCAGCACCTGCCTGATGCGACCCGGGTCGCCCACGAGCACCGGCGGCATGGAGTCGTCCATCTCGTTCACGATGCGTACTGCCCGGCCTTCGACCGTGCGATGGAGCGAGACCAAGACCGGGGCAAGCACGGATTCCGGGGTGAACGGCTCCTGCATGAGGTCAAGCCTTCCCGCCTCGATGCGCGACAAGTCGAGAATGTCGCTGAGGATGCGCAACAACGCGCGACTGGATTCAAGGGCCACGTCGAGCCATGCGCGGCCCTGCGGTGCGGCGACATGCTCGTCGAGAAGCTGCAACATGCCCATGACGCCGTTGAGGGGCGTGCGCAGTTCGTGGCTCATGTGGGCAAGGAACTCGGACTTGGCCTTGTTGGCAGCCTCCGCGGCGTCACGGGCGGTGCGCAGTTCGGCGAGGACGCGCTTGCGTTCTGTGACGTCGAGGTTCACCCGCAGCATGGCGGTGATGCCGCCCTGCAAGCGCACCGGGGCCGCGATGACGTTGAAGGTGCGCATCTGCCCGGAGGGGAGCGCCACGTCGATCTCGCGCTCGACCGTCTCGCCCGCGAAGACCCGGGGCTCGAACCTGTCGGAGTTGCGCCACTGGAGCGGTGAACCGGTGAGAGGTTCCACGCCGGAGGGCAGGTGCCCCCACACGCGGACGCTCTCGTCGCTCTGCATCAACATCCTGCCTTCCCCGTCAGCCGCCCAGAAGTCGATGGGCAGGTTGCGCAGCATGGATGAGACGAGCGCCTCGCGCTGGCGAAGAACCTCCTCCATGCGTTTGCGTTCGGTGATGTCTTCGCGGATGAGGATGCCGCCCACGATCTGACCGTCGCGGTGTATCGGGACCCCGCGGATGCTGGCCCAGCCGTCATGCCCTCCCGTGAATTCGGGGAAGTACACTTCGCGGATGGCCAGTTCTTCACCATGCAGGACACGGGCGACCCTTTCGCACAGTCCCGCGCGCGCAAGGCCGGGCAAGGCGTCGAGCCTGCGTCCGATGAAGAAGCCCGCGTCGACCCTGTGGCGGCAGAAGACACGCAGGTGCCACTTGTTGACGAAGGTGATGTGTCCTGCCGCGTCGAAGCTCATGATGGATATGGGCGCCTCTTCCACCAGCATGCGGTTGCGGGCTTCGCTTTCGTGCAGGGCCGCCTCTGCCCGTTTGAGGGGGGTGATGTCCGCGTAGGCGTTGACCTGCCCCTTGTGCACGCCGGAGGCGTCGCGCCAAGTGGCGCAATCCACTTGCAGGACAAGGGCCGGGCCACCCGGTGACTCATAGGCGCTCATGAAGGTCTGGCGTGAGGTGCCGAATCGGGCCATGTTCTCTTCGGCTGCGGATTCGCCGGCAGCGAGGGGCTGGGGCAGCACCCCGGCGGCCGTGCCTCCGAGGATGTCGGCCTCGCGCACGCCGAAGAGCAGTTCGAAGGCATGGTTGCAGCCGAGATACCTGCCATGGACGTCCTTGACGCACAGCGGCACAGGCGAGGCAATGCGCATGGCCTTGAGCAGGTCGTTCTCATGGCGTGCCGCCCCGACCTGCCGACGCAAGCGTGCGATGAGCACGATGCAGACGCAAAGGCAGGCCAGCAGGACCGCCGGAACCAGTGCTGGCAGATGGGGCGCGAGAAGCCCGTAAAGGCTCATGGGGCCATCTGGCGATACGGCCATGGACCCGACCTCCGGAAAAGAGCCAGCAATGGCGTGCGGCTGTACTACATACGGGTATCTGTAGCGGGCGGTGCCCTATAAAACAGTAGTATGACCGTACACCTTGGAGAATGGTTTCGGAAGCGGATTATTTCGCAGGTTCAGCCCCTTTCGGGCACGCATTCTCCTGCGTGCGCGGAAGGGGTTTCGACGGGGAAAGGGCGCGGGTGACGTTGACAACGAAGTCCTGCACGTTGGTGAGAATGGCACGTGCCGAAAGCGAACCACGGTCGGCCAGCTTGCCCGCGGCGAATTCGGACATGTCCACGACGAAGAAGTGCACGGGGCGTACCCCGCCGTCTTCGAGTACCTGATACGACGGCGTCATGTTGCCTGTGGCGATGGTGTGCAACTGGGTCGCAAGCGCCACCACCGTGGTTGCGCGTGACACCAGCTGGCGCATGGCGTCCTGCGCGTCATAGACGTCAGGGATGACATCGGGCAGTGGGCCGTCGTCGCGGATGGAACCCGCCAGCACGAAGGGAACGCCGTACTTCACCACCGCATGCATCACACCGTCGCGGATGAGTCCGGAGCGCACGGCGGCGGCGATGCCGCCCGCCTCGCGCACTGCGTTGATGCAGTCGAGGTGGTGATAGTGCCCCATGGGTGCCTGTCGTTTGTGGTAGATGCCCTGTCCAAGCGCCGTACCGTAGAGTGCGCCTTCCATGTCATGCGTGGCGAGGGCGTTTCCGGCAAGCAGGGCGTGGACATAGCCCTGTTCGACAAGGCTGGCGAAGGCGTTGCGGGCGTCGGCGTCGAAGACCACAGCAGGCCCCGCCACCCACACGATGAATCCGTTCTCCCGGTCATGGCGCAGGATTTCATAGAGCGTGTCGTAGTCGATGGAGAACGACGTCTCGCGGCTGATGCCGGTGCGAAAGGCGAAGGGCTGTTCCTGTGTGGACGCGGGAGACCCGGGGGGCACGGCGGACGCCGGGACGGAGGCGTCGCCGCAGCGCCCGCACGGGGGCGAGGTCGGCGCACGGGGTGTCGCGTCCGGTCCGGTCTCTTCGTCGGATGCCGACGCGGAGAATCCGGCAGGGTGCACGAGGATGCCCTCTTCGGCGTGTTCACCGCGCCCGAGGGCCACGAGGTCGCCCGCCTTGAGCCTGCGGAATTCGACGACTTCCAGCGTGCCGTCGGGATTCTGGCGTATGACGCAGTCCATGCGCGAGCGTTCGAGGAGTACCCAGCGCCCCTGTTCAACGTGCAGGTACTCGGGAAAGATGGATGTGGCATGGTAGCCGCCGGGGGCCACGCCATCGGCGGGGCCGGGGGCGAAACGGGTCAGGGGCGCGGCACGCAGGGCGGGGGCGTCGAAGTCGGGGTGCTGATAGGTGTACCGCATGTTCGTCCTCATTGTTGGGGCCTGCGGGAGTCCGTGAGAGTCCGGGACGCTGTCAGGCTACCATGTCTCAAGGGCGGCGGCTACTTCCTGCTGGGGAGAAACGTGGTGCGAAGGAAGTCGATGTCGAAGAACCGGAGGGGGTTGTCGACGACCCTGTCAGGCAGGAGATGGTACCAGCGGTAGCCCAGCGAACGGAAATAGCGCCGGGCGCACTCGCCATGTCCGAGGTCGTGGGCGGCTTGCAGGGCGGCGTCACGCTGGCAACGGGAGGAGGCCACGGGCCGCAGCAGCCGCGGTGAATACCCCCGGCGACCGAAGATGCGCTTGAGTCTCTGGTATTCGCGGTAGCGGCTGTACCCGTCGGCGCAGCACAGCAGGGCAAGCCCGTACCAGCCCGTGGCTGGCAGCAGACAGGCCCATGCGACGGCAGCCCCTTCGGAGAGGATGTCGAGTCCCGCAGTCAGCAGCCCGGTGCCGATGACAGCCGAAGCCCCGCCTGTGGCGTGCGGCAGGGGGGCCACCCTGAACAGGTAGCGGTGCAGGCGTCTGCCCATGTCCCGGCATAGGCGCAGGACGACGCGAGGCGCGCATGGAGTGGATGCATCACGACCCATGGTCGACTCGTAGCCAAGCCCGAAGGCGAAAGCAAGTGCCAGTCGCACGGGGAGGGGCAACACTGCTTGCGAGGGCATCCGTGATTCTAATCGTTTGAAGGCCTGCCGTGAGCCTGTTATGCTGGGCCATGCCAAGAGTGAGACCCGAAACGGCCCTGCGCGCCATGCGATGCTGCCTTGCCAGTCTGCTTCTTGCGGGCGTGGTGCTGCTTGTCTTGCCTTCGTGGGCGGCGGCGCAGGGGGCTGATGTGCTGCGGCTTGTCACCGAACATCAGCCTCCCTATGTGGTGGTGACGTCCGGGGGGGCAGTGGAGGGGACGGTGACGGACATCGTGCGCAAGGTGCTGCAGCAGATGGGCGTTGCGTTCACGATAAAGCCGTATCCATGGAAACGGGCGCAGGCCATGACCCTTTCCGGCCACGCGGATGGCTTCTTTGCTGCGTCGCAGTCCGAACGGCGCGACATCTCGCTGGTTCTTTCGACCCCTCTCGCCGCACAGCGCTGGACCTGGGCGTTGCCCAAGGACAGCAGCTTCGAACCCGGGACGGCGGCTTTCATGGCCGAGGCCCGTGTCTCGGCCTTCAAGGGGTCGAACATGCAGGCATGGCTGGAGTCGGGTGGTTTCCGGGTCAGCCCCGTCCCGCCGGATGATTACGAGGCCCTCATCTCCTTTCTCGATGCCGGGCGCATCGACGCCGCACTGGGCGGGCACCTCGGTATCCGCGAAGAGCTTTCGCGGCGCGGCCTGCTAGGGCGATACCGCCTCGTGCCCTATGTGGACAAGCCGGTGGGGGTCTATTTCTCGAAGGCGTATCTCGAGGCGCATCCGGGCTTCCTCGATAGATTCAATGAGACGGCCTGCAGTCTTCTCGCGCGTGAAGGTGTCGACCCTTCGGGGTGTGACGGGACAGACCCCTGATATCGCGTGTAGCCCTGCCCATCGTATAGCCTGCGTTGCCTGCCTTGCGTTGCCGCCGCCTTGAGGCAGCGACTCCGTCGGCATCCGGTTGCCCCGCGTGCCTGCGCCTGCCTTCGGCCATCCCCGGTTGCCCCTGCCTGCACCCGGTATCGCGTGACGTCGCCGTGAGACCCGGCCCTGAGAGTCTGCCAGAGGAAAAGCCCCTGCCATGCGGTCAGGGGCTTCGCTTGTCCTGTTGTCGTGCGTCCGTGCGGTGTCGGCTGCTAGTCCCCTTCGGGCAACTGCGGGGTCACGTACAACTCGCCCCCGTGGGCGTCGTTGATGACCAGCAGCGGAAAGTCCTGCACGGTCAGTTCACGGATGGCCTCGGGGCCGAGGTCGTCGTAGGCGATGACCCGCGCGGCGGTGATGCGCTGCGCCAGAAGCGCGCCTGCGCCCCCGGTGGCACCGAAGTAGACGGCGGTATGTTCGGAGAGGGCCTTGCGCACCGTGGCGTGACGTCGCCCCTTGCCGATGGTGGCCTTGAGTCCCAGCGCGTGCAGGCGCGGCGCGTAGCTGTCCATGCGGTAGCTGGTGGTCGGGCCTGCCGCCCCGATGGGATGTCCGGGCGGGGCGGGGCTGGGCCCCACGTAGTAGATGACGGCCCCCCGCAGGTCGAAGGGCGGCTGTTCGCCCCTGTCGAGGGCGTCGCACAGGCGGCGGTGGGCTGCGTCACGGGCGGTGTAGATGGTGCCGGAGAGCAATATCACGTCACCGCTGCGCAGTGCGTCCACGGCGGTGTCGGTGAGAGGGGTCGTCAGGTGATGGACGGGCATCAGAGCGTCACCTCCCCGTGGCGGGCCGAATGGCACTGGATGTTCACGGCCAGCGGCAGGCTGGCAAGATGGCACGGGGCCACGGCCATTTTCACGGCAAGACAGGTGGTGCGGCCGCCAAGTCCCATGGGGCCGATGCCGAGAGCGTTGATGGCATCGAGAAGTTCAGCCTCACGTGCGGCAAGGGCTGCATCGGGGTGGACATCATCCACGTTACGCAGCAGGGCCTTCTTGGAAAGCATGGCGGCATATTCGAAGGTACCGCCCACGCCCACGCCCACCAGCACCGGGGGGCAGGGGTTGGGGCCCGCTTCGGCCACGCGACGTACCACGAAGTCGCGAATGCCCTTCCAACCCTGTGCGGGGGCAAGCATCGTCACGCGCGACATGTTCTCGCTGCCTCCCCCCTTGGCCATGAAGGCGATGTGCAGCCTGTCGCCGGGGACGAGGTCGATATGGATGATGGCGGGGGTGTTGTCGCCCGTGTTGGCGCGGGAGAAGGGGTCGCACGACGACTTGCGCAGGTGGCCTTCGCCGTAGCCCTTCCGTACGCCTTCGGTGATGGCCTCGCGCAGGGCGAGTCCGTCGACCCGGCATCCCTCGCCCATCTCCACGAAGAAGACCGCAAGGCCCGTGTCCTGACACAGGGGTAGGGCGGAGTTGGCAGCGAGGTCGGCATTCTCCAGCAGTTGCCGGAACACCTCGCGGGGTACGTCGTCCGTTTCGGCGGCGTGGGCGCGTTCGAAGGCCGCGCGCACATCACCCGGCAGGTGATGATTGCACCCGGTACAAAGGCGGGCCACCGCCTCGATGACATCCTTGGCGGGAATCTTCCGCATGTTCGCTCCTTGCTGGCAGTCTGCGTGCGCCGCCTCGCCCCGGAAAAAGCTTCATGCAGGACGGCATCGTGCCCGGCAGTGCGGGCTTCGTGTCGGGTGAGTGACCTTCCGGCTACTCCCCGCGATTCCCTGCGCTTCTGGCCGAATCTGTCACAATCCACAGGGCGGACGGGCGACGGAGTCTACGCCACGGCGACGCCTTGCGCCATCCGGTCACTGCGCCCTCTCGCTGCGGGCTGCCCCGGTGCCGCTTGATGCACCGGATGCCGCTGGCGGCACGACATATGACGGCGGGATGCGCCGTGGCGTCATGGTGTCCGAAACGTCTGTGCGGGCGATGCGTCACCCGCGTGTTGCGCCGCGACGGCGCGCCCTGTGGTTTCGCCTATTTCGCGAAGGGCAGCAAGCGGCGGATGGCGGTTATGCCCAGTTTGCGTCGCAGGTAGCCAAGCTGGTTCTGCAGCGGCAGGTGCTTCGGGCAGACGTCTTCGCAGGCAAGCAGCCCCATGCAGCCGAAGATGCCGTCCTCGGTGCCGATGAGTTCGTAATAGGCGTTGAGGTCTCGTTCGTCGCGCGGGTCGGCCAGAAAGCGCGCCACGCGCAGGAAGCCCGCCGGGGCGAGGAAGTCGGGCCGCATGTTGGCGGTACCGCACGCCGCCACGCAGCAACCGCATTCGATGCAGCGGTCGAGTTCGTAGATGGCGTTGGCGGTCTCATTCTCCATGCGCGCTTCGGCTGCATGTTCATCGAAGGGCACGGAGGTGTGCACCCACGATTCGGTGCGCTGGTACATGGCGCGGAACCATGTGCCCGTATCCACGGCGAGGTCGCCTACCAGCTTGAAGACGGGCAGCGGTAGCAGCGTGATGGTGTCGGGCAGGTCGCGGGTCTTGGTGTGACAGGCCAGCCCCGGACGCCCGTTGATGACCATGGCGCATGAGCCGCAGACCCCGGCGCGACAGCAGAAGTCGAACTTGAGTGACGGGTCCTGTTCCTCGCGCAGGCGGTGCAGGGCGATGAACAGCGTCATCCGGTCGGTCTCCTGCAACCTGAACGTGTCCATGCGCGGTGTGGAGACGGCATCCTGCGGGTCGTGGCGGAAGATGTTGAAGACGAGCGTGCGGCCCATGGCTAGACGGCCTCCTCGGAAGTGGTGGCGGCGATGACTTTTCCGCCGCCGTAGCCCCTGTCGCCGGGGGGCAGTTCGAAGACGGCGGTCGCGGGTTCATAGGTCAGCGTGGGCAGGGTGGCCCCCTCCTGCCATGTGGCGAGGGTGCGGTTCAGCCAGTCGCGGTCGTTGCGTTCTGGATAGTCTTCGCGGCAGTGCGAACCGCGGCTTTCGGTGCGCTCGAGCGCCCCGTGGCAGACGCACTGGGCGAGGCGCACCATGCCGGGCAGGCGCAGGGCGAGGGCGAGTTCGGCGTTGGCCCCGGAACCGGAGCTCTTCAGGCCGATGTGCGCGGCCCTCTCCTGCAGGGCCTCGAGTTCACGCACACCCCATGCGAGGTCGGTGCCGTTGCGGAAGACGTAGGCGGCCTTCTCCAGCACGTCGTACATGGCCTCGCGGACGGCGTAGACGCTCTCCTTGCCGTCGCTGCCCGCGATGAGGCGCACGACGCGCTCTTCGGCACGCTTGAGGGCTTCGCGGACGGGCGCGGTGGGAAAGCTCACGTCGTAGCCGTCGAGGAAGGCGGCGATGTTGCGTCCGACGATGCCGCCAGCCACCACCGTCTCGGCAAGGGAGTTGCCGCCAAGCCGGTTGAAGCCGTGCAGGTCCCAGCAGGCCGATTCACCGGCGCTGAACAGTCCGGCGAGGCCGTAGGCCGCGCCGGTCTTGTCGGTGCGTACGCCGCCCATGCTGTAGTGTTGCGTGGGCCGCACGGGGATGAGCTGGTACAGGGGGTCGATGCCGAGGAAGTTCTGGCAGATTTCGTCCACCTCGCGCAGCTTGGTGCGGATGTGGGCTTCACCGAGGTGGCGGATGTCGAGCCACAGGTGTTCGCCATAGGGCCCTTCCACGCCGAGTCCCTTGCGCATGTGTTCGATCATGCGGCGCGACACGACGTCACGAGAGGCGAGTTCGGCCTTGTCCGGCTCGTAGTCGGGCATGAAGCGGTACTCCTCGCGGTCGAGGAGTGTGCCGCCGTCGCCCCGGCAGCCTTCGGTGACGAGGATGTCGGTGGGCACGGTGCCCGTGGGGTGGAATTGCACGGCCTCCATGTTGCCGAGGGGTACCACGCCGGTATCGAGGGCGATGGAGAGGCCCGTGCCTTCGCAGATGATGGCGTTGGTGGAGGCGCGGTAGATGCGCCCGTACCCGCCCGAGGCGATGAGCGTGGCCCGTGCGAGATAGGCGCGCAGCGCACCCGTCCGCAGGCAGCGCACCACGGCGCCGAAGCAGGTGTGCCCGTCGTGGATGAGCGACACCGCCTCCGACCTGTCATGCACTGTGACGCCCAGTTGGGCGGCACGGTTGTCCATGGTGTAGAGCACGGCGTGGCCCGCCCCGTCGGAGGCGTAGCAGGTGCGCCACTTGGCCGTACCGCCGAAGGCGCGGGAGTGGATGAGCCCGTGGTTCTCGGTCTTCTCTGTGGCCTCGAAGGGTTTGCCGCCCTTCCAGTAGGTGTGCGTCCCCGCCACAACCCGGTTCCACGGTACGCCCCAGTGGGCGAGGCGTCGCATCTCGATGGGGGCTGCCTCGACGAACATGCGGGCCACCTCCTGGTCGGCCCCCCAGTCGGAACCCTTGACCGTGTCGGCGAAATGGACGTCGGGGCTGTCTCCGTCGCCCATGATGGCGTTGCCGAGGGCCGCCTGCATGCCGCCCTGCGCCGCCACCGAATGCGAACGGCGCGCGGGCACGAGGCTTATGCACACCACGGAATGTCCGGCCCCTGCCACCTCGATGGCACAGCGTTCTCCGGCGAGGCCCGCCCCGATGCACAGAAGGTCGGTATGAAGTATCTGCATCGGATTCTCCTAGAGGGGCAGCGTCCACAGACGCAGGAGGGTGAGCAGGGCGAGACCCAGAAAGGCCCCGATGAACCAGCGTTCCCAGCGGCGGGCCTTGGGCCGCGCGGCTGATGCGAGCGCGCCCCACTTGACCGAGAGTCGCCACACGCCGATGGCGAGGTGCAGCACCAGCACCGGAAGCAGGGCGAGGTAGAAGAAACCCCACGGCCCGTGCTGCACACGAACCGCACTGGTACCCGCCGCCACGGGCATGACCATGAACCCTTCCCACATGTGCACGGTGACCATGAGCAGCAGGACCAGCGCCGTCAGCACCTGTACGACCCATCGCCATGTGTCGGCGTGGTGCAACAACCGGGCGTGGCGGTACATGACGATCGATTCCGCCATGCGGAAGGGAATCTTGCGCCCTACCGCGACGATGTGCGCCACGAAGGCCGCAACGACGATGGCACCGCCCACGGCTTCGGCATGGACGGCTTCGAAGAGTGCGGAAAGCCCGTCCATGGCCCCCGCGCCGAAGAGTACGCTGGAGAGGAAGACCATGTGCATACACACGAACAGGGCGAGAAACGCCCCCGAGAGCATCTGCACCACGTCGAAGAGGCCGTCGTAGCGCGTTGTTCCCGTCTTGCCGACAGGGGGAAGGGAAGCCATGCATCGCCTCCTGCTGAAGATGGTACGCAAGCGGGTTCGGCACCCGGCTGCGAGGGTGTCATCGTATCATCGCCAGAGGTGTCGGAAGCCGACGTTTTCCGGCATCATGCACCTTGTACCATACCGTCATGGCTGTCAAATCTGGTTGAGTGCCAAACCAGCGGGGCATGGTTTGCATTTCGTCGGAACCGAGGCTATGCCAAAGGCTTGCCTGCGGCAGACCGATGGCCCCGCAGGCGGGATACCGAGAAAGAGGTATGCGATATGCAGGAGAGACTTGAAGAATTGCTGCGCCTTGCGCGCGAGATGGGGCTTCCGGTGCAGCCGGGGGCGAAGGTGACCGATGTGGTGCGCTTGCTCAACGGCAACCCGGACATCGCCCCCGACCTTGTCGAGGCACTCGACGCCGCCCTGAATGCGGCCCTCGTCCCCGCACCTGCCCAAAGCGACGCCCGTTAACAGGAGCATGTGCGGCACGCCTTCCCGGTATGGGGGCGTGCCGCTTCATTTTCCGTCTGGGCGGGGTGTCCCGTCTCGCCGTGAAGGCTGTGCGGCGTGTTCCGTGACGCCCGAGTGCATCCCCTGGCTGTCCCACGTTTCCCTTGTCGGGGGCGGGGTATGCTGCAGGCGGGCGGGGCTGCACGGCAGGCAGGTTGCCGAGGCACCCGGTACGTCGGGTGCGTGACGGTGCGCCTGACAAGGCCGGTGAGTCGGGGGTGGGTCAGACTTCCAGTTCAAGACCCACGGGGCAGTGGTCCGAACCCATCACGTCCATCTCTATCCACGCATCGCGCACGGCCCCGCGCAACTCTTCGGAGACGAAGAAGTAGTCGATGCGCCACCCCACATTACGGGCGCGGGCGCGCGTCTTGTACGACCACCACGAGTACCGGTCGGCCTCGTCGCCCCGCACATGCCGGAACGTATCCACATAGCCCGCCGCCACGAAGCGGTCCATCCACGCCCTCTCTTCAGGGAGAAAGCCCGAGACCGTCTCGTTCTCCTTGGGGCGCGCAAGGTCGATGGGCCTGTGCGCGGTGTTGAAGTCGCCGCAAACCACGATGGGCCTGTCGCGTCGCAGGGTTTCGGCGTGTTCGAGAAAGGCCTCGTAGTAGCCCATCTTGTAGCGCAGACGCTCTTCGCCCATGCCCCCGTTGGGGAAGTAGATGTTGAAGAAGTGGAACTCCGGGAAGGTGAGGTGCAGGCAGCGCCCCTCGCCGCGGAAGCGTTCGTCGGGCAGGTCGTAGGCCACATCGAGGGGCGTGTGGCGACTGAAGACCGCCACGCCCGAATAGCCCTTCTTGACGGTGGCGGGCAGCCACCACGCATGCCATCCATCAGGGGAACGGTGCTCCTCGCCCACCTGTGCGGGGTCGGCCTTCGTCTCCTGCAGGGCCACCACGTCCGCCGTGGTGGTGGAGAACCAGTTCCATTCGGGCTTGCTGCTGACGGCCCTGAAGCCGTTGACGTTCCATGAGACGAGTCTGTAGCGCATGGTCTCCTCGCTGGGGATGTCGATGTCTGCTCCACGCGGTTCACGGGCTGGCAGGCTTGGGAGGCTCCGGGCGTGATTCCCGCATGGGCGTGAGGCCCCGGACGAAGAAGCGCCGCAGAGGCGGCGACCTTGCCCGTTGCATCGTGGTCGCCAGCGGTGTGCCATCTTGAAGGGTGAAGCCTTAGCTGTTCTAGCCAGCTTCGGCAGCCATGGCAATGCAGCGACGGTGCCGGAAGTGTTTGCCAGAGCATTCACCGGACGCCTTCGCCATGGGGACCATGCCGGGACGGTCAGGGTGCTGCCGGTCTGGGAACGGGCGTCATGGTGTGGTGCCAATGTGCCGTGTCTGGCGTGTCGTGCCGCGCCACCCGAGGTGCCCGACACCTACGGTATGCAGGGATGGCCGAAGCTTTCAGAGGACGCCCTCGCCGGACTGCGTGGGCAACACCCTGTTATACAGGGGGCTTGTGCGGAGAGGCTTCGGGCATCACGCCCCGACTCACGCCCTGTCGCGTATCTGGCCCCACACAGGGCTTTCGTTTTGGAGGGCATCAAGGTATCTTCCGTCGCTGCGGCACGGCGACCCGTCGGCGTGCCGCCATTCCCCCTGCACGCCTTACGTCAGGGATGCACGAGGCGACAATGCTGCACCCCATAGCCGTACATCATGGAATGCCGTGCGATGCAGGCGCGCTCTGGCGCGGCCTTTTGCCTTCGCATCCGCGGGGCCATGCACAGGGCGCAAAAAAAGGCCCTGTGAAACAGGGCCTGAAGACGCTTGGAATGGGGCGAATGATGGGACTTGAACCCACGGCCACCTGGGCCACAACCAGGTGCTCTACCTGCTGAGCTACATCCGCCACAAGCGAGAGACGGCATATACACCTTGCCCCCCGACGGGGTCAAGCGTTTTCAGCATAGCACCGAACGACCATCGCAAGGAAACCACACATGGACAAACTGGTCATCGAGGGCGGCGTGCCCCTGACGGGCACCATCAACGTCAGCGGTTCCAAGAACGCCGCACTCCCCATCCTCATGGCCTCCATCCTCGCCGAGGAGCCCGTCACCTACACCAACGTGCCGCGTCTGCGCGACATTCATACCACCAACAAGCTTCTGAGCATTCTCGGCTGCCCGGCGGAGTTCGAGGGCGACACCGTGAGCGTGCGCCCCTGCGACCTCAAGCCGGAAGCCCCGTACGACCTGGTCAAGACCATGCGCGCCTCCGTGCTCTGCCTCGGCCCGCTGCTGGCACGCCTTGGCGAGGCGCGGGTCGCCCTGCCCGGCGGCTGCGCCATCGGCGCACGGCCCGTCGACCTGCACCTCACCGCGCTCGAGAAGATGGGCGCACGGTTCGAACTTGAGGAAGGCTACATCATAGGCCGTTGCCGCAAGCTGAAGGGCGCGCACATCTATTTCGACTTCCCCACCGTGGGCGGCACCGAGAACCTGCTCATGGCGGCGACCCTCGCCGAGGGCGAGACCATCCTCGAGAACGCCGCGCGCGAACCCGAGGTCGTGGACCTCGCCCGCTTCCTCATCGCCTGCGGTGCGAAAATCGAAGGGCACGGGACCAGCGTCATCCGCGTTCAGGGTGTGCCGCGCCTGCATGGTTGCGAGTACGCGATCATGCCCGACCGCATCGAGGCCGGTACGTTCCTCGTGGCGGCGGGCATCACCGGGGGCGAGTTGCTGCTCACCGGTTGCCCGTGGGAGGAACTCGATGCCGTCATCGTCAAGCTCAATGCCATGGGGATGCACATCGAGAAGACATCCGAGGGCGTGCTGGCGAAGCGCCGCAACGGGGGCTTGCGCGGCACGGACGTGACCACCCAGCCCTTCCCCGGCTTCCCCACCGACATGCAGGCGCAGGTGATGTCACTCATGTGCCTCGCCGAGGGAACGAGCGTGGTGCAGGAGAACATCTTCGAGAACCGCTTCATGCATGTTCTCGAACTGGTGCGCATGGGGGCCGACATCCGTATCTCCGGGCGTTCCGCCGTGGTGCGCGGGGTCAAGCGACTCACGGGCGCCCCGGTCATGGCCTCCGACCTTCGAGCCAGTGCCTCGCTGGTGCTTGCCGGTCTTGCCGCGCGGGGCACCACCCATGTGCAGCGCATCTACCACCTCGACCGCGGCTACGAACGCATCGAACTCAAACTCAACGCCGTGGGTGCCCGCATCCGCCGCGAAGCCGAATGATGAACGAGGGCCGCACCGGTGATACGGGGCGGCCCTTCCCGTACCTGCGGGTTGGGGGCGGAGTGCCTCCGGCCCTGCGTCACCGGTCCCGCCCGTAGCCTCGGCCCCAACTCCGCCACCGGGTAGCCATGCCATGAACCTTGCCCGTACCCCTTCACTGCTTTTCCGACAGGTGTGCATGCTGGCGTGGGTCGGTGGGCTTTTTGCGGCGCGACATCCCCTGCCGGCACTGTGTGCGTTCGCCCTGCTGCTGGCGGGAGACTGGCCCCGCGCCCGCGTCCCTGCACGGTTCGTGCTGCTGTGCCTGTGCTATGCCGCCGGATGGGGCGTGGCCCTCGCCGCCCTGCCCGAGACGCCGCCCACCCCGGCGTGGGTGACGGGCAAGCCGCAGCGGGTGACGGGCATCGTGGATGATGTGGATGGCCTGCCGGATGGCCGACTTCGCATCATGCTGCGCGACGTGCACCCCGTGTTTCCGGAAGGCGGTGCGTCTCCGGTGGTGACCGCCGGGGACGAAGGCGACGGTAGCGAGGCTGAAGGCCTGCCTGTTGACGTTGCAGAGGGTGAGGACAGGGCGGACAGCAGGCCCGCGAGGCCCACCGTGGCGGAGAACGCGGCAGGACGCGGCGAAGGGGCGGGACAGCCGGAGACCGCACGCGCAGGTTCGCACCTGCCACCCGAAGTCCGCGCCATGGGCGGCGAGACCGGACGAGGCGTTCAGCCCGCCCCCCTCGTCCCCCCTGCCCCGCCTCTACCCGGAAGGCTTGTCTGGACATGGGAGCACCCCGTGGCGCTTCCCCTCACCGGGCAGACGGTGACGGCGACCCTCGCCGTGAAGCCGGTGCGTGGCTTCGCCAACCCCGGCGGTCAGGACAGTGCCGCCTACTGGCAACGCCGCGACGCGCATTTCAGGGCATGGGCCCGGGATGACATGCCCCGTGCCGAGGTGACGGGCGCGCCGTCCGGCCCTGCGGCCCTGCGCGCATGGCTGCGGGAGAGGCTTGTCGATACGCTTGGCGGCCCGCAGGGCATCACGCGCGGGGGCGGTGTGCTGCTGGCCATACTCTTCGGCGACAGGTTCCACCTCGACAGCGCCATGCTCGACCTCTTCGCCCGCACCGACCTCCTGCACAGTCTTGCGCTTTCGGGGCAGCACCTCGCCGTGGCGGGCCTCTTCGCGGGGGCGGCGGTGTTGCTGGTCGGCCGGTTCACCCCCGGTGTCTTCCTGCGCCTGCCGCGCCGCAAGCTGCTATTCGTCCTTTCGTTGCCGCCCGCCGCAGCGTACCTCTGGCTTGGGAATGCCCCGCCGTCTCTGGTGCGTGCCGCGCTCATGCTCCTTTTCTGGACGGTGCTGGCCCTTGCCGACAGGCCCGGCGTACTGCTGGACGGCCTCTTGTGGGCCGTGGGCTGCATCCTCCTCTTCGACCCCGATGCGGTGTACGACCTCGGTCTGCAACTCTCGGCCCTCGCCGTGGCGTCCATCGCCCTCAGCCTGCCCTTCGCGGCGTGGCTTCACGGTGGCGGTCATCATGGAAATTTCAGACCGGGGACCGCGCCACCGCTGGCAGGCGTGACCGGAAGCACAGGGACCTTGAGCACAGGCACGGAGGGCATTTCCGATGCGGGAGGGCCCGACACCGCTACGCTGCGCGATGGGGTGTGGCAGCGGGTGCGGCGTACCCTGATGCTCATGGCCCTGACCACGCTGGCAGTGCAGGTGGCCTTGCTTCCCGTGCAACTCATTGGCTTCGGCAGGGCCAGCCCGTGGTTCGCGCTCAACCTGCTGTGGCTGCCCTTCGCCGACCTCGTGGTACTGCCTCTGGGGGCGTTGGGCCTTGTGTGTGAAGCCGCCGACCTCACGCGCCCGCTGGCTGGGCCGTTGCTCATGGTGGCCGCCCTGCCCTGTGAAGGGTTGATGTGGCTGCTGGAGTGGATGGAGGGGGCGGGGCTGCTGGCCGTGCCCGCCATGCTGCGCCCGCACTGGACGGCGGCACTGGGGTACGGCGCGCTGGTGGTTGCGTTCGCTTCGTTGCCCGGTCGGCTGTTCCATTTCCCTGCCCGTGGCAGGGCTTCGCATCATGCCCCTCATGGCGCGACACCCGCGGGTACCCTCTTGGCGGGGGCAAGGGCGGCTGCCCCGTGCCTGCCGCCGCTGGCGAGACGCCTGCTGCCCTTTGCCCTCGCCCTGCTTCTGGCGGGCCCGGTGCTGCGGCTGTATGCCGCAACGGACGGCACCGTGCGGGTCTCAGTGCTCGATGTGGGGCAGGGGCAGGCCATCGCCATCGACCTTCCGGGTGACAGGCGGCTTCTGGTGGACGGCGGGGGCTTCAACTCCCCCCGTTTCGACGCCGGACGCGACCTCGTGGCCCCCGCGCTGACTGCCAATCGTTCGCCGCGCCTTGATATGGTGCTCAACACCCATCCGGACACCGACCATCTGCGCGGTCTCATCCACATCCTCGACCGTTTCGCCGTGGACGCGTTCGCCACCAATGGCGACGCACCGCGCGGTCTCAATGCCCGCGACCTTTCCCGGGTGCTGGCACGCACCGGTATGGAGGCGACCCCGATGTACGCTGGTGAGGTGCTGCCCCTCGGTGACGGACTGGCGTTGCGTGTGCTGCACCCGCCGCAGAAGCATCGCGGGTCGAGCAACAACAAGGCACTGGTGTTGCGTCTTGAGCGAGATGGCAGGGGGCTGGCGGTGTTGTGCGGTGATGCCGAGGCCCCGGCCCTGCGAGACATCCTGCGCAGTGGCGCACCGCTGAAGGCGGAGGTGCTGGTGCTGCCGCACCACGGGTCTGCGTCGAGTCTGCTGCCCGCCTTCTATGATGCGGTGGCCCCGCGCCTTGCCATCGCCAGTTGCGGTGTGGACAACAGGTATGGCTTTCCCGTCGCAGCCGTGCGGGCTGCGCTGGCTGAACGTGGCGTGACGCTACGCACCACGGGGGAGGCCGGGTGCATCATGCTGGGATGGGATGACGGCGGTCGAGGCCCGTTGACGTTGGATACGAGTCGCGACAGGGGGGCTGCGGACACGTCGGCCTTCGGGGAGTGACGGGCCTCTCAGCACGAAGGCTGACGGACGGGCAACACGCGGCCCTTGAGGCGCCGGGTACTGCGTTCCGGCTGGCTGTTCCTGCTGCATTGGCGCTCTGCCGGAGTCCAGCCTTCAAGGGCAAGACGCGGACGGCATCATGCCGTGCATGTGTCCTGCCGTGGGCCGGTCTGCCGATGCCGTGGGCTGCCCCCCCGTGGCGGATGGGGGACGTGCGACACGTCATTCCCGCACCCTGCGCCTCACACTCCAGAATCGACGACTCGGCCTGTCACCGTTGGCACTGCGGGCAGAAGACCGTGGTGCGTCCTGCTACCTGCGCCGTGGCGAGAGTCGTGCCGCAGTGACGGCAAGGCTGCCCGCCCCGCCCGTAGACCCTGAAGCTGTTCTGGAAGGCCCCCGCATCGCCGTGTGCATCGCGGTAGTCACGGATGGAACTGCCGCATTCGGCGATGGACTCGCGCAGCACATCCTGAAGATGCCCGTGCAGGGCGAAGAGGCGTTCCGGCGTCAGGGTATGGGCCTGCGTGTCGGGGCGGATGCCGGCACGGAACAGCGACTCGTCGGCATAGATGTTGCCAACCCCCGCCACGACCTTCTGGTCGAGCAACAGGGCCTTGATGCGCCCTCGCCTGCGGGCGAGCCGCGCCGCGAAGCCGCGCGCTTCAGTCTCGAGGGGCTCGGGGCCGAGGTCGCGCCAGAAAGGCCACAGCGCAAGGCTGCGCCGGGTGATGCAACGCACATAGCCGAACTTGCGGGCGTCATCGAAGAAGAGGCGAGTGCCGCCTTCAAGGTCGAAGACCACGCGGGTGTGGATACCCGCCGGGGTTGCGGGCGGGTGGATGAAGAGGCGTCCGGTCATCTTGAGGTGGAAGGCGAGACCGAGGACGGTGTCGTCATCCGCTACGGCTACAGCGTCAGAGTTTTCGGTGCCTCCGGTTCCGGGCAAGGTGCTTCCCGTCCGCGATGTGCCATCCATGCCATCGCCGTGCCCCGCGAGACGGCCCCGTGTCTGTTGCCCGTCCGCAAGAAGGGGGGCACAGGCATGGACTGACGTGGCGCACCCTGCGGCATGAAAGCCGTGCGTGACGAGGAAGTCGCGAACCGTGGAAGAGGAGAGACCTTCAGGTCGCGGTTGTCCTGCGTGGCCGACAGGTGGCAATGACGCGAACGCCACAAGCAGCAGCTTGCCGCGCCGTCCCACATCCGCGATGCGTTGCCCCTGCACGGCCTCCGTGAAGGCGGCAGGTGTGCACAGCGGACCTTCCAGCGTGCCGGGGTTGTGCACCGTAACACCCACGATGCGCCGCCCTGAAAGGGCCGGACGCAAGCCGCAGGCGATGGTTTCCACTTCAGGCAGTTCAGGCATGACCTGTTCTCCGTCACTGGGGTCGGTGTGTTGTCGGTGCTGAGGGGCTATGCCTGCTGCGCCGCGCTACCCTCGGCTTGTGCAGGTGTGCGTTCCTAGTCGCAGCCCATGCGGTTGCACATGTCATGCAGTGCCGTCACCACCAGTGACGAACGGCTCATGTCCCATTCATGCGCGAGACGGTCGAGCAGTTCCTTTTCGTCTTCGCTGATGGTCAGCGTCACCTTGACGTTGCGGCGTGGTTCGAGACGCACGGGCACCATCAGCAGGGCTACGCCCGGTGCCCCCAGTCCATCTACCCTGTCCGGGGTCGTGGGTTCGGGGGGCGTGCCACCACGACCGATGAGGCCGCGAACGTGTTCGGCGAGCACTTCTTCAGCGAGCCCGTAGACTTCGCAAAGGGTGTCTGCCGTGGCTTCGCAGTCGGGAAAGTCAGGGAAGACAACGGTATAGGCATCCTCGCCTTCGGGCGAGAGGAGTGCGGGATAGAGCACGTCGGGCTCCTGAGGATGAGTGGAGGTCTCGGGGGTCAGGGTTTCGCCCCGGCACGGCCGGGGACGGTGATGGTGTGCGACGCGCCGTCGCGCAGCACGGTGAAGACGATGGATGCGCCGGAAGCCGCAGCCGCAGACCCGGCCTCGTGCAGCACCTTGGGTGAATCCACGGTGCGTCCGCCAGCGGTCAGCACCACATCGCCGGGCAAGAAGCCCGCAGCGGCGGCGGGTGAACCGGGCAGCACCTCTGCGATGCGGACACGTCCGTCATCGAAGGTGAAGGCGAGGCCCAGCCTTGGCGGGGCTGCGTCGCATCTGAAGAATATGTCGGCCTGTGCCGGGTCTGGCGTGCCGTCTCCTCGCCATGGATGGACAAGCACGAT
Organism: Nitratidesulfovibrio vulgaris str. Hildenborough; assembly: GCF_000195755.1. NCBI lineage: Bacteria > Pseudomonadati > Thermodesulfobacteriota > Desulfovibrionia > Desulfovibrionales > Desulfovibrionaceae > Nitratidesulfovibrio > Nitratidesulfovibrio vulgaris. The sequence continues at coordinate 3,427,313 of NC_002937.3, read as the reverse complement.
GCGCGCGGTGGGGTCGAAACCCCGCAGACGCCGTGCGATGCCCCAACCGTATTCGACATGCCCGCCACCCGCAAGGATGTAGACCGGGCCGCCGATGTCGATGCGGGCGCGCACAGCTTCGTAGGCCATGGTCGCATCCCAGACCGACTGGACGAGCATGAAGCTGTCGAATGCCCGGCGCATGGCCTCCGGCATGGTCTGTTCCGGGGCTGCGGGGGCTGCCGCCTGCACTGTTTCCGTGGGCATTCCCGCGGTGGCGGCAGTACCCGAGGGCATTCCGGTCGAAGAGGCTGCGCCTGTGGCGGAGGTGGCGCCACCGGGCTTGCGCATCTCGCGCATGGTCATGTGCTCGCGGAAGACCTCTTCCAGCGTCGCGCGCTGCCCTTCAGAAGGAGGCATGACCACGGACGGGATGAGGGCGCGTTCTGCGGGCGGCAGGCCTTCCAGCCCTTCACGGCCCGCCTTGCGGGCGAGTCCGGCGGGCAGGTTGAGGCCGCGCACCGGTAGCCCCGCAGAGGCGATGACCTCGAAGACGGGGCGGTACAGTGCGAAATCGTAGCCCCAGTTGGTGCGCCAGTCCACGGCGTCGGGCAGGGCGTCGATGCCGAGGCTGCCGGCCGAAAGACGCCACAGCGCGGGGTTGGTGGCGGTGGGCAGCATCTCCAGCCCGACGACCGGGCGAAGGCCCGCGTCCGTCAGCAGGCGCAACAGGCGCGCCTGCTGACGGTGGTCGCACGGCGAGGTGTGCGACTCGCCCACGAGGATGTAGTCGGCCCCGGCGAGGCGGCGCACGACATCGGAAGATGCAATCAGCGAACCGTCGCCCTGCACGAAACTCCCCACCGGAACGGCAGCAGCCGTAGCGGCGGAGACCTGTCCGGCGCGCGGCACGTCATCCTGCGGCGAGGCCACAGGCACGACTCCGTGCGATGCCGCAGGCGGCCGCCCCGCAAGGGAGCAGCCGCCTGTCAGCATGAACAGGCAGAGAATCAGGGCGCAACGGGCCGCTAGTCCCATACGCGCTTGTCCTCGATGGGACGAATCTGCGGCGGCAGGGTGCCGGGCGTGAGGATCTTGAGGTCGGGGCGCAGCTTGATCTTCTCGCGGAACTGGTGGAGCAGCTCGTCTTCGCGACGGAAGTTGCTGGCTTCGATGAGCAGGGTCATCTCGTCGATGCCGCCGGGGTTGGTGACTTCGATCTGCCAGCGCTTCACCTCTTCGAAACGCGACATGACCTGCTCGACCTGATGCGGGTAGACGAACATGCCCTTGATGCGGGCGGTGGTGTCGACACGGCCCACGATGCTGCCGAGACGGGGGCTGGTGCGCCCGCAGAGGCAGGGCGAGCGGTCGATGTACGACAGGTCGCCGGTGGCGAGACGGATGAGCGGATAGGTCTTGTTGAAGGCGGTGACGACGATCTCACCCACTTCGCCGTCCTTCAGCGGAATGCCGGTGTCGGGGTGGCATATCTCGACGAAGCAGCGGTTGGCGATGTGCAGGCCGGTCTTGTGGAAGCATTCGTAGCCGATGCAGCCCACGTCGGCGGTGCCGTAGCCCTGACGCATGACCATGTCGAACTTCTTCTCGAGCTGGGCGCGCATCTTCTCGGACAGGCGTTCGCCGGTGACGAACGCCACTTCGAGGAAGAGGTCCTTGCGCAGGTTGAGGCCCTTCTCCTCTGCCTTCTGGGCGAGGTGCATGAGGTAGCTGGGCGTGCCCACGTAGCCGGAGACGCGCAGCTTCTGCATGATGTCGAGCTGGGTGCTGGCGTCGGAGGGGCCCGCGGGCACCACGGCGCAGCCGAGGTTGCGCAGAGGCTCTTCGAACATCAGGCCCGCCGGGGCGAGGTGGTAGTTGAAGGTGATCTGCGACAGGTCGCCGGGACGGAAGCCCACGGAATAGAAGGCCTCGGTGTAGCCCCAGTAGTCGTCGGCGCGGTCTTCGGGGTCGAATATGGGGCCGGGGGAGAGGAATATGCGCTTGAGCTCGCCAAGGTCCTTGGTGAGCAGACCGCCCAGACGCGGCCCCATAGACTGAAGGAAGATGAGTTCCTTCTTCTTGAGGATGGGGATGTGCTTGAGGTCAGACAGCGTCTTGAACTTCTCCACGCTGAACTGGGCGCGGTCGAAACGCTTCTTCACGTCCTCGGAGTAGCGGTAGGCGTAGGCCAGCAGGTCTTTGAGCTGGATGAGGTAGTATTGCCTGCGCTCGCTCTCGTCGAGCACTTCACGGCGGCTGTAGATGCCTTCTGTGCGGTCTTTGCGGGTCATATGCGGTGTTCTCCCTTGTTCAGGAAACGATTTTCCCAGAATAAACGCAATCGATAACCAATCGAACGGCGAGTGGCAAGTATTATGTTAATAAAATAATATTTTCAGTATGTTGTGGTGATAACAGAACTCTATTGCCACCCTGTTCCTCCATGCGGCTGTGGTGCTGCCACCCGTATCATCGCTGCCAGCACCCCATGGGGCGGCACGCGGCAGGACGCTCTTCGGGCGCAAAGTCGCGTGACAGGCGGCGTCTGTGACCCACGTCACGGTATGCCCGGCGCAAGGGGCGCACAACCGGGGATGCGCCTTGCGCAATCCAAGGCGTGGCAACAGCACAGGAGAGAACGTGAGACACTACTTCGGAAAGATGCGTGGCTGCGGGCGCAGCCAGTGCGCGGCAGACCCTCTTGAAGCCGCGTGGTCGTTCATCGGGGCCATCTGCGGCATCGGACTCGTGGCGTGGCTGTGTGAACATCTGGCCTCCCCCTCGGACGGTGCGATTCTCATCGGTTCGTTCGGTGCCTCTGCCGTGCTGGCCTACGGTGCGCCTGCGGGCCCTCTTTCACAGCCGCGCAACCTCGTGGGGGGGCATGTGCTTTCAGCATTGGTCGGCGTGGCCACGTGGCAGGCGCTGGGTGGCACACCCTGGCTTGCGGCTGCGGTTGCCGTGGGTACGGCCATCGCCCTCATGCACATGACGGGCACACTCCATCCCCCCGGAGGTGCGACGGCCCTCATCGCCGTGACGGGAAGCCCGGCAATCCACGACCTCGGGTACGGGTACGTCGTGGCCCCAGTGGGTGCCGGTGCATTCATCATTCTGGGGGTGGCCCTTGTCATCAACAACATCCCGAAGCACAGGCGCTACCCGCAGCACTGGTGGTGACTCCCTCCCGTGAATGCATGAGAGGCGCGGACCATGGGAAGCGCGATGGTGCCTCTGCCGATGGGGTGCCATGGGAGTGTTCCAGCATGAAAAGCCCTTGTGGCGACGCATGCTGCAACCGTCGTAGTGTGCGATATCCGTGCGTCAGACCCGCAAGGTACGTCGCCGCCGTGGCTGCCTGGTTCGTGGCTATCCCGTCGGTGCCACTGCCCCCCCGGTAACCCCATCCGTTTTGGGGGCACTGACTGCGACGCCAGAAGGCAGGAGGGGCTGGCGACGGCGGGTGTCAGGCCCGGTCCTTCCATAAAAAACGAAGTGTTGCCACAAGGCGTATGGTTGGACTACGCTCCATGCGCGAAGCGCAGCGCCGGAACGTGCCATGCCCGTTGCGGGGATGGAGACCCCTGTTGTTCGCCGCGCGCAATCCGGTGGGGCTTTGGTCTTTCGCGTCTGGACATCAGCAGCAAGGGGGATATGTGTACGTCGGCATCCATACCGTAAGCCTTCCGCAGGCCCTCGCCGAGGCGCGCAAGCGCATCATCCTCAACCTTGCCCTGTACGACCGCTTCGCGCGGTCGCCCGACCTTTGCGACGCCCTTTCCTGCGCCTTGGGGCAGCCCGGCTTCGGCCGACTCTCCATCATCACCATCCCCTTCATCTCGCGCAAGGCATGGCTCGATGAATTCCTGCAACTGCTGCGTCCCGGTCAGGGCATCGCAGAGACGGAACATGAGTTCGCTGCCTCGCGGGATTTCATCGTGCGGCTTGCGGTACGCCATGAAGGGCTTGTCGAAGTGTACGAGACGCGCGCCCTGCCCTGCGTACCCTGCATCATCATCGACGATCGCATCATCTTCGGGCATTACGCCCATGCTACAGTCCCGGCCGAACAGGGGTACTGGTTCAGCGTCAACGCGCCTGTGGACGAACTGCTCATGTGGGCCGCTTCCGGAAGGCCCGCAGCCGACGCCACGCCAAGGCAGCTTGCAGCCTACCGTTTCGTGTCCGACTGCCATAACGCCATGCGTCAGGCCAAGCGGATGTTGCTGTAACCACTTTGGACAGCATGCGGCGCGGGGCGGGTTCGTGCGATTCCGCCAAGGGCCGTCATGTTTTTTGGGACAGGGATAAAAAAAGGCTTGCCAAGCTCCGGCTTTTTGCCTATTCACAGCCTTCGCGACGCCGAGGTAGCTCAGTTGGTAGAGCAGGGGACTGAAAATCCCCGTGTCGGGAGTTCAATTCTCTCCCTCGGCACCACGGAAATCAACGGGTTAGGAGTATATCCTAACCCGTTTTTCGTGCTGTTGAGTACCTCTGTGTACCTTTGTAGACCACAGCGTGTAATAAGTGCAAAAAGCCCTCTTTCGGGGGGCTCTGTAAGCGCACGAACGCTTTGGCATTGTGTCGCAGGCGAAGTGGCACAGGAAAAGACGGCAAGAAGCCCCCGGCATGATGGTGTCGGGGGCTTCGTTCTTTCAGGCGGTTTCAGAGGGCTTCTGATAGGGTTGGACAGCTAGCCGTAGCCGTTTCTCCCAAGGCTGTTTCAGGGCGCGGACATGGCGGAACAGACGGAAGCTCAAGCGGATGGCCTGTTCTCGTCCTGCACCCACCATGCACTTCGGGGCACCGCCTTATGGACGTTGCCGGACTCCATGTCGTGTGCGCTATGGGCGCAACGTGCCATTCTTGAACTCGGCAAGGCGTTTGCCGACGAGTTGCGCCCAGTAATTGCATGCATCCTCGGCGTCGGTCAGCGACCCGCGGAAGGGTGCCTTCGTGCCGCTACGTCGGTCTACCGCAGCTGCAAGGCGGCTGCCCGTCGCGCCGTCCAGCAACTCCATCTCGATTGCCGCCTCGCCAACGCCGATGTGTTCGCCGGTGACCGCCGCCGTGGCACCGGAGGCGACGATGCCGATGGGCACGATGGACGAGAGTGTTCCGGTGACGGGATTGCTGGGCACGATGTCCGTGATGGCAGTACGCAGTACAAGGGTCTTCGGGCCGGGCTTCGCGACGATGGGCATGACCTTGCCTACTTCGCGGACGAGGGCATCGCTGAAGAATGTCGTGAGGGCATCAAGTTCCTTGGCGTCTACACCCTTGAATGTGGTATCCGATTTGATCCATGTCTGGACCCTGTCGATGACGATGCCGTCGTAGTCGCCTGCCTTGATGCCGGGCTTGATCCATATCAGCCCCGCCTGATCATCTCGTCCTTTTGAAAGGCCCTGATAGTCACGGAGAAAGCCGGAAGGTTTGCTTTCCATCTTGTGGGCGGCGCATGCGGTCAGTGCAAGTGCCAGACTCATGAGAAGGGCGCAGCCGATGTATGCAGTCCTGTTCATCGTCGTCTCACTTGTGGTTGATGTTCTTCTGGCTGGGTGACGATTGACGCGAAAGGCCTTCGCTCAAGGTCTGGATGACAGTGAAGAAGACCGGGACGAAGAGCACGGCAAGGAATGTCGATGCCAGCATGCCTCCGAAGACCGCCGTGCCGAGCGCTCGCTGGCTTGCCGAACCGGCGCCGGAGGCGGTGAGCAGGGGAACGACGCCAAGAATGAAGGCGAACGAGGTCATGAGAATGGGGCGGAACCTCGCGCGGGCCCCCTCGACTGCGGCATCCTGAATGGACATGCCCTTCTGCAGGCGGAGTTCACGGGCGAATTCGACGATGAGGATGGCGTTCTTGCTCGCCAGTGCGATGAGAAGCACGATGCCTATCTGGGTGTACACGTTGTTGTCCATGCCACGCGTCGCAACGGCGATGCTGGTTCCCAGCAGGGCCAGCGGAACGACCATGATGATGGCGGCTGGCGCAGACCAGCTTTCGTACTGGGCCGCCAGCACGAGAAAGACGAGCAGCACGGCGAAGCCGAAAACGGCGAAGGCTTCGTTGCCCGTCGCCTTCTCCTGATAGGCCATGGTCGTCCATTCGAATCCCATCGACTGCGGCAGGGTCTTGCGGGCCATGTCTTCCATCAGGGCGAGGGCTTGGCCCGAACTGAATCCCGGTGCGGCGGCGCCTATCAGGGAGGCCGCAGGGTAGAGATTGTAGCGGGTGACCACGTCGGGTCCGACGACATCCTTCACGTCGGTCACCGCGCCCAGAGGCACCATGCCGCCCTGTGCGTTGCGCACTTCGAGGCGACCGATGTCCTCTGCGGTGAGGCGGTAACGGCTGTCTGCCTGCACCCGGACCTGATATGTCTTTCCGAACTTGTTGAAGTCGTTGACATAGGATGAGCCGAGGTAGGACTGCATCGTGCTGAAGACGTCATTGAGTTGCACGTCGTAGTTCTTGACCTGCGTACGGTCCACGTTGACGAAAAGCTGCGGTGTGCGGGCGTTGTATGTCGTCGAGACATTGCCAAGGCCCGACTGTCCCCGTGCAGCCGCCATCATCGAGTAGGCCACGGTCTCAAGTTGCTGGGCCCCCAGCGCCGCCCGGTCCTGCACCATCATTTCGAATCCGCCAGCGTTGCCCAGTCCCTGTATGGGGGGCGGCGTCACGACAATCACCATCCCTTCCTGAATGGACGCGACCTTGCGACGCAGGTCGGCGACGATTCTCTCCTGCGTGAGTGCCCCGCGTTCGCTCCAGTCCTTGTACATGACGAACACCGTGGCGGAGTTGGAGGTGTTGGCGCCGTTCAGGATGGACATGCCGCCAAAGGTTATCCAGTCTGCGACCCCCTGCGTCTCGGAGAAGATGGCGTCGAGTCTGGTGGTCACCTCGCGCGTACGGGCCTGTGATGCGGCACCGGGCAGCTGCACCGCCACAAGGGCATAGCCCTGGTCCTCGTCGGGCAGGAACCCCGTGGGTAGCGAGGTGAACGCCCAGAAGGTGGCCGTGATGAGGCCGACGAAGACGAGCATGGTGGTCTTCGCATGCCGCACCATGGTGCGCAGAATCGTGACGAACAGGTTCTCGACGGCATCGTAGGACTTGTTGAACCCGCGGTAGAAGGCGTTGCGACCCGGCACGATGGGTTTGAGGAAGAGGGCGCACTGTGCCGGGGTGAGGGTGGCGGCAAGCAGGGCGCTGACGAGGGCTGTCGATGCGATGACGAGGGCGAATTGCCTGTAGAGTTGCCCGGTGATGCCGGACATGAACGATGCGGGGATGAACACGCACGACAGCACCAGTGTGATGCCGATGATGGGGCCGAAGAGTTGCATCATGGCCTTGATGGTGGCCTCGCGCGCGGGGTCGCCATGTTCCATGTGGTGCGCGGCGCCCTCGACGACGATGATGGCGTCGTCAACCACGATGCCGATGGCGAGTATGATGCCGAAGAGCGTGACGAGGTTCACCGAAAAACCGAGGCCCATCATGGCCATGAAACCACCGAGGATGGTGATGGGCACGACGGATGCCGGAACCAGCGTCGCACGCCAGTCCTGCAGGAAGATGAGTATGACGGCGAGAACGAGCACCGCTGCTTCGAAAAGTGTGTGGTAGACCTGTTCGATGGCGGCTTCGACGAATCGCGTCGTGTCGTAGGGGACATCCCATGCGACCCCCTGCGGGAAGTCGTTGCCGAGGGTCTTCATGCGTGCGTTGACCTGTTGTGCCACATCCAGCGCGTTGGCACCCGGCAGCTGATAGATGATGACGAGTGCCGCAGGTTTGCCGTTCTTCTGTGCGTAGAGGTCGTATGTCTGCCCGCCGAGTTCGACGCGCGCCACGTCGCGCACCCGTACGACACGCCCCGCAGGCCCGGATGTCGCCGTCCGGATGATGATGTCCTCGAATTCCTCGACATTGGACAGACGGCCCTGCGTCTGCACCGTGAACTGGAAGTTCTGGGTGTCGGGCGCGGGCTGTGCGCCTATCTGGCCCGCAGCGACCTGAACGTTCTGTTCGCTGATGGCGTTGACCACGTCCTTTGTCGTGAGCCCCATGCTCTTGAGCCGGGGCGCATCAAGCCAGACACGCATCGAATAGCTTGCGGCGCCGAACACCGTCGCTTCGCCCACGCCCGGTATGCGGGCAAGCTCGTCCCTGATGCGCAGTGATGCGAAGTTGCTCAGGAAGAGGTCGTCGTATGATCCGTCCGGCGAGGTGAGTGTGACAACCTGAAGGATGGCGGTCGACTTCTTCTTGACCGTTACGCCCTGTCGTTTCACCTCGTCGGGCAGGCGCGCCATGGCCACGTTGACGCGGTTCTGGACGAGCACGGTCGCCATGTCGATGTTGGTTCCGAGGGCGAAGGTGATCGTCAGGGTGTAGGTTCCGTCGTTGGCACTCTTGGAGGACATGTAGAGCATGCCTTCGACGCCGTTGACCTCCTGTTCTATAGGGGCCCCGACGGTGTCGGCGAGTACCAGCGAGTTCGAGCCCGGATAGATGGCCTTTACTTCGACCGTGGGGGGCGTGATTTCAGGATACTGCGAAATGGGTAGCAGCATGACCGATACGACGCCGATGAGAATGAGCACGATGCCGATGACGTTAGCCAGAATGGGGCGGTCGATGAAGAATTTCGCGAACATGGCGAGCCTTTGCTTGTGGCGATTGAGGCTAGCTGGCGGGCTTGCCTGCGGGCTGTCCTGTGTCCGGGGCGGGGGTCGGGTCGACAGGGCTTCCGGGGCGGGCGCGCTGGATGCCATTGACCACGACCCTGTCCTCTGCGCTCAAACCCTTGCTGACCACGCGGTAGCCCTCGTGCAGCGGCCCAAGGACGACGGCTCGTTGCTCTGCGATGTTCTGTGCGTTGACGATGATGACGTAGCTGCCCGACTGGTCTTGCCCGATGGCACGGTCCGGCACCATCATGGCCTTGTCGCTTTGGCCCACGGCCACGCGTATCCGGGCGAACAGGCCCGGTAGCAACCGGCCTGAAGGGTTGGGGAACAGGCCGCGCAACTGCATCGTGCCTGTCGCGGGGTCGACGCCGGGGTCTGCGTAGTCCAGCTTGCCCGCATGCGGAAAGCCGTCTTCATCGGCGAGTGCAAGCTCGAGCGGCATGGTGGGCGCGCTAGCCGTCTTCGGCTTGGGGCGTTCAGCCATGAGCCGGAGGAGGTCACGTTCGTTGATGTTGAAATAGACATGCACCTGGTCACGCCGGACGATGGTTGCCAACCGGGTCACGGCCCCGGGGCCGACGACGTTGCCGGGGTCTGCGAACCTGCGGCTTATCTGCCCATCGAACGGCGCAGTGATGCGGGTGTAGCCGAGGTCGATGCGTGCGGTCTCTATCTGTGCCTTGGCCCGGCTGATGTTCGCCTTGGCGCTGTCGCGCTGCTGTTGCCATTTCACCACGTCGGTCTCCGAACCGGCCTTCTCTGTCAGCAGTTTGCGGCTGCGTGCCAGTTCGGTTTCGGCCCGCGCCAATGCTGCCTGCTGCACTTCGAGTTCGGCTTCTGCCCGCTGCAGGGCCGCCTGATAGGGTTCCGGCTCGATGATGAACAACGGGTCACCCTTATGCACAGTGGAGCCATCGCGGAACTGGGCCGACCGGAGGGTACCGGTCACGCGCGCCGTGATGTCCACGGATTCGACAGCGGCGATGGTGCCGCTGAACTCCATGTACTCGGTCACGGGGCCCACATGGGGCGCCCCGACGGTCACCTTGGGCGGAGGAGGCGGCACATAGGCGTTGCGCGAGTCGCAACCGTAGATGCCCGTGGCGGTGGCAAGGGCCAGAAGAGCAATGTGGACGGCTCTTGAAATGGTGTGGCGGCGCAACATCAACGACCCCCTTCGGGCGATGTGGCTAGGATGAGGCGAACCTACATGTCGGGTAGCCTGATGCCCTCACTCGCTGGTGGGGCATCCTCTTCAAGCAGTGAGCCCCAGTGTGTGCGTTCACGCATCTCACGGAGGGCGTTGACGGGAATGAAGACGTCGCCGGGAAGCTTGTGCCAGCCTCCTCCCAGTGCCTTGAACATGGCGACGAGGCTCTGGCAGATTTCGCCTTTGGCCGCGGCGAGGGCGTCTTCTCTGGTTGCGAGGTCGCGCGCTGCGGTGAGCACGGTGGTGAAATCGGTGGAACCTTCCTGATACTGGATGAGGGCCAGTTGCATGGACCGTGCGGCGTCGGATGCGCTTTCGGTCAGCAGTGCCGTACGGCCCTGCGCCTGAATGAACCTGTCTATGGCGTCCTCCGTCTCACGAAGGGCCACCAGTACGGTCTCCCGATAGCTTGTCAGTGACTGCTGGAACCGGGCGTCCTGCGCGCGTACGTTGCTGACAATGCGTCCGTAGTTGAACAGGGGCAGGGAAAGTCCGGGCCCCCCATACGCGGTGAAGCCGTTCGAGAACGTGTCTCCAAGCCCGAACGCCCCGACATTGCTGGCTGTGAACCCGACGAAGCCGCCCAGTGTGAAGGCCGGGTAGAAATCGGCCTTGGCCACGCCGAGTCGTGCGCATTGCCCTGCGGCTGTGGCGAGGGCCTTGTGTACGTCGGGTCGCCGCCGCAACAGGTCGGCGGGTATGCCCACCGCGACGTGTGTTGGGGCGGTGGGTATGGGCGCGTCTCCGAGTCGTGCGCTGATATCCTGCGGGGCCTTGCCAAGCAGCACGCAAAGCGCATTGCGGGTCTCGCGGAGAGAGTGGGCAAGATTGGGGATGCGCGCCTCGGTGTCGCGTAGCAGCGAGAGGGCCTGTCGCATGTCGCGTTCGCTGGTGGCGCCGTAATTGAAGCGGGCCGTGGCGATGCGCAGACTCTCGCGCTGGATGGCCACGTTGGTCTCCGCGATGGCAAGCTGTTTCTGCACCGTGCGGTACAGGATGTAGGAACGGGCGACTTCGGCGGAGACGGATACCAGCGCGGTCTGATGGTCTGCCATCGACGCGCGCAGGTCCGCATCTGCGGCCTCGATGCCCCTGCGGAATTTGCCCCAGAAGTCGAGTTCCCAGGCGACATCGAGACCTGCGCTCGTCTGTACATAGTCGGGGTTGTCGCGCCCCGTCGTCGGCTGCGGGGCTGTGGGCGCCCTGTCGCTGGGGTGTGTCCACGTGAGACCGCCAGTCCCCTGTTGCGTTTGCGGGTAGAGGTTGCCGACCGCCGCCCCCAGACGCGCACGGGCTTCGAAGACGCGCAACGCCGCAAGGTGAAGTGACAGGTTCGCGCTACGCGCTTCCGTGACGAGGCTGTCCAGCACCGGGTCATTGAAGGTGTTCCACCACGTTCCGTCCACATCCGCATCGGAGGATGCCACAGGATGTGAGGCATCCTGCCAGACGTCGGGGACGTCCCCCCCGGGGGCGCTGAAGTCCGGCCCCACTTTGGCGCAGGCTGTCAGAAGGGTGAGCAGAAGAACGGGTGTCAGGCAGGCGCGAAGAAGGCGGGTAAAGGTGCTATGGCGACCTGAAGGGCTCCTGTCAGGATGCGGGCGGTGAGGGCTTTCGGGCATGAAGCCTCCGGTGTCGAATGGCAAGGCGTGGGGTTCACACTGGATATGACGATAACCCAGTCGATGGTTTTGTGTATTATTTTGCGAGTGCGGGCGTGTCCTCTGGTTGCCACCTTCGCGGCGTCTCCCGTGCTGCTGCCCCGTGCTGCCGGGGCTGCCCGCTGGGGCTGCCAACAGGCGGGACGGCACCGTCCGATGCAATGGCATAAACGACAATCCCGCAGGAGAGGCACTCCTGCGGGATTGTCATGATTCGTGTCAGGGGATGCGGGCTGATGCGGAAAGCCACTCCCCGGAGAGGCGTTGTTCTGGTGGACAGGTTACGCCGCAATCTCTGTCATGCTTCGCATGACAGGCGTCTGAGCCTCCATGGTCTGCCCGAAGGGGCCGCGGCAACACCATGCCGGATTCATGGCGGCGGGGGCTGTACGTGGCGTCTGCCTCCGGTCGCGGGGCGAGTCACTGCGCAAGGGCCATGTGCCGGAGGTGACGAGGCGCGGGTGGCCGCGCCCGTGGCTAACGCTGCTGACCCTTGGTGCCCAGAAAGCGTATGGAGACGATCTCGTAATGGATCTTGCCGCGCGGAGCGTCCACCACGATTTCGTCACCCTCCTCCTTGCCGAGCATGGCGCGGGCCACGGGCGACTGCACGGAGATGGAGCCCTTGGCGTAGTCGGCCTCGTCGGGGCCAAGAAGGGTGTACTCCTTCTCTTCGCCGGATTCGAGGTCTTCTATCTTCACCGTGGCGCCGAACATGACCTTGTCGCCGGAGATGGTGTCGAGGTCGATGACATTGAACTGCGCCATGCGCGATTCGATGTACTTGATGCGGGCCTCGAGCATCCCCTGACGTTCACGCGCGGCGTCGTAGCCGGCGTTTTCGCTCAGGTCGCCCTCTTCGCGTGCTTCCTTGATGGCCTGAATGACGCCGGGGCGTTCCTTCTTGAGACGGTCCAGCTCTTTTTCAAGCTGCTTGAAGCCTTCGACGGAAATAGGAATGCTGCTCATGATGTTCCTTGCCTGTAACGTATGGTGCCATGTGCACGTCAAAAAAACACCACGCCATGAGAATCTCATGGCGGGACTGGGGCTGTGTCGGGAAGGCGCCCTGAACCGGGTGCACCTATTGGGTAGAACATACTTCCGCCCCGGTCAAGGGGCCGCGCCCGTCGCTGCGGCGGTGCATCCTGCGGGGCGGCTGCTTGGGTACCGCCATCCCCGAGGCTGCGCAAGCCGCCTTCCGGGAAGGGCCTCTCCGGGCAACGGCCTGCCGGCGGGTGGGCACTGCCGTGTGCAGGGGCCCGGTGACGGTGCTTCACGGCCCCGCCGTGCCGAGGCATGACGGGGCCGCAGGGGGGCGGCTACGCCCCGGAAGAACCTACGTTCAGTCCATGCCCATGGCCTTGCCTATCTTGCGGGCCATCTTCTTGACCTTCTCCAGCGGCTTCTCCTCGTCGAGCAGGGCGAACTCGCGCAGGAGTTCCTCCTGCTTCTTGGTGAGCCGTGTGGGGGTCACGACGCGGATCTCGACAAGCAGGTCGCCGGTGTGGCCGTGCCCGAGGTAGGGCAGCCCCTTGTCGACAAGGCGGAAGACCTCGCCACTCTGGGTGCCGGCGGGAATGTCGAGGGTGATGTCATCGTCGAGCGTGGGCACGTCTATGCGGTCGCCCAGCGACGCCTGTACGAAGGAAATCTCGCGGGTGACGACAAGGTCCTGCCCCTGACGGCGGAAGGTCTTGTCGTCCTCGACGCTGATGACGACATACAGGTCGCCTGCAGGCCCGCCATGGATGCCCGGTTCGCCTTCGCCACGCAGACGCAGGCGGTTGCCCGTGTCCACTCCGGCGGGGATGCGAACCGAAAGTTCCTTGACCTGCTGCGTCTGCCCGGAACCTTTGCACTTGGGGCAGGGAGAGGTGATGACGGTGCCCTCGCCACGGCATACGGGGCAGGGCATGGCAATCTGGAAGAAACCCTGACTCTGGCGAATCTGGCCCGCGCCGCCGCAGTGACGGCAGGTCTCGGGCCGGGTGCCGGGTGCCGCACCGCTGCCGCCGCACTCGTCGCAAGGGACGCTCTTGGGCAACCGCAGGGTGACTTCGTCGCCCTTGGCGGCCTGCCTGAACGAGATGGTCAGGTTGTAGCGCAGGTCTGAACCGGCCTGAGGCCGGGGGCCGCGCGAACGCCCGCCAGCGGCCCCGGCGAAGCCGAACAGGTCGCCGAAGATGTCGCTGAAGTGGGCGAAGATGTCTTCGTTGGACGAGAAGCCCTGACCGAAGCCGCCGCCGTTGCCCACACCCGCATGACCGAAGCGGTCGTAACGGGCGCGTTTCTCACCGTCACGCAACACGTCGTACGCCTCGGCGGCCTCTTTGAACTTCTGTTCGGCCTCGGGGTCGTCGGGGTTGCGGTCGGGGTGGTACTGGAGGGCCAGCTTCCGGTAGGCGCGCTTGATGTCGTCCTCTGACGCGTCGCGCGCGACACCGAGAACTTCGTAGTAATCTCTCTGGCTCATGGGGCGACCGGATTATTCGGCGACGGGCATTTCCTCGCCCTCTGCGGGACGATACAGGGCGAGGTCTTCGGGCATGACCTTGCCGGCGGCGATCTCACGCAGGGCGGTGACCACTTCCTTGTTCTTCGAGTCCACCAGGGGCTCGTAGCCTTCGCGGTACTGCTGTACGCGCTTGATGGCCATCTGGACGAGCAGGAAACGGTTGTCGATGCGCTTCTGGCAATCTTCCACGGTAATACGTGCCATGGGTAAGATTCCTCCGGAGGGTGTGTGATGTACGGCAGAAGCCGATGATGAAGGACAGGATAACGCACACGGGCGCGTTGTCCACCCCTTCAGCGGCGGGCACGACAAAAAGCCGGGGATGTCACTCTGTTGTGCATCCCGGACGGTGCGTGCGCGACGCGGGCTGAACACCGGCGACACGCCAAGTCGGAGAAAATAGACCCTGTTCATGTCTCAAGTCAAGTAGTAAGGGGCCTGATCCTGCCCCGCCCGCAAAGCTGCCCGAGGTCTGTCCAATACCGGATGTGGTGTCGGTGCCGAGGGTGCGAGGTGCGGGACGGGGCTTCCCCGGTATCCGTGAACGGTTGCTTCCGGCGGGCGGTGCGGGTATCGGGGGGCACCGGAACTTCCGGTGGAGGACTCATGGCGAGAGAGAAATACACCTACGCCCAGCAAGTATGCATCAAGAGCGCGGGCAAGACCATGCAGCACACGGGGATGCTCTATCCCGGCGCACGCATCGGCGTTGCGGTGTCGGGCGGCATGGACAGCTGGGTGCTGTTGCAGGTGCTGCGCATACGGCAGCGCATCGTGCCCTTTCCCTTCGAAATCATGGCGCTGCACGTGAACCCCGGTTTCGACCCGGAGAACCATGCCCCGCTGCTGCCGTGGCTTGAGCGTAACGGTGTGGCAGCCCATATCGAGGTGACGGACCATGGGCCGCGCGCCCATTCGCCGGAGAACCGTCGCAACTCCGCGTGCTTCTACTGTGCCTGGCTGCGGCGCAAACGGCTTTTCGAACTGTGTGCCCAGTATCGGCTCTCCCATCTTGCCTTCGGGCACAACGCCGACGACCTCGTGGGCACGTTCCTCATGAACCTGTACCAGAACGGACGCGTGGACGGCATGTCCATGAAGGAGGCGTTCTTTGGCGGCAGGTTGCAGGTCATCCGCCCCCTGCTCATGGTGGAGAAGAGCGACATCGCGCGTGCGGTGCGGCAGTGGGGGCTGCCTGTATGGAGCAACCCCTGCCCGTCAGCCGGGGCGACCCGGCGTAGTGAGGTGATGGATGATTTTCAGCGGCTGTGTCGCGAGAACAAGGGCATGAAACGCAATGTCTTCAACGGGTTGTGTCGTTGGCAGATGGACTTGACACCCAAGGCCGATTGACGCAACGTTAACAATGGTGGTCTGTGGGCATCCGGCATTGATGGCTACGACCCGTTTCGACCTGTTCCGTGTCCCGCAACCCCGGCCAAAGGTTCCCATGCTGTTCGGCAAATACCACATCGTCATCCTCCGCGAACGGGGCGGTTCGTGCCGCAACCTGTTCATGCGCGGCTGGTGCGGTATCGCCGGGGTGCTGTTCGTCGCCAGCCTCATGGGGCTCACCATCTGGCTGGCGGGCAAGTACCTGCACACCTATGAGGTGGAACAGCGCCTTGCCGAGGCCGAGAAGACCATCGAAGAACAGAGTACGCAGCTGCTTGCCATGACGGGCAAGTTGCAGGGCTTGCAGGCGGACCTCACCCGCGTGCAGCAGTTCGATACCAAGCTGCGGCTCATGATCAACATGGAGAAGGACCCCACCGAAGTGCAGACCTCCATGGGCGGTTCGCGCACCGAAGACCTCTCCAAGGGGTATCTGCCGCTGCACCGGCAGGAGTTGCTGGCGCGCAAGATGCACACCTTCATCAAGCAGCTTGCCACGGATGTACGGCTCGAAGAGGTCCGCCAGCAGGAGTTGCTGCATGCCCTGCGCGCCAACCGCGACATCCTCGCAGCCACACCGTCCATCTGGCCCACTGAAGGGTTCATCTCCTCAACGTTCGGTTCGCGCAAGTCCCCGTTCACGAGCAGGGGCGAGTTCCACAAGGGGCTCGACATCAACAACCGTCCCGGTACACCCATATGGGCCCCGGCGCGAGGCACGGTGACCTTCGCCGGAACCGACGGCGCCTACGGCAACTGCGTCATCCTCCAGCACGGTGCCGGATTGTCTACCCGTTACGCCCACATGCAGCGCTTCGTCGTCAAGGAAGGCCAGTCGATACAGCGTGGCGACATCATCGGCTACGTCGGCAGTTCAGGCCGTACGACCGGCCCCCACCTCCATTACGAAGTGCGTGTCAACGGCGTATGCGTGAACCCCATGCGCTACATCCTCAACTGATCTCCGGTTAATCCCCCATGCCCTTCGCCACCCCTTCGTGGGATCTCGCGCTTTTCAGGCTCGCCAACGGTACGTGGCGCACCCCTCTTCTCGACGTGCTCATGCCCGCCGTGTCGGGCATGGCCCTGTGGCTTCTGCTGGCTGTCGTAGCCGGAGGCTTCCTGTGGTTGCGACGTCGTTCAGGCCCGCAGGGCGCGGCCCTTCTGCCTGAACGGCCCCTCTGGCGCCGCGTGGCAGCCGTGCTGCTGCTGGCGGGGCTTGCCGCAGGCGTCACCGACGCCACATGCAACGTCATCAAGGGGCAGGCCGGAAGGCTGCGCCCCATGCAAGCCCTTGCGGGCGTGCACATGGTGGACGAGGGCGCATGGAGCATCACGCCGCCCGACTTCGTGCCGACGGCGGTGAAGGGCTCATCGTTCGTGTCGTCGCATGCCGCCAATTCCATGGCTGTCTGTCTCGTCATCATGCTCGCCGTGCCGTTGCTGCGGCCGTGGCTGCTGCCCGTGCCTCTTCTGGTTGGCTGGTCGCGGCTGTACCTCGGCAAGCACTACCCCAGTGACATCCTCGCCGGCTGGGTGGTGGGGCTGGTGATGGGCTACCTTGCGTGGCGTGTATGGCGCTACTGCATGCATCACGTCCTGCACGAGGATGCGTGCGTGCGCGCAGGGGGCGGGCACGGCTAGCGCGCGGGGCCGTTGCGCACCTTTGGCGGGCCCGTCACCGGCCGTGCAGTGGCCGCGCCCCTGTTCCGTGTTCGCGGGGGGCACCCCCTCCCGATGGCAGCACGATGCGGTGTCCGACCGGAGGGTCGGGCCGATGTCTGCCCGCCCGCTACGGACGCCCCTTGTGGCAATGCCCGAAGAGCGATAGAAATACAGAACCATACGCCTGAACTCGGAGACGTGCCATGAACGGCATACGGGTCCTTCTCGTCGACGATGAGACCGAATGCACAGAGATGCTCTCGCTGCGGCTTGCGCGGCGGGGCATGCTCACCGCCACGGCGGCAAGCGGTGAAGAGGCCGTGGCCCACCTTGCCGACCATGAGGTCGATGTGGTGGTCATGGATGTGAAGATGCCCGGCATGGGGGGCATCGGCGCGCTGGAGCACATCAGGCGCGACCACCCCGGTACCGAGGTCATCATGCTGTCGGGCCATGCGGACATGACCGTCGCCGTCGAGGGAATGCGCCTTGGCGCGTTCGGTTATCTCATGAAGCCCGCGGACTTCGACGAACTTCTCTACAAGATCGAGGACGCCTGCAAGCAGAGCCGCCTCGACCGCAAGCTCGCCGAGGGCGACAGGGCCTGAACGCCCCCGCAGGGGACGCAGGACGAAGGACCGCCACATGTCATGGCTGCGCTGGCTCCCGTTCCGCAAGAAGACCGCCGCTTCGTCCGCAACGCGCCCTGAAGACGCCTTCGCCGCGCGCTACCACCGCTTCAAGCTCTTTCTGGGCGCATGGGGCAAGTTCCAGGAACTGATGACCGAACTGGAACTGACGCTGTGTTGCGTCAACCCGTTCGGCATGCAGACCGTGCGTGCGCTCTGTACCCGCATCACCACGCAGGTGTTCCAGTGCATGCGCCAGCTAGACGAGTTGGCGCCGGGCAGGTTCGCTGCGCTCGAGGAACGTTTCAACGCCGTGCAGTCGGAGGTCGCCGCCCTCGTCTACGGGCGCACCGACGACATGGACGGCCCGCTGGCGTTGCCTCTGGGAGACCCCGGCCTCGACAGTGCCGACCGGGCCGACCCGGCCATGACCCGCCTCGCGGGCCTTCGCGGCGCACTGGGCGTGCGCGTTCCCGAAGGGTTCATCGCCACGGCAGCCGCATGCCAGCGCATGATGCGCCATGGCGGCCTTCAGGAGGAGGTCAGCCGCAGGGTGCAGGCCTCTGGGGGTATTCGCCCCGACAACATCGAGGGTCTGTCGTCATCCATCCGTTCGCTCATCCTTGACGCGCCCGTGCCTGACGATGTGGCCGACGCACTCATGGACTCCATGCGCAGCCTGCGTCAACGCACCGGTGGTGTGCCGGTGCGGGTATTGCTGCGAGGCCGGGTGTGGCCGCTGACCACCGACGGGGCCATTCCCGGCACGGGGCATGATGCCTCGACGGGCCTCGTGTCCGTCATCAGCGGAGGCGAAGGCGCGCAGGCGGATGACGGGGGGATGACACTGTGGGGGCCGCTGCTTTCCGGCACCGACGCCGACCGCGAGAGTGTGCTTGCCGCCTTCCGCGCCACGCTGGCCCTCAAATATTCGCCACAGGCCACCATCTATCGCCGCTATCGCGGGCTGCGCGACGCGGGCACCTGCGTGTGCGTAGGGTTCTTCGTCGTGGGCGACCCCGTGGCGGGGGGCGTGGCCTACACGGGCAACCCCCTCCATGTGCGCGACGACAGTGTGCATGTCTATGCGGGGGCGGGGCTGCCCGAGTCCGTGGAAACCGGGGAACATGACGTGGACGCCTACCATGTGTGGCGCACGGCACCCCGGGGTGTCAGGCTGCACAGTCATGCACGGCCCGATGCCCCGGTGCTGGACGACGCGCAGGCGTGCGCGGTGGCCGACCTCGCCCTCACCGTGGAGGCTGCCGCGGGCTGTCGGCAGGAGGTCGACTGGCTGCTTGATGCAGCTGGGCGTCTCACGCTTCTTCATGCGCGCCTGTTGCCCGAAGCGGCCCCCCTGCCCCCCGAAGAGCGCATCGAGGATTCATGCCCCGCCGAGGCGCTGGCCTGCGGCGGCGTGACCGTGAGCCCCGGTGCCGCGTGCGGGCCTGTGCATGTGGTCAGGACCCTTGAGGACATCCGCACATTCCCCGACGGCGGGGTGCTGGTGGTGGAACGCCCGCTGGCGGCGTGGGGCATGGTCCTCGACCGCGCCTGCGCCGTGGTCGCCGAATACGGTACGCCCGCCTGTAGCCTTGGTGCCGTCGCCCGTGAATTCGGCAAACCCGCCGTCTTCGGTCTGCGGGGGGCGGTGGAGGCTCTCTCGGGAGTGGACTCGGTGACGGTATGCGGCGATGCCGGGGTGGTCTACGCGGACTATGTCTACGACATCGTGTCCGCCGCACCGCCCGCACACAACTTCATGCCGCGCAGTCCCGTGCACCGCACCCTTGCAGAGGCCGCGCACCACATCCTGCCCCTGACCTTCGACCCCGAAAGCCCCGACTTCAAGGCCCGCAATTGCCAGACCTTCCACGACATCGCCCGCTACTGCCATGAGCAGGCGGTGGGGGAGATGTTCCGCTTCGGGTCGCAGCAGGCGTATGCCCCGTCGCGGGTCAAGCAGTTGCAGTGCGACGTGCCCAAGCAATTCTGGGTGGTCGACCTTGATGACGCCTTCCCCGTCGGGCTCAAGGGGCCCCTCGTGCTCGCCTCCCGCATCCAGTCCGTTCCCTTCCGCGCGTTGTGGCGGGGCATGAACGCCATCCCGTGGGAGGGGCCGCCTCCCGTGGACGCCAAGGGCTTCCTGTCCGTCATGTTCGAGGCCACGGCGAACCCCCACCTCGACCCGGCGTCGCAGTCGGCGTTCTTCTCCGAGAAGAACTACTTCATGGTCTCGTCCAACTACTGCAGCCTGCATTCGCGCTTCGGCTTCCACTTCGTGGCCGTGGAGTCGCTGGTGGGCGAACGTACGCAGGAGAACTATGTGGTGTTCCAGTTGCGCGGCGGGGCCGCCAACATCGAACGGCGCATCCTGCGGGTGCAGTTCGTGGCGGAGTTGCTCCAGAATTTCGGCTTCACGCCCGTGGTGCGTCGTGACGCGCTGACTGCGCGGCTCGAGGGCATAGACCGCGAGACGGCGGAACGCCACCTGCGTGTGGCGGGGCATCTCACCATCCATACCCGGCAGATGGACATGATCATGACCGACGTGGCGCAACTGGCCGTGCGGCGCGAGAAGTTGCTCGCGGAATGCGCCCGGCTGCGCGATGAACCCGTGGAGAGGATGGAGGGTGCCGGCGACGGGCGACCTTCCGACACTGACGGCGGCGACATCTAGCTGCGCAGTGCACGGCGTGCATGAGGCCGGGTGTCACGCGACTTGATCATGTGCCGGGAGCATGTGCCGGTACGTGTGCCGGTACGTGGGCCGTGTACCTGTAGCGCTGGAGCAGTACCCGGTGTCTGCCGGATGCCACGCGTCTGTTCCGGTCGCCACGGGCCTTCGCGCGAACCCTGCCGTGATGCCACGGAATGCACACATCCATAGTCCCCTGACCACGGGCGACGAGCCCCTGTTCGGCCTGTGTTGTCCGGTCACGCTCGGTCCGGCATGTCCGGCCCTATCCTGTATGCCCGGCATGGCGCACCAGCCCCGACGGGCGCGGATGTGTGTGTGCGTTACTCCGGACGCAGAACGGGGACGGCCTCTCCGGAAAAAGGTCGTCCCCGCTGGATATTGGAAAAAAACACGAAAAATCGGAACGGATTCTCGACGCGAGACGCGTCCGGTGACCTGCCCTGTTGCGCGTACGACCTATTGCACCGGGTCTTCACAGGAGCAAGGCCACTCGTAGGGGAGGCCGTCGTCGGTGTCGCTTCCCCATGCGTCCGGGTCGACGGTGCCGGAGGGGGAGGCGTCGGTGCCCTCGTCGCACCACTCGCCGTCGGTTCCGTCGGCGGGGCGCATGGTGCGTTCCCAGTCGATGCGTGAGGCGATGCCGTGGGCGAGGGCATCGAGTCCCTCGCGTTGCAGCGCCGCCACGGGGATTGCTTCGGGATGTGCCAGCAGCAGGGTCTCGCGCAGTTCTTCGGGTACGGTGTCCCATTTGTTGAGCACCAGCAGGCGGGGGATGTCGTGCATCTCCATCTCCACCAGGATGTCCTCGACGGCGCGAAGCTGGCGGTCGAGTTCGGGATGCCCCGCGTCCGCCACATGGATGAGCAGGTCTGCGGCCTCGAGTTCTTCGAGGGTCGCCCGGAATGCCTCGACCAGTTCCTTGGGCAGGTTGCGGATGAAACCCACGGTGTCGGCGAGGATGAGCTCGCGTTCTTCGGGGAAGCGCAGGCGGCGCGTGGTGGGGTCGAGGGTGGCGAAGAGCTTGTTCTCGGCCAGCACCTCGGCGTTGGTGAGGGCGTTGAGCAGGGTGGACTTGCCCGCGTTGGTGTAGCCCACCAGCGAGGCCAGCGGTACGCGCTGCTTGGCGCGGCGGGCCCGGGCGAAGGCCCGCTGCTTTCGCAGGGTGTCGAGTTCGCCCTTGATGCGGGTGATGCGGTCGCGGATGCGGCGGCGGTCGGTCTCCAGCTTGGTCTCGCCGGGGCCGCGCCCGCCGATGCCGCCTGCGAGCCTGTCCATGGCGCGGTTCTTGCCCACGAGACGCGGCTGCGTGTACTTGAGCTGCGCCATCTCGACCTGCAACTTGCCCGCACGGGTGGTGGCGTGCTGTGCGAAGATGTCGAGGATGAGCTGGGTGCGGTCGAGCACCTTGCGTTCGGTCACTTCGGCGATGTTGCGCAACTGGGCGGGCGAGAGTTCGCCGTCGAAGACGATCATCGAGGCGTTGCCCTGAAGCGCCAGCACCTCGAGTTCTGTCAGCTTGCCCTTGCCGAGGATGAACTTGGGGTTCACGGAGGGGACACGCTGGATCATGGTGCCCACCACGTCGACCCCTGCCGTGCGTGCAAGCTCGCGCAGTTCTTCGAGGTTCAGTTCCTGCACGGGCCGTGGCAGGGCCGCCACGGAGACGAGCACCGCCGCAGGGCCGTCAGAAGCCTCGCGCACTTCGGGCATGGCGCGCGTCATCTCCTCTTCGAGGGCTTCGACCTCGGCCACGAAATCGGTCTCCACCCTGTCCCACGGGGTCGCCGGGTGTACCGTGTAGTGCCGCTTCTCCGGGTTGGGGGGCAGCAGGTGGGCACGCTGCAACTGCTGCGGGCCGCCGTGCGCGTCCACCGTGAGCACGGCAAGACCGTCCAGCCGCAGGAAGAGCAGGTCCATGAGGTCTTCCTGCGAGATGAGTTCAGGCGTGAGGTGGGTGTGCACCAGCCGCAGGCCGCGCAGGCGACCTGCACCGCTGCGGGCGCGGGGCAGTTCAGGGATGAAGATGGCCCCCGTGTCGCCCACGATGATCATCTCGACGCGCCCCTGCCTGTCGATGAGCAGACCCAGTTGTCTGCCCACGCTGCGCGAGAGGGCGGCGAGTTCGCGGGCCTGTTCGTGGGTATAGCCCCCGAGGGCGGGGTAGCGACGCTGTGACAGGCGCGAGAGGGCCTTGAGCTGGCTGGGCTTCAGACCCTGCGTGTTGCCGAGGACTTTGGCGGCGATGGTGGTGCTCCCGTGAGGCCCGCACGCCGCGAAGGGCGACGTGCGGGGTGTGGGCGTGGTGTGGCAGCGGGCGTGACGCCCCGGAATGCGATGACTTCTTCAGCTGAAGCCTTCCGGCTGCGTCGCATGGCGCGGAACGCGGTTCACGCCATGTCCGGAGCGCTTCGGCGGTATCCTGACGCCGCGTCACGTCTGTGCCGCGCTTCAGGATGGACGCGACACTAGGCTTTCGCGGTGCCGGACAGGTAGTCGGAGATCATGCGGTCGTACTTCGACGTGGCGTCGAAGGTGAGCGCGGCCATCTCGCGGCGGAAGTCCAGGGTCACACCCATGGCGTTGGCGCGCATCTCTTCCATGGCGCGAGCATAGTGCGTCGGGGATGGCAGCACCAGCACCGAATGGAAGTTCTTGGCCGAGGCGCGCAGCATGCACGGTCCGCCGATGTCGATCTCCTCCACAGCGCCGCGCAGGTCGAGCCCCTTGGCCACGGCACTGGCGAAGTCGTAGAGGTTCACGCAGATGAGGTCGAACGGCACGATGCCGAGTTCCTTCAGCGTGTCCATATGGGCCGGGTCGTCCTTGTCGGCGAGGATGCCGCCGTGGATATGGGGGTGCAGCGTCTTGACGCGCCCGCCGAGAATCTCGGGGAAGCCCGTCACGCGGCTGACGGGGGTGACCGTAAGGCCAGCCGCCTCCAGCGTCTTGTAGGTGCCGCCGGTGGAGACCAGCTCGACCCCGTTCTCCGCCAGAAAACCGGCGAATTCGACCAGACCGCCCTTGTCGGTGGCGCTCAAGAGCGCCCTTCTGATGGGCAACAGATCCATGGATGCTCCTTGCGTTTCAACGGGCAGTGCCAGAATCCGCGTGGCAAGGCAAGGCCGTCGTGCCGTATGTCCGTTCGTGGCCCGTATTTTGCTCACCTCGTGGCATGGACCTCTTCGCTTTCGACCCGGCCACCACCCTTGGCTTTCTGCTCACCTTCATGCGCGTGAGCCTCGTGATGTTCCTGCTGCCCTTCTTCGGCGGTGACGCCGTGCCCATGCAGGTGAAGGTGGCCCTGTGCCTCGTCATGGCCATGGCCCTGTGGCCACGCCTTTCGCTGGCGGGTGCTGTCATGCCGTCGCATCCCTTCGAACTGGTGGTGATGCTCGCCAGTGAACTGGTGCTGGGGCTGGTGCTGGGCATGGCGGTGCACTTCCTCTTCGCTGGCATCCAGACGGGGGGGCAGCTTCTGGGCTTCCAGATGGGGTTCACCATGATAAGCATCGCCGACCCCCTTTCCGGGGCGCAGATAAGCATCACCTCGCATTTCCTCTACATGGTATCGCTGCTGACCTTCCTTGCGCTGGACGGGCACCTCTTTCTGCTGCGTGCCTTCGCCGAATCGTTCGCGCTGGTGCCCGCAGGGGGGCTGGTGGCCAATCCCGCCGTCGCCAATGAGCTGGTGCGCCTCGCGGGGGGCATGTTCGTGATCGCGGTGAAGATAGCCGCTCCGGTGCTGGTGACGCTCTTTCTGGTGGAACTCGCCCTCGCGCTCATGGCCCGCGCCGCGCCGCAGATGAACCTGCTGATGATCGGCTTCCCGCTGAAGATCGCCGTGGGATTCTTCTTCATGGGGCTCCTGTTCACCATTCTCGCACAGTACATCGAAGAGTTCATCATCGGAATGCCGCCCATGATGCTGCACCTGTTGCACGGTGTAAGCCCCAAGGGTGTCTGACGCGGCCACGGCGCACGCGCCGCCCGGCTGTGGTGCCCAGATATGGTGCCCGGAATATGGGGGCAGGCCGTATCCGGCCATGACGAAGAGAGGGGCGAGGCCCTTCACGGAAAGGACATGACACATGGCACAGAAAGACCCCAGCAGAACAGAACAGGCGACCCGAAAACGCCTCAACAAGGCGCGCAACAAGGGTAACGTCGCCAAGTCGCAGGAGGTCTCCAAGGCGGTCACCACCTTCGCGGGCCTTGTGGCGATCACGTTCATGCTGGGTGTGCTCAACGAGCACATGCAGGAGGTCTTTCGTTTCTTCCTCTCGCGTCCGCACGACTTCACGCCCAATGAACAGACGGTCTACTCGCTGCTGTTGTGGAGTGCGGGCGAACTCGCCATCATGCTTCTGCCCATCATGCTGTTCATCGGCCTTGCCGCCTTCATCGCCATGCGTCTTCAGGTGGGCAAGCTGTGGACGACCGAGGTCTTCAAACTGGACTGGTCGCGCTTCAACGTCATCAACGCCCTGAAGCGCATGTTCATTTCGCCGCAGACGCTCATACGCCTCGGCAAAAGCCTGCTTCAGGCCGTGTTCATCGGCATCGCGCCCATCATCGTGCTCAAGCAGGAGATGCTGAACCTGCTGCCCCTCTACTTCGCCGACATGTCGGGCATCGCCGTCTACATGCTGGAGACGGGGGCACGCATGGTGAAGTACGCCCTCGTGCCCATGGTCATCATCGCCGCCGTGGACCTCTGGTACACGCGCTGGGACTACAACGAGAACCTCAAGATGACCAAGGACGAGGTGAAGGACGAACGCAAGCAGGCGGAAGGCGACCCCGTGGTCAAGTCGCAGCAGCGGCAGAAGATGATGAAGGTCATGGCCCAGCGCATGCTGAAGGAGGTGCCCACGGCGGACGTGGTCATAACCAACCCCACGCACATCGCCGTGGCGCTGCGTTACGACGTGACCGCGGCCCCCGCCCCCATCGTGGTCGCCATGGGTGCCGACCATCTGGCCAAGCGCATCCGCGAGGTGGCCCGCGAGCACAACGTGCCCATCCGCGAGAACAAGCCGCTGGCACGGGCCTTGTATAAGAGTGTTGAAGTCGGGGACATGATCCCCGCCGAACTCTACAAGGCCGTGGCCGCCATTCTCGCGGGCCTCGCCAAGTTCAGGCCGCAGGCGCGCGGGGTGTAGCCCCGTCCGGGGATGCCCGGAAACCCGAAAGACAACCCCGGAACGCCGGAAACCCGGCAGACAGGTGTCAAAAGCATGGCTTCGCAACCCGGTGTCGCTCCCCGCATAGATTACGCCCGTTTCGCCAAACAGGGCGACATCCTGCTTGCCGGGGGCGTGGTGACGATCCTCTTCGTCATGCTGGTGCCCCTGCCCACGTTCTTCCTCGACATCCTGCTCTGTTGCAGCATCTCGCTTTCGCTGGTGATTCTCGTCACCTCCATGTTCATGATGTCGCCGCTGGAGTTCTCCATCTTCCCGTCGCTGCTGCTGGTGACCACCCTGCTGCGCCTTGCGCTCAACGTGGCTTCGACGCGACTCATCCTGCTGCACGGCGACGAAGGGACGGACGCCGCGGGCGAGGTCATTCGCGCCTTCGGCGAGTTCGTCGTCGGCGGCAGCTATGTCATCGGCGCGGTCATCTTCATGATCCTGTTCATCCTGAACAAGAACGTCATCACGGCGGGTACCACCCGCATCGCCGAAGTGGCCGCGCGCTTCACCCTCGACGCCATGCCCGGCAAGCAGATGGCCATCGAAGCCGACCTCAACGCCGGACTCATCGACGAGACGGAGGCCAACGAACGCCGCAAGAACATCCGCAAGGAGGCCGACTTCTACGGCGCCATGGACGGTGCGGGCAAGTTCGTCTCCGGTGACGTGAACGCGGGCATGTTCATCACCCTCATCAACATCATCGGCGGCCTGCTTGTCGGCATCATCCAGAAGGACATGCCGTGGCGCGACGCCCTGACCACCTACACCCTGCTCACCGTCGGTGACGGTCTCGTCTCCACCATCCCCTCCATCATCGTCTCGACGGCGGCGGGCATCATCGTGTCGCGTGCTGCCTCCGAAGCGAAGATGGGTGAAGAGTTCCTCGGCCAGCTGACCTACAACTCCCGCGCCATGCGCCTCGTCTCCGGGGTGCTGCTGCTCTTCGCCCTCGTGCCGGGACTGCCCACGGTGCCCTTCCTCATCTTCTCGGCCTCGCTCTTCTTCTTCGCCAAGCTGCTTGGCGACCGCGACGGGGACGAAGCGCAGGGAGACGCCAAGCGGGCTGGCGGCAAGGCCGCCAAGGGCAAGGGCGACAGCCTCGACACCCCCGAAGAGGTGCAGGCGCTGCTGCCCCTCGACGCGCTGGAACTTGAAGTGGGCTACGGCCTCATTCCGCTGGTGGACGAGGAGCAGAACGGCAACCTGCTCACGCGCATCCGTTCCATCCGCCGTCAGTTCGCGCTGGACATGGGCGTGGTCATCCCCTCGCTGCACCTGCGCGACAACCTCCAGCTGAAGCCGGGGCAGTATGCCCTGCTCATCAAGGGCAACCAGGTGACGTCGGCGGAGATTCTCATCGACCATCTCCTCGCCATGGACCCCGGCACGGCGCGCCACCGCATTCAGGGCATCGAGACGCGCGAGCCCGCGTTCAACCTGCCCGCGCTGTGGATTCCAGAATCGCAGAAGGAAGAGGCCATGCTGGCTGGGTACACGGTGGTGGACCCGTCCACGGTCATCGCCACGCACCTCACCGAGGTCTTCCGCCGTCATCTTTCCGAGTTCCTCGGCAGACAGGAAGTGCAGGGACTGCTCGACAACCTCTCCAAGCACGCCCCCAAGGCCGTGGAGGAACTGGTTCCCGGCGTCCTTTCACTGGGTGTGGTGCAGAAGGTGCTCCAGAACCTCGTGCGCGAGAACGTCTCGGTGCGCGACCTGCTTTCGGTGGTCGAGACACTGGCCGACTACGGCCCCGCCATCAAGAACCCCGACACCCTCACCGAATACGTCCGCGAACGTCTCGCGCGCAGCATCGTCAAGCCGCACATGGACAGCGAAGGCACGCTGCCCATCATCACGCTCGACGCCAATGTGGAACGCACTCTTCAGGACTCCATCCGCCAGACCGAAGGCGGCGCCTATCTCGCTCTCAACCCATCCACCGCGCAGCGGCTCATCCAGAGCGTCAACACGCAGGTGGAGAATGCCGTGGGCACCGACGGTCAACCCGTTGTGCTCACGCAGCCCGGCACTCGCCCCCATCTCGCCCAGTTGCTCATGCGCTTTCTCCCCAACATCCCCGTGCTCTCGCAAGCGGAGATTCCCCCTGACATCCGGCTTCAGGCCGTAGGTAACGTGGTGGTCGACTGATGCAGGTAAAGACGTACACAGGCCCCTCTACGCAGGCCGTACTGGCCCAGATAAAGAGCGAACTCGGCCCTGACGCCGTCATTCTCTCCACCCGTTCCGGTCGCAAGGAGGGACGCCGTTTCTGCGAGGTGACCGCAGGCGTGGAGCGCAACGGCAACGGCAGCACGCCCCATGGGGCGGGTGCGGCGGCAGACGGGGGCGACCCCTCGCAACTGCCCGCCGGCTGGGAGTCGTGGCATCGCGAATGGTCGTGCATCAAGGAACACCTGCTCGCCCTGATGAAGCCGGGGCTGCGCCTCGAACAGCTCACCCCGCGCCAGCGGCTTGCACTGGAGTTCCTTGAACGCGAGGGCGTGGAGGATACTGTGCTCATGTCCCTGTACCGTCGGCTGCTGACCTCGCCGGGCGCCTCGGTTCTCGAACCGCTCACCGGCATGGTGCCGGTGAAGCCGTGGTCGCGCGAGGCGTGGCCGCAGCGGGTGCACGTCTTCGCCGGGCCCTTCGGCAGCGGCAAGACGACCACGCTGGTGCGCATGGCCCTGCGCGGTCAGGGGGCGGAATCCGCAGGCGGGCGCGTGCAGGTGGTCAACGCCGACTGCGAGCGCGGCAACGGCAGGCTGCTGCTGCGCCACTGGGCCGAACTCTCCGGTTTCGGCTATGCCGAGGCCGCCGACGACGGTGCCATGCGCGCGGCCCTCGATTGTGACGCAGACCGCGTCTTCGTCGACCTGCCCGGACTCGCCCGAGGCGAGACCCTGACGCAACGCCTCGCCCATCTCGGTCTGGGCGGTGACGATGTGGCGGTGCACCTCGTGTTGCCCCCGCACTGCGGGGGGCAGCAGACGGCGGACTTCGTGAACCGCTACGGCGCACCCGGAACCGCAAGCATCGTCTGGACGAAGCTGGACGAAGCCTGTACTTACGGAACACTGGTCAACGTCGCCGCGGCGAACGGTCTGCCCGTGTCCGCCCTCTCGTTCGGGCCGGGGCTGCGTGGCAGCCTCGTCTCCGCCAGCGAGAGCGCACTGTGGCGGCTGGTCTTCAAGCGCCAGTTGCCCGGACGAACCTCCGACGGCCCCGCGGCCCGTCAACCATAGTGGAGCTGCCGATGCACGCTGAACTGCCACTGGTCTTTTCCGTCACCTCCGGCAAGGGGGGAGTGGGCAAGACGAACCTCTCCGTGAACCTCGCCTGCTGCCTCGCCGCGGCGGGCAAACGCGTCGTGCTTCTTGACGCCGACCTCGGTCTTGCCAACGTCGACGTGGTGCTCGGCCTGACCCCGCAGCGCAATCTCTTCCATCTCTTCCATGACGGCGCGACCCTCGACGAGGTGCTGTGCCCCACGCCCTACGGTTTCGACATCCTGCCTGCGTCATCCGGCATGAGCGAGATGCTCTCGCTCTCCACGGGGCAGAAACTCGAGTTGCTCGAGGCGCTGGACGCGCTGGAAGACAGGGTGGACTACCTTGTCGTGGACACCGGGGCCGGTATCAACGACAATGTCCTGTATTTCAACCTTGCTGCGCAACAGCGGCTGGTGGTGCTCACGCCCGAACCCACCTCGCTGACCGACGCCTACGCGCTCATCAAGGTGCTCAAGCTCAACCACGGGGTGGAGCATTTCAAGGTACTGGTGAACATGGCCACCGACGAACGCGGCGCGAAAGAGATGTTCACGCGCCTGTACAAGGCCTGCGACCACTTCTTGAGCGGCGTATCGCTCGACCTCGCGGGCTTCGTCCCCCGCGACCCCATCGTCCGCAAGGCGGTGGTGAGCCAGCGTCCGTTCTGCTCGGTGGCCCTCGACAGCCCCGCCTGCCGCGCCGTGCGTCAGGTGGCGGCGACCGTACAAACGTGGGACGTTCCGGCGGCTCTGGATGGTAACATCAAGTTCTTCTGGAAAAAGCTGCTCTTCCGCAGCTAGCCCTTGGGAGGCGCTTGAGGCCGGAACGACGGCATGGCCCGACTTCGCCCCGGCGGAGAAGGAGGCCATCGTCCGTCATTACGCGCCCAAGATACGCTTCCTCGCCCTGCGCCTGAAGGCCAAGCTGCCGCGCAACGTCGAGCTTGGCGAACTCATCAGCGCTGGTACGCTGGGTCTCATGGAGGCACTTGGCAAGTTCAAGCCGCAATTGGGCATCCGCTTCGAGACCTACGCCGAAAGCCGCATCCGTGGGGCCATGCTCGACGAGTTGCGAAGGCTCGACTGGTTCCCGCGAAGTCTGCGGCAACGGGTGCGACAGCTTGACGAGGCCATGCAGCGCATCGAGCACGAGACGGGGCGGCGCGCCACTGAAGAAGACTTGCAGAAGGCCACGGGGTTGGACGAGAAGGATGTACGACTGGGCCTTGAGGCGTTGCAGAACCAGCTGTGCCTCTCGCTGGAGGCTATGCAGGATTCGCTGGCGGGTGAAGGCGGCCCGCAGTCGGACGCCGACCCCATGCAGACCGCAGCCACGCAAGAGCTCATCGAGCGCGTGGCCTCTCTCATCGACGAATTGACACCAAGAGAGAAGTTGGTATTGTCATTATATTACAGTGATGAACTGAACATGCGCGAAACCGCAGAAGTCATGGGCATCACCGAGGGGCGGGTCTCGCAGTTGCACTCACAGGCGCTGGGTAGGCTGCGTCGCGAATTCCGCAACCATTACGGCGAGCACGACGCCGTCTAGCACAGCGTGCAAGGAGCCTCAGATGCCTGCGAATCCGAATATGCGTATCCTCGTCGTGGACGATTTCTCCACCATGCGCAGGATCATCAAGAACATCCTCCGCCAGCTTGGATTCTCCAACGTCATCGAGGCTGACGACGGCACCACCGCGTGGGAGACCCTGAACAAGGATAGGGTCGACTTCGTCATCTCCGACTGGAACATGCCCAACATGACGGGCATCGAACTGCTTCGCAAGGTGCGCGCCAGCGAAGAGTTCGGCGACATGCCGTTCCTCATGGTCACCGCCGAAGCGCAGCAGGAGAACATCATCGAAGCCGTGCAGGCCAAGGTGTCGAACTACATCGTCAAGCCGTTCACTGCCGAGACCATGAAGCAGAAGATCGACAAGATCTTCGGTTGATTTCCGGGCGCGGTCGCATAAGGCCGCGCCACCCCTGTCCGACCCGTCCTTATGCGGGCGGCATCAGAGAAACGCATGCCCGAAGACCTTTCCGGCAAGGCCCAGCCCGATACCGCCCCTCTCGACGCGGGGCTGGCCATGTCTCGCGCTGAAGAGAAGGTCGAACTCGACCTCGACGACGCGCCATTCCTCATCCCCGAAGTCGAGACGCCCCCGCCCCCCCCGAAGGCCGAGACCTCGCTCTCGCTCGACATTCCTGAAGAGAAGCCCGCCAAGAAGTCGCTCTTCGCCAATCGCAAGCTGCTCATCATCGCGGCTGCGGTGCTGTTGCTGCTTGTGGGCGGCGGCGGTGCCACATGGTGGTTCGTGCTGCGTACGCCGCCAGAAAAGCCGGCAGGGCCCAAGACCGTCGTCGTCCCGTCTGAACCTGCGCCCGTCGAAGTTCCCAAGGCATCGACACCGGTCGTCTCGCTGGAACCCTTCTGGGTCGAACAGCGCGACATGGACGGTCAGATTCGCTTTCTGGTGTGCAAGTTCGCCGCCCCCGCCACCGACCCCAAGCTCATCCATGAGATACAGGGCAAAAAGGTGGTCATCCGCGATGCGGTGTATTATTACCTCAAGAACAAGTCGCTGGTTTTTTTGACGGACGGGGCGAATGCCGAGACGCTCAAGAAAGACCTGCTCACCATCATCAACGGCTATCTGAGCCTCGGCAAGCTGGAGGACCTGCTCATAGAGAACTATCTGGTGAAGTAGCATGACCATCGACCCTTCGCTTCCGGTGCTGCTGGCGCAGCTGGGACATACGGAGCGTCTGGCGCATGATGCGCAGACGCAACCGGAACTTGCGCGTTCGACAGCGCAGGAGGTCGCGAAGGAGGCTCTGCTGCATGACCGTGAGCAGGTGCAGAAGACCGACAACGCCGAGCATTCGCCCGGTGTCCAGACCCGGCAGGAACAAGGCAGAAGCCGGGGGCGTCAGCGCCGTCCCCCGCCGCGCCGCAAGCCGCCCCCCCCTGAAGACGACGATACGCCCGAAACCCCGCAGGACCCGTGGACGGGCAACTTCGTGAACATCAAGGTCTGAGACCGCCCCCATGCAGCTATCCCTCTGGACAATAGCCCTCTTTTCCCTCGCCGAAGTGGCCCTGCTGGGCCTTCTGCTGCTCTTCTTCGTGCGGTTGCGCCGTTCCGAGACGCTGCTCTCGCGGTTGCAGGCCAATCAGGAGAGCCTGCTCGAACGCCTGCGCCAGAACGCCGAACTCGAAGCCGAACTGGTGGCCTCGTTCGCCCAGCGTCAACATGAGTTGCGCCGACTCGACATGGAACTCGAGGAGCGCGCCGCCACCATGGAGAAGCTCATCCGGCAGGCGGAAGAGGTGAGCCGTTCGCCCCACTTCCTGCGCGAGGTCATCGTCAACGGTCGACGCAAGGGGCGCACCATCGAAGACCTCGCCCGTGTGACGGGCCTCGCCCGCGACGAGGTTGAGATCATCCTCGCACGGGCCGGGGAGAGGTAGGGGGTCTTGGTTTGAAGCGCCTGTCTGTCTCCCCCCACCTCACCTGCATCGCGTAAGCGGCAGCACCCCACTAAGGTCGATACCTACCGGGGAGACGATGCCACGGTGCGGGTACATCTCGACCCCCGCATCCACCGCCTCCCAGAAGAGGGCTGCGTACTGCGGGTCGATGACATCGGCGGGGCCGAAGCACAGTCCGTCGGGGCGTTGCACGAGGTAGAACATGGCGGCGCGTTCGCCGCGCGACACGATGTCCATCATCTCGCGCAGGTGCTTGCTGCCACGTTCGGTCACCGCGTCGGGGAAGCACGCCACATCATCCTCCACCATCGTCACGTTCTTGCACTCCACCCACAGCGTCGGCAGTCCGGGGCCGTCGAGACGGGCGTCGAGGCGGCTGTCGCCCCGCTTGCGTTCACGCCGGAAGGTATCGTAGCCCTGCGCCCATGGCAGGCGTCCGGCATGGAACGCCGCTTCGACCATGCGGTTGGGCACCGAAGTGTTGACCCCCACCCAGAAGCCTTGCGGCCCGTCGCCATGACAGCGCATGGCCTCATGCGTCCACGCCAGCTTGCGGTCGGGGTTGGCGGCAGGGGATGCCAGCATGGTGGCGCCGGGGCGCAGCAATCCCAGCATGCTGCCTGAATTGTTGCTGTGTACCCACACGCTTTCGCCGTCGCGCGTCATCTCCACACTGAAGCGTTTGACGCGGCGCACGAACGTCCCGGTCGCGCATCCTGCCGGATAGGGGAGCAGTATCTTTCGCATGTCGTCCTTCCCCACTGGTGCATCCATTGTCCCACCCCATCCCTGAAGCCTTGCAGGGCCTTGTTTCACAGTGCGATTTACACGCACCTTGCAACCTGATACCAAGCGCCAGCAGTCGATGCGCATTGTTGCAGCGCGCTACGGCGCCGGACGCGCCCATGTGCGCCGCGCCATGGCGGAAGGGCATGTCAGCCAGAACGGCTTGCGGACGACGCCTTCCTCGACTGTCAGGGCCACGCCCCATCATATCCCGCGAGGATTCGGACATGAACATCTCGGATCGTCTTACCCGCATCAAACCTTCCGCCACGCTCGCCGTCAACGCCAAGGCGCTCGAACTCAAGGCCCGTGGGGTGAAGGTCGTCAGCCTCGCCGTGGGCGAGCCTGATTTCGGCACACCCGCGCACATCTGCGAGGCGGCCAAGAGAGCCATCGACGAGGGTTTCACCCGCTACACCCCCGTGCCCGGCATCATCGAACTGCGAGAGGCGGTGGCGGGCTACTTCGGTCGATGCTACGGGGTCGAAGCCCCCGCCGAGGCCACCATCGTGACCAACGGCGGCAAGCAGGCACTGTACAACCTCTTTCAGGCACTGCTCAACCCCGGCGACGAGGTGCTCGTGCCCGCGCCCTACTGGGTGAGCTATCCTGCGCTGGTGCAGCTTGCCGAGGGTGTGCCCGTGTTCGTGCCCTCGCCCGCCGAGCGCGGCTTCAAGATAACCCCCGCCGAACTCGATGCGCACCGCACCCCCAGAACACGGGTGCTGCTGCTCAATTCGCCCTCCAACCCCACGGGTGCGTGCTACACCCGCGAGGAGATGGACGCCCTCATGCAGTGGGCCGTCGACCATGACATCTTCGTCATCGCCGACGAGATATACGACCGCCTCGTCTACGGCGACATGCAGCCCGTGAGCGTCTCCGGCTGGTGGCAGCGCTTCCCCGACAGGGTGGCGGTGGTCAACGGCCTCGCCAAAACCTTTGCCATGACCGGGTGGCGCGTGGGCTATGTGCTTGCCCACCCCGACCTCGTGAAGGCCGTGGCCAAGATTCAGGGGCAGTCCACGTCCAACATATGCTCCATCGCCCAGAAGGCCGCCCTCGCCGCCCTGACCGGTCCCTACGATGCCGTGGAGGAGATGCGGTGCGCCTTCGTGCGCCGTCGCGACCTCGCCTATGACATCATCTCCGGCTGGAAGGACGTGGTGTGCCCGCGCCCCGACGGTGCGTTCTACCTCTTCGCCGACATCCACCGGCACTACAACGCCTCCATGCCCGATTCGGCCGCCGTATGCACCCGTCTTCTCGAAGAGGCGCAGGTGGCGCTGGTGCCCGGTTCCGCCTTCGGCGACGACAAGTGCATCAGGTTCTCGTACGCCGTGGCGGACGATGTGCTCGAAGATGCGCTCTCGCGCGTCGCCAAGGTACTGTTCGGCTAGCCGTCGGCCCCGTCTTGCGTTACCATCGGCCCGTGGTCCCGCCTCCGGGACTGCGGGCCTCGTCGTACCGGAACAAGGAGGACACCATGCCCGCAATGCACCGTCTGGACTGGACGAACGCATGGACAGGACGTCTGGAGGGACAGCAGGAAGCACCCTTCGCCCTGCGCCATGCCGACATCGCCCATCGATTCGCCACGGAACTTTCCGCGGGGCGTCTGCCTTTCGTGGACATGCCCTATGCCGAAGACCTCATCGCCTCGCTGGAGGCGCTCACGCCCCGCCTTCGTCGCTTCAGGCACATGGTGCTGCTGGGCATAGGCGGGTCGGCCCTCGGCGCGCGCGCCCTGCAGAAGGCGTTTCACCCCTCGCAGGACAGGCCCGGACATACCGGCCCCTGCCTGTGGATTGCCGACAACATCGATGCCGACACCCTCGAAGCGTGGTTCGCCACGCTGCCCGCCCGCGAGACCATCGTGGTGGCGGTGAGCAAGTCGGGCGGGACCATCGAGACCGTGGCCCAGTACCTGCTGGCCCGCGAGTGGCTTCGCGGTCACCTCGGCGAGTCGTGGCGCGAGAACATGCTGCTCGTCACCGATGTGGCCCACGGCTTCATGCGTCAGGAGGCCGACACCCACGGGCTGGTCAGCCTGCCCGTACCCGACCATCTGGGCGGACGCTATTCGGTGCTTTCGGCAGTGGGCCTCGTGCCTGCGGCGTTCCTCGGCATGGACTGGAGGGCATTGCTCGACGGCGCACTCTCCGTCGGACGGCCCTTGCGTGACGGCGGGCTGCCCGCAGACCATCCGGCATGGCGGCTTGCCCTGTGGAACCGCAGCCTCATGGCGCACGGGTACACCCAGATCATCTTCTTCGCCTACATCCCCCTGTGGGCGACCTTCGGCCCGTGGTTCGCCCAGCTGTGGGCCGAAAGCCTCGGCAAGGAAGGCAAAGGCTCCATGCCGCTGCCCGCCACAGGCGTCACCGACCAGCACTCGCTGCAGCAGATGTTCCTCGACGGCCCGCGCGACAAGGGCTGCCTCTTCCTCACCTGCCCCACTTTGCCTGCGGGGCGTGCCTTTCCGTTACAGCTTCCCGACCAGTGGGCCTTTCTCAAGGGCGCACACTTCGGCGACCTCCTCCATGCAGAGGCCCTTGGCACGCGCATGGCGCTCGCTTCGTGCGACGTGCCCACCGTGGCGCTGGAGATGGCCGACACTGGCCCCGAGGCCGCGGGCCGCATGATGGCCCTGCTTGAGCTTGCGACGCTGTTCACGGGGTGGCTGCTCGACATCAACCCCCTCGACCAGCCCGCCGTGGAACTGGGCAAGCGCCTCGCCAACGCCAAGCTGGGTGCCCCCGGCTATGAGGCCGAAGGCTCGGCCCTCGCCGGGTTCCTCGCCCGCGAGGGTGAGCGGCAGGAGTTCTAGGTGGGGGGAAGGTTCGACGACGGCAGGATGCCCTTCAGCTTCGCCCGTGCGCTGTCATGGGTGTCGCTGGTGCTCATCCTCACCTCCAGCATCGTGCTTTCGGTGGTCATCAGCAACAACGCCCGCGAGACGTTGCTGCGCAAGCAGCAGG
Source organism: Nitratidesulfovibrio vulgaris str. Hildenborough (assembly GCF_000195755.1). Taxonomy (NCBI): domain Bacteria; kingdom Pseudomonadati; phylum Thermodesulfobacteriota; class Desulfovibrionia; order Desulfovibrionales; family Desulfovibrionaceae; genus Nitratidesulfovibrio; species Nitratidesulfovibrio vulgaris. The sequence goes on along the minus strand of NC_002937.3, from coordinate 3,391,105 downwards.
ATTTCGCCATCCTGCTCGCCGAGAACCTCAACCACCAGATATACCGGCGCTTCACCCTGCCCACCCTGATAGGGTTCGGGCGTGTGGCGTTGCGCCAGCCCGTGCAGTACGAGCGGCTCGATCAGGTCATCCAGTCGACCATCCACGGGCTGCATGTGGCGCGCCTGCGCATCTACGACCACAGCAAGGTGGTGTCGTACTCCAGCGACCGCAGTGAACTCGGTCGCACCGACCTTGCACCGCCCGACACCGACGAGGCGTTGCAGGGCGACGAACCCAGCTTCGACATCGTACCGGGTATCTCGTTCTGGCGGGTGATGTTCCTGCTCGATCAGGAACCGGGGTCGTACATGCTGCGCACCATCTACCCGTTGCGCATCGAGAACCGTCAAAGCTCGCTGGACAACGACGGCGCGGTCATGGGCGTGCTGGAGTTCACACAGGACATCACGGGTGACCTCGGCACGGTGATGCGCTTCCAGTGGCTCATCGTGCTCACCTCGCTGGTGTCTTCGGTGGTGCTGTTCGCCTTGCTCCAGATGTTCATCCGCCGGGCCGAGCGCATCTTCGCCGAACGCGTGCAGGAGAAGCAGCGTCTCGAACGGGAACTGCACCAGCACGAGAAGCTTGCCAGCATGGGCCGGGTCATCGCCAGCATCGCCCATGAGATTCGCAATCCGCTCGGCATCATCCGCTCCAGTGCGGAGTTGCTGCTGAAACGCGCGGCCAACGGCGGCGGTAGCGGTGGCGGGGGGAGCAACGGCAGCGGCGGTATAAGTGGCAGCAATGGCAGCGGTGGCAGCAACGGAAATCGCGCCAGTAACGGCGATGCCATGTCGCGTCGCATCCTCGAAGCCATCTATGACGAGTCCATGCGCCTCAGCCAGACGGTGAACGACTTCCTCGACTATGCACGTCCGCGCAAGCCGAGAGAGGACGCCGTTGAAGTCGGGCTGGTGCTCGATCAGGTGCTGACCTTTCTGGAACCCGAACTCGAACGACGCGGCGTGACCATAGCGCGCGACACCGCAGCCGACCTGTGGACGACCGGAGACAAGGACCTGCTCTACCGGGCGTTTTACAACATCATGGTCAACGGGGTACAGGCTATGGACGGGCCCGGTGGCATCACCATGCAGGGCCGCGCCCTGCCCGATGACGGCGTCGTGGAGGTGAGCTTCCGCGACAGCGGCCCCGGCTTCGACCAGAACACCCGCGCCAAACTGCTCGACCCGTTCTTCACCACCAAGGAGAACGGCACGGGACTGGGACTGCCCATCGTCAACAGCATCGTGACCAGCCACGGCGGCACGCTCCAACTCGACAACGCCCCGGAGGGCGGCGCCATCGTCACCGTGCGCCTGCCCGCCGTACAGAACGGACGGACACCCACGCAACCATGAGCGAAACGACGCACATCCTCGTCATAGACGACGAGAAGAACTACCTGCTGGTGCTCGAAGCCCTGCTTACGGACGCGGGCTACGCTGTCACGGCCCTCAACGACCCCGAGACGGCCCTCGCCTTTCTTGAGGAGAGCGAGGTCGACGTTGTCATCACCGACATGAAGATGCCGCGTGTGACCGGGCGCGAGGTGCTCGAACGGGTCAAGAAGACGTGGCCGCACATCCCCGTGTGCATCATGACCGCGTTCGGTTCCATCGAAGGGGCCGTCGACGTGATGAAGTACGGGGCCTTCGACTACATCACCAAACCGTTCTCCAACGACGAACTGCTGCTCTCGGTGCAGAACGCCGCCGAACTCTCGCGGGTACACCGCCAGTACCGCGCCCTGCGCGCCAACCTCGAAGAGCGCTACGGCACGCATCAGATCATCGGTCGTAGCAAGGCCATCCGCGAAGTGCTCGACATGGTCGACAGGGCCGCCCCCAGCCGTTCGACGGTGCTCATCACCGGAGAGTCGGGCACCGGCAAGGAACTGGTGGCCCGGGCCATCCATTTCTCGTCGCCCCGCAACAGCGGGCCCTTCGTCAGCGTCAACTGCATGGCGCTGAATCCGGGCGTACTCGAAAGCGAGCTGTTCGGGCATGAGAAAGGCTCGTTCACCGGGGCCATGGCCATGCGCCGCGGGCGGTTCGAACAGGCCGACGGCGGGACGCTCTTCCTCGACGAAATCGGTGAGCTGACCCCCGAGTTGCAGGTGAAACTGCTGCGGGTGCTTCAGGAGCGCCGCTTCGAACGCGTGGGCGGCGGCGACGAGATAGAGGTCGACATCCGCGTGGTGGCCGCCACCAACAAGGACCTTCAGAAGGAAGTGGAGAACGGAACGTTCCGCGAAGACCTCTACTACCGTCTGAACGTCGTCCATGTTGCCCTGCCGCCCCTGCGCGAACGCCGCGAGGACATTCCCCTGCTGGTGGGTCATTTCGTCGAGAAACTCGCCCGTGACAACGGCATGAAGCCCAAGACCTTCACCCCCGAGGCCCACGACTATCTCACGGGGTACGAATGGCCCGGCAACATCCGCCAACTGCAGAACGTGGTTGAGCGGTGCCTCGTGCTGGTGGCCAGCGACACCGTGGGGGTCGACGACCTGCCGCCGGAGATACGTGACGAGGAGTCGCAGCTGAAGAGCGCCGTGGACCTCTTGCCGGTGCGTCTCGACCTTGCCGACACGCTGGAGAAGATCGAAGCGGCACTCATCCGCAGGGCTCTCGTGCGCGCCGAATTCGTGCAGGTGAAAGCGGCAGAGCTTCTCGGCATCTCCAAGAGCCTGCTCCAGTACAAGCTGAAAAAATACGGCATAACCGGCCACTAGCGTGACGTCCCCCTGCGGGCGGTGGCGCGCCCCGGTGGGGCAAGCCGCCCGTCAGGGCAAAGGACACCCGGTGAACGCACCCGACGCCCCCCATCCCGAAAACGGCACCTTCCGTGACCCCGCCGCCCATGGCGGAGAAGACCCTCGCCGCGGCCTTCTCGACCCGGTGCCGGATGCCGATGACGCCGTCCTCTTCAGACGTCTCGTGGATGACACCATCACCCCGGAAAGGCTCGAAGCCCTTGCCCGCCCGGTGCAGCCACGCCACGGCGTCGACCATGTGCTGGCCATCCACTGGCATCCGCAACATGTGCCGCTGGACGTCGCCCGCCGCCGTCTCGCCGCCCTGTTCCCCGATGCCCGCGACACGCTCGTCATTCCCACCGAACACAACGTGCTGCACGTCTGGGGCGACCATGCGGGGGTGGAGGCCGACTGCCGCGACCTGCGCCTTGGCCTCAAGGTGCAGCTTCTGTTGCATTTCAGGGCCGACAGGGTACGCGAAGCGCACACCCTTCGCGCCATGCTCGACCATACGGCCCTGTACCGGGGTATCCAGTTGCGAGCGCTGCTTGAGACGGCCGCCCGCCCCGACGAGGCGGGGCACCGTCATCGTGTCGAACGCGCCGTGCGGGCGACGGGCAGCGGGCCGGAGGTGCTTGCCACTGCCGCTGCCTGCGCCGCCAAGCTTCTCTGCCTTCTGGATGCCGAAAGGGACGCCCCGCCAGCCGATGAACGGCGCAGCACGCTCTTGCGCGACTTCGTGGAGGCGCGGCGTCCGCAACTGGGGCCGGTACTCACACCGCAGGTGCACGCCTACACCAAGGCCCTGCGCGACCGGGTCAAAGCCGAGTTCCCTCTCGATTTCTTCCACGATGCCCATGCCTTCATGGAAGAGGCGCGAGGACTCGGCGGGCTGGTCACCATCCCGCACCCCGAACAATTCTGGCCTATCCTCCTCGCCGGGTACGACGTGGACGCCATCGAAGTGTGGAATCCGCAGTCGCGGCGTCACACCAACTTCCTTATTTCCGTCGTGAACGAGGCCAATGCGAAGCACCCGTCAGCGAAGCCCACACTGGTGACCATGGGCGACGATACGCACTTCGGTGAGATGCTGCGCCTGCCCGACGGCCCGGAACAGGCACGCCTCGCGCGGGAAATAGGTGTTCAGCCCTTGTGGGAAGACCCTGTAACGCTTAAGGAACTCGAACGGGCCGGCATGACGCGCGAGCGCGTCATCGACGCCTTCCGGCAGCGTCTCGGGGGTTGATGTACCCCCGCACCAGCATTCCAAGGGAGCAGGTCATGGACAACGACAGCACCATGCGGCAATGGGCAGGCTGCACACCGCCCACCGCCATCGACCCCGCGCGCACTGCGCTCCTGTGCATCGACTACGAGCTTGAGTTCTTCGCCGGACACCTTCACGTCCCCCACGGGCCGCAGGCGGTCATGCAGGGGGCGCGACTGGTCGAGTGGGCCGACGCCCACGGCATGACCGTGGTACATGTCCGGCATGTGGCGTCGGACCCTGCGTCGTCGCTGTTCGGCGCACAGGGGGGGATGATCGATTTCCACCCCGACGTGGAACCGAAACCGCATCATCTTGTGTTTTCGAAACACCTGCCCAGTGCCTTTGCCGATACGGGGCTTGAAGAGGCCTTGCGTACGCGGGGTATCGACACTCTGGTGGTGGCGGGCCTCATGACCCACATGTGCGTGACCAGTGCCGTCGCAGATGCCAGCTATCGCGGTTTTTCGGTCATCGTGGCGGCCGACGCCTGTGCCGACCGTAACCTGCCAGCCCATGACGGGCATGGCATCATCCCCCATCTCGCCATCCATCGAAACGCCCTTGCCGCACTCGCCGACCGCTTCGCCGATGTGATGGATACCGACGCCATCATCGCACTGGCTATCGTGTAGTACTGCGCAGGGCGGCCTCCTGCATGTGTGACGGACAGCGCGAACCCGTGCCCTGTGGCGGGGTTCGCGCCTGTCTGCATGCAGGGGCTGTGCGTCCTGACCGTCGCATGCCCGCGCATCCGGCATCATCGGCATGAAAGGGCCACCGCCCCGGCTGTTGCCGACAGGTCTTGCCTTGGTGTCCCCACATGCTATGCTTCACACAGCCAACTCGCATCCCCGCCTGACCGCGGGTCCACACGGAGGGCCACATGGAGAAGAAGAAACTCTGCCTCAACACCCGTCTCGTCTGTGCCGACGCGGCGGGGGTCATCGACGCCCTTGCCGAAGGCCTGAAGGAACGGTGCCTGCGTATCCAGAAAGGGGACGAGACCTTGGTGCTTACGCCGCCAGAGGCCGTCGACCTTGAACTCGAGGCCAGACTCAAGGACGGGCGAGGCAAGATAACCCTCGAAATATCGTGGCGTGTCTCCGAAGATGGAGAACATGAGGCTGAAGACGGGGAAGATGACGAACCCGGTCAGTCGGGTGCGTCGGGCGAGGCACGCCTCGATGACGAGGCCGAGGTGCTCATCGATGCTGCGGAGATAACCCCCGGTGAAGGGGCGGCACAGGCCATGAGTGATGCACCCGCAGTGAAGGAAGGCAAGGACAGGAAGTCCCACAAGCGGAAGTCCTGACCCGGCAGGGGCGTGCCTGACAGCCTGCGTCAAGCCGTCTGCGCCACGCCGTCTGCGCCAGACGGACTGCGCCAGACTCTCTGCGTCGGTTATCCTGCCGCCCCAGACGCGGGAGGTGCCTGTGGCTGGCGTGGCGTGCCCGTCATCATGCCCGTCCGGTATCATGTCCGTCCATGTCATGCCCCGTCCGGTGTGCTTCGGTCGGGGACCTCTGCCAGCCAGCCGGTAACCCGGTCGAGGTCAACTGCGCGGCAGGATGCGGGCTAGTCCGACTGTCCGGCATGAGTGTCATATCTACGCTGACCCTGACGTCCGGCCCCATTCTGGGGTCGGGCGTTTTCGCGTCGGTACGGTGGGCATGGCGGTGTGCCACTGAAACCGTCATGGGCTTGGGCGAGTCAGCCGTGTCAGGCGTTTGAGGGCGCAGGCGGGGCTGTGTGGCTGGTGCGGATGCTGGATGGTTCAGGGCAGGGTGAGTGACCGTGAAGAAACCAGCCCGCCGCGCATCAGGGCCGATTGTCAACAACCATCCGATAGGATACCGTTTATCATTGTTCCGGCGTTCCAAGAAGCGTCGCGTCTGTGAAACATGTCGCATCTTCCCTGTGTCATGTCCGCACACAGGCCGTCGGCATGAAACGGAATGTCTCATTGGTGAGCGCGGTATCCCGCATCCGGAGAAGGCATGGAAATCGGCGGCTACACCCGACTGCGACGTAGATTGATGCTGGCCATGCTGGCGTTTTCGCTGGTGCCCCTGCTTGCGCTGGGCCTTTTCTTCCAGAAGCAGTTCACGGGAACCTACAACGAAAAGCTGGTCTCCGGTCTCGAAGCCGTGACCGAAAGCAAGCGGCGCGCCCTTGATACGTTCCTTGAGGAGCGCGTCTCGCAGATAAAGAGCCTCGTCTACACGCACAGCTTCGAGGAACTCTCGAACCCGGCGCGTCTCGGCGAGATATTCTCGGTCATTCAGGCCAATGCACGTTCATACGTCGATATCGGCATCATCCTCTCCAACGGAACCCATGCGGCATACGTCGGCCCCTACAACCTCGAAGGGGCCAACTACATGGACGAACCGTGGTTCCAGGAGGTGATGCTGAAAGGGCAGTACGTCAGCGATGTCTTCCTCGGTTTCCGCAAGTACCCGCATTTCGTCATCGCCGTGGCACGGCGCGAGGGGGCGCGGACATGGATCGTGCGGGCCACCATCGACTCCGCCGCCATCAACCAGCTGCTGCGCCGTTCCTATTCGGGGAACAACAGCGACGCCTTTCTGCTGAACACCGAAGGACTTCTGCAGTCGGACTCGCGCAACAACGGCGAGATCATGTCGCACTCCGCCATCCCCCTGCCGCCGCGCGGCAAGCGGGGCATCCTCATCGAACCCACCCACAGCGCCGACGGACGCCCCATGATCGCCGCCATGACATGGCTCGAGCGGATGCCGTGGCTGCTGGTGGTCATGGAAGACCCGCGCGAACCCCTTTCGCCGCTTGAGCGTACCAACCTGCTGCTGGTGCTGTTCGTCATGGGGGGCGTGGCGGTCATCTGCCTCGGAACCTTCCTCACCACCCGAGCCATCGTCGGCAAGCTCAAGGATAGCGACCGGAAGCAGGCCATGCTCGATGCGGAGTTCCTGCAGTCGAGCAAGATGGCGGCCCTTGGCAAGCTGGCGGCGGGCGTGGCCCACGAAGTGAACAATCCCCTCATGCTCATCCGCGAGAATGCGGGCTGGATCAAGGACCTCCTCGTGGAAGAGGACCCCGCAGCCATGCGGAACCACAAGGAGCTTGTCACCGCCGCCGACAAGATCGAGATGCATGTGGACAGGGCCAAGGGCGTGACGCACCGGATGCTCGGGCTTGCGCGCCGTCTTGAGCCGCTGCAGGACGACGTGTGCGTGAACCTGCTCACCGAGCAGACCATCAAGTTCCTTGAGACCGAGGCCCTGCATCGCCATATCACCCTCGTCAAGGAACTGGCGGACGACCTGCCCCCCATCACGACCGACGCCACGCAGGTGCAGCAGGTGCTGCTCAACATCCTCGACAACGCCATCGACGCTGTGGGCCGCGACGGCACCATCACCATCCGCACCGGGGCCGCCCCGGACAGGAGTGAGGTCTTCGTCTCGGTCAGTGATACGGGCGAGGGCATCCCCCCCGAACTGCTCTCGCGTATTTTCGATCCGTTCTACACCACCAAGAAGGTGGGCGAGGGCACAGGACTCGGCCTCGCCATCTGCCACTCCATTCTCGAAAAACTCGGAGGCCGCATCCACGCCGCGAGTGCGCCCGGACAGGGGGCCACCTTCACCGTGACCCTGCCCCTGGCCGCCAACCCCGCCCTCGCCGCCGACGGGATGCTGAACCTGCGCTGACAGGAGATGACGCCGTCATGAACATACTCATCGTCGACGACGAGACGGAATTCCTCGAACTGGTGGGTAAGCGCCTTGCGCGGCGCGGCATGGACGTGACCACGGCCTCCAGCGGCGAAGAAGCGCTCACCTTGGCCGAGGGGCGTGTCTTCGACGTCGTCGTGCTCGACGTGAAGATGCCGGGCATCGACGGACTGGAGACGCTGCGCCGCCTTCGCGTCATGCACCCCACCATGCCGGTTCTGCTGCTCACGGGGCACGCCAGCCTCGGTTCTGCCGTCAGCGGGATGGAACTGGGGGCCTTCGACTACATGCTCAAGCCTGTGGCCATCAACGAACTCATCATCAAGCTCAACGAGGCCGCCCGACTGGGCGGGGCCTAGAGGCGGCGCGCAGGGCATGGCGTCGCTGCTCACGAAGCTACGGGCGCTGTTCGACCGCCCCCCCGACCCGGTGGCACTGGCCGAGGCCGAGAGGCTGCGCGCTGTCTACCGCGAACGGTGCGGGCATTTCAGGCACTTGCTCTCTGCCAACAAGACCGCGCTCGAGGTCATGGCCGACATGGAGGAGACGCTGCGCGGCGGGCGGCCTTTCGGGCTGCACTACGTAAGGGGCGCGTCCACGCGTGTCACGGCCAGCGTATTCCAGATGGTGCGGGCACTGAACAGCCTCACGGAAGACAGGTACCGCGACCTCTACGCCAGCTTCGACGCGGTGCGCACCGCCATCGAAGCATGCCTCGGCAGCCGCCACCGCAGTGAACGGGGGCCGCTGGTGCTGCCCATCGCCGACATCAGCCTCGACATGGCTGACGAGACGGGGGGCAAGATGGCCAATCTGGGCGAGATACGGCGCCGCCTCGGCATCTCCGTGCCCGATGGCTTCGTGGTGACCGCTTCGGGGTTCCAGTACTTCATGGCGGCCAATGGCCTTCAGGAGGAGATAGACAGGCGCATTCAGGCGGCCAACGCCGGACGCCTCGATGAGGTGTTCGCCCTGTCGTCATCCATCCAGTCGCTCATCCTGCGTGCGCCCGTGCCGGACGACCTCGCAGCCGCCATCACCGCCGAGGTGGAACGCCTTGCCGCCTGCCATGCCGGGCCTCTGCGTCTTGCCGTGCGCAGCAGCGCCGTGGGCGAGGACGCGCTGGGCGCCTCTTTCGCCGGGCAGTACCGTTCCGAACTCAATGTGACGCCTGAAGACGTGCTCGATACATGGCGCGAGGTGGTCGCCAGCAAATACGGCGTCACCGCCATGACCTACCGCCACAACCGGGGTATCCCCGATGAGGATGTGGCCATGTGCGTGGGTGGCCTCGTCATGGTCGATGCCCTTGCCGGTGGCGTGGCCTACAGCCGTAATCCACTCGACCTGCGCGACAACACCGTGGTCATCAATGCGGTCGCGGGGCTGCCCAAGGCTGTGGTCGACGGCAGCTGGACGCCTGACGTCTTCGTCGTCTCGCGTGACGTCCCCCCGCGCCTCGTCCGGCGCGAGATAGCCTCCAAACCCGGACGTTTCGTGTGCGACCCCGTCGAGGGGGTGCGCCTTGTGGAACTGCCCGAGGCGGAGCGTACCCTGCCTTCCATAGATGATGCACTGGCGGTGGAGATAGCCTCTCTGGCGGCGGGCTTCGAAGTCTACTACGGCGAACCGCAGGATATCGAATGGGCGCTCGCCCCCGACGGGCAGCTGGTCATCCTGCAAAGCCGCCCCCTCAAGGAGGCGGTACACGAGGCGCCGCTGGACATCGCCGCAGCCGCCGGGCCGGATGTGCCGGGCGGAGGCGGGTCGGCGTATCCCGTGCTGCTTGCGGGTGGTGCCGCCGCCAGCCCCGGGACGGGGGCCGGAGACGTGTATGTGGTGCGGCGTGACGCCGACCTTCTGGGCTTCCCGGACGGGGCGGTCCTCGTCGTGGAGCGTTCGTTGCCCCGCTGGGCCCCATTGCTGGGGCGGGCTGCCGCCGTGGTGGCCGAGGCGGGCGGCACGGCGGGGCATCTTGCCAGCGTGGCGCGCGAATACGGCGTTCCCGCGCTTTTCGGCATCGAAGGCTGTGTGGCTGCGCTGGAAGGGGCGGGCACGGTCACCGTGGATGCGGACAACCGCAGGGTCCATCCCGGCAGGATAGAGGCCCTTCTCGAACGGACGCCGCCCCGCAACCTCATGCAGGGCAGCCCCGTCTTCGAGACCTTGCAACAGGTGGCACGCCTTGTGGTGCCGCTCAATCTGCTCGACCCCGAGTCGCCTTCGTTCGCCCCAGGCAACTGCCGCACCCTGCACGACATCACCCGTTTCTGCCACGAGAAGTCGGTGGATGCCCTCTTCGGTGCACATGAAGGCTCGCCCGCCGAGGCCTTGGCGGGAAAGCAGCTGCGCGCCGGGGTGAAGTTGCAGTACTGGGTCATCGACATCGACGATGGCTTCATCGACCCCGTGCCGGGCAAGGTGGTCGACATCGCCAACATCCGTTCGCTGCCCATGCTGTACCTGTGGGATGGCATGGTGGCCGTGCCATGGGCCGGGCCGCCCACGCTGGACGCGCAGGGGTTCTTCTCCGTGGTGTTCGAAAGCACCGCCAACCCCGACCTTGAGGCTACAGCCGCCAGCCCGCTGGCCAACAAGAACTTCCTGATGGTGTCCGCCGACTTCTGCAACCTGCAGGCGCGTTTCGGCTACCACTTCTGCACCGTCGAGGCGCAGGCGGGTGACGATGCCCACGGCAACTATGTGAGTTTCCATTTCAAGGGCGGGGCCGCCAGCCCCGACAGACGGGTGTCGCGCGCCTTGCTGGTCGCCGAGGTGCTGGAGGAACAGGGCTTTCGGGTGGACGTGAAAGAGGATGCCCTCTTCGCCTCATGCGAAGGGCAGCCGCGCGAGGAGACACTGGCGCTCACGCGGCTGCTTGGTTACCTGATCATCCATACCCGTCAGGTGGACATGATCATGCACAACGCCACTGCACGCGCGGCCTTGCACCAGCGCTTGCGTGACGAGATGCTAGCGGTGCGCCAGCGGCCCGCCGTCGTCGTCCCCTATGTGCAGCCGCACCGTTAGGGGGTGCGTTTCGCATCTGGCTGTCGGCAGCCCCAGAACAGTTTCAGGTGGTGGACTTGGCGAGTCGCAGGCGTGAGCGAGGGAAGGATGGCGCACGGTGGCACATGGCAGACGCGGTACGTCGTGCGGGTGCCACCTGAAAGCCAGCCATGCCTCATCGGGCCGAACGTACCCGACAGCCGGTGACGCAGATGCTGTGGGGGACATCTTTCCCCCTGCCGACATCGCCCCCCGTCGTGCAGCCCCCGACAACCTGCGCCCCGGCGTCTACACACTCCCGGGGCGGCGGCGTGCCCGCCGTCGTCGTACAAGCCCGGCGACCTTCGCCCATTCTTCCTCGTAGGTGGAACGCGCACTCTCCGCGATGTGTTCTGCCGCCTCGCACGAGGCAGTCCCCAACTCATCCCGGCATGCGTCGGCAAGGCGTTGCATGGTCTCGTCCATCTGACGTTCGAGCATGGCGATGTAACCGGCATCGTCTTCCATGAGAATCCCCGGCGTTGAGGTGACCCGCCAGTCTTTCCCATAGGCGTGTCGTGCCCGTCTGTCCATGCCTGATACAGGGGGGCTGGCAACACTGCGTAACGTGCCTTCCTGTGGCTGCCCGGCGGCGCATCATGATGCGCCAACGCAGAGGCGTGTACGCCCAAGGCAAAGGCGGGTATGCGCTATCGCGCACACCCGCCTCGTTGTCATCTGTCTGGGGTCTGCCAGTGTTCCTGCGTCGTCGTCACTGCCGCGCATGTCTGGGCGCAGTGCCCCGGAGGTCTCCGACGGTTGTCCTTCGCAGGAGGCGCAAGGCGCCTGTGGCCGCTGGCCGCACGTCTGCAGGGCTGTCTGCCAGCCCGTTGCCTACGTCGTACAGATTTCGGCTAGATATCGCCGCCAATCTTGTGGATGGCGACCATGCCCCCGGCAACACTCTTGGTGTTGGTCAGGCCGAGTCTGTCGAGGATGAGTTGCGACTCGAAGGAACGCAGACCGGTGTTGCACACCAGCATGACGGTCTTGTCACGCGGGATTTCGTCGATGCGGGCGGCGAGTTCCTCTTCGGGGATGTTGATCCATTCATCACCGTATTTCTCCACCAGCGGGACGGCGTTGGCGGCAAGGCGCGTGTCGACGAAGCATATGTCGGCATCCTTGCGGCCTTCCCACAGCTGGACGAACTCTTCCGTGCCCACGAGACGGCAGCGGCCCGCCAGCACGTTGTCTGCCACGTTGCCCGCCACGTTGACGATGTCCATGGCAGAGGCGAAGGGCGGCGAGTAGACCACTTCGGCGTTGCTGATGTCCTCGACGGTGGGCTTTGAAGCCAGCATGGTCGCCACGGCATTGATGCGTGCCGTGAGAGCATCGCCAAGTGTCGAGAACCCCTGAATGCCGAGCACACGGCGGGTGGGCCTGTCCACCACCAGTTGCAGGGTCATGATGGTCTTTTCGGGGTAGAAATGGGCGCGGTCGAACTGTTCCACGTGCACGTTGACGGCGTCATACCCTTCGCGAAGCGCGCCTTCGACCGTAAGGCCCGCACCGGAGGCGGAGCCCTCGAAGAGCTTCACGGCCCAGCTGCCCACGGCGCCGGGGAAGGTGGCGTCACCATCTGCGAGGTTGGTGCCGATGACACGCCCCTGACGGTTGGCCATGGAACCCAGCGGGAAGAAGCCGGGCTTGCCCGTGACGAGGTTGGGTATGGTGACGCAGTCGCCCCCGGCGAAGATGTCGGGGTCGGAGGTGCGCATGCGGGTGTCGACGATGATGGCGCCGCGGGGGTCGAGTTCGAGTCCGGCGTCGCGTGCCAGTTGGGTGTTGGGCGATACCCCGGCGGCAAGGATGACGAGGTCGGCGTCGAGGGTGCGCTTGTCGGTGATCACGCGGGCGACCTTGCCGTTCTCGCCTTCAAGGCGGACGACCTTCTCGCCGGTGTGCACGACGACGTCGTTCTTCTCAAGGTCGTGGCGCAGCATCTGCGAAAGCGACTTTGACGTGAAGCCCGGCATGATCTGGTCGGCGAGTTCCACCACGGTGGTGTCGATGCCCCACATGTCGGCAAGGCTCACGGCCATTTCAAGGCCGATGAAGCCGCCGCCCACGATGACGGCCTTGGAGACCTCTCCGGCGGAGATGGCGTGTTGCACGAACTCGGCTTCGTCGAGGTTGGTGACGGGAGTGACCCCGGCAAGGTCCATGCCTTCGACAGGAGGCCTGTTGGCTTTGCTGCCGAGGGCGAGCACCAGCTTGTCGTATTTGAGGGTGCGGCGTTCACCCGTGCGCAGGTTCTCGATCTCCACCGTATGGGCGGCCCGGTCGATGGCATGGGCGCGGGTCTCGACCAGTGCCTCCACGTCCTTGTTGATGCGGAAGAACTCGGGGTCGCGAACCACGTTGTAGGGTGTGGCCTGCAACGACTCGATGTTGCTCACCTCTCCGGACACGTAGTAGGGGATGCCGCAACCGCCGTAAGAGATGCGCGATGCCTGGTCGATCATGGTGACGTGGGCTTCGGGGTCGAGACGTTTGAAGCGGCAGGCGGCCTTGGGCCCGAGGGCCACTGCGCCGATGACGACGACATGCTTCGGCATGGGTTCCTCCAGAGATGCGGCGTTGGGGCGGCGAAAGCAGGTGGGGTGCTTTGGCCCGTTACGGGTGCGTGGCTGGCATACGCCAGCTGTGCCGGTAGGTTGAGTGCCTTACGCTTTGGTGAGCGTCAAGCATCTGAAAGCATACTTTCGGAGTAGGATTTACACCCATGCCGGGCTTTTCGCAAGGTCTGTGTCCACTGACATTGTCCCTGTCGTCGTTTTTACGTAGTGGAGACGGTGCCTGTACCGTTGTGCGTTGAGGTCTGTTGCGCAAACGAAAAAAGCCCTTTCGGGCAGTGTGGCGACCGGGGCGGTCGTGTCGTGCTGGCGTGGTCAAAGGGCGTGAAAAAAGGCGTGCAGTGCCGGATGTACGGCGGCGTCCAGCTGATGCGTGGAACGGTTTTGCACGCCTTCTAGGGGTTTACAATGGTTTCCCCATCGGTCATGGGCAACTCGCTTTGCCGTTATGGGATCCTGTTTCCACCAGAGGCTATACCCTCCGCCATTGTCCTTCTGAACACTGCCTCGTCTTCGTGCTTTCCCTGCCACCAAGTGGCCCTGTCCCGGCTGCCTCAGGCGCAGCCTGAAGACCTCTTGCGCACTCCGACACCGTTGTGGCGATGCTTCCGACGCATCGCACTCCTGCACCAAATCCGGCGGCACTCGCAGCGGCCGTGAAATGGATACGGCCTAAACATAACGCAGTGCGTCGTCTGTGTCCATATGGATGCAATCTTTTTGCAGTGTGCCGACTGTCTCATCAAACATGATGCAATGTACCGTAACGATTGATGCGTCTGATTAGCTCTGTTGCCATCTTCTTATCCTGTGAATGTAACATGCCGTTAAAGAAGGTGATGTTTTTTTGTGCTGCGATGGCAAGGTGTTGGATGTGTGTTGCGGCAAATGACAGAAGGCCGGAGCAGCGAACATGCTCCGGCCTTCGTGCAAGGTCGTTGTGTGCGAGGCTGACTACTTGCCAGCCAGTCCAAGCTTCGCCGCGATGCGCTGGGCCGCTTCGACGGTGTACTTTTCAGCCAGTGCCACCTTGTCCTCATCGTGCAGCACCAGCGAGGGCGCGTTGCCGAGAGTGGCGTCGGGCGTGACGCCATAGGCGGGCGGAAAACCATTGGTGAAGTACATGTCCTGAAAGCCCGAGAACTTGAGGCTGTGTGCCGTGGCGTCGAGCACCGCCGTCTCGTCCTTGTCGACAAGACCCAGTTCCTTGGCGCGCAGAAGTCCCGCAAGGCACTCGCCACCCTGCGTGCAGGCGATGTGCCCATGGCGGTTGGCGCGGATCATGGAATCCATGATGGCCTGTTCCGTCACCTGCACCACCTGGAAGGCACCGGGGCCGCCGAGGGCCTCGAACCGTTCGGCGAGGTGCCTCACGCGGGGGAAGGACACGGGGTTTCCGATCATTGCCGCCTGCGCCACGCTGGGCTGGACGGTGACGGGTTCGTAGTGGCGCTGCCTGGGGTCTTCGACGCTGTAGTAGCGGTAGACGGGGTCGGCGTGGTGCGACTGCACCCCGAAGACGCGCGGAAGGGCGTCGATGATGCCAAGACGGTGCATCTTGAGAAAGCCCGACATGACAGCGGTGATGTTGCCTGCGTTGCCGATGGGCACGAAGACGCACTTGCCCGCCATGTCCCAGCCGTACCACTGGGCCACTTCGAAGGCGTACGACTCCTGCCCGAGGATGCGCCAGCTGTTCTTGGAGTTGAGCAGGGCGACGCGGTAGTTCTCGGCAAGGTGCTCGACCACTTTCATGCAGTCGTCGAACACGCCGGGAATCTCGAGCACCGTGGCCCCGCTGCCAAGAGGCTGCGAAAGCTGCTGCGGGGTGACCTTGCCGTGGGGCAGGATGACCGCCGACTTGATGGGGGAACCCACATACGAGGCGTACAGGGCCGCTGCGGCGGACGTGTCACCCGTGGAGGCGCAGATGGTGAGCACCTCGTCCCAGCCGTGCTTGCGTACCAGTGCGCGCAGGTAGCTGAAGGCGCAGGCCATGCCCCTGTCCTTGAACGATGCACTGGGGTTCTGGCCGTCGTTCTTGTAGGCGAAACGCTGCCCGACGCTTCTTTCGAGGGCGGGCGAGGCATCCACCACCGGCGTATTGCCTTCGCCAAGATAGATGATGTCGTCCTCTTCAAGGACGGGGGCCATCAATTCATAGAAGCGGAAGATGCCGCGCAGCGAACGGCACCGGGTGGATGCCCGGGAGTCGAAGAGCGTGCGCCAGTCGTCGCCGCTACGGTGGTCGGCGAGGTGGTCGAAGTCGAGGTCTTCAAGCAGGAAGACCCCGCCGCACGAGGGGCAGGTGTAGAGCAGTTCGTCTATGGAGTGCCGTGCCCCGCATCCGAGGCAGACATATTCCATCCGGCTGCGCCAGCCGGGAAAATCACAGGAGGGCATGGTTTACTCCGTAACGTATGTTGCCGTACAGCGGCGCACCGGTCTTGCGGCGGGCGTCGCGTTGCTTCAAGTGCGGGCGCACGCAGGGGGGCCCGTAATGCCTGACGGACTTCAGGCCGGGCTGCTGCCGGCCTACTGGCCGGACGATTTGCCCGATTTGCCTGCGGACTTGTCCGCAGCCTTGCCACCCGTTTTGCCCGCAGACTTGCTGGCAGGCTTTGCCACGGACCTG
Organism: Nitratidesulfovibrio vulgaris str. Hildenborough; assembly: GCF_000195755.1. Classification (NCBI taxonomy): domain Bacteria; kingdom Pseudomonadati; phylum Thermodesulfobacteriota; class Desulfovibrionia; order Desulfovibrionales; family Desulfovibrionaceae; genus Nitratidesulfovibrio; species Nitratidesulfovibrio vulgaris. Next base: position 3,375,045 of record NC_002937.3, on the reverse strand, counting down.
CTGGCAGGCTTGCCGACCGTTTTGCCCGCAGGCTTGTCCTCTGGCTTGCTTTCGGCCGCGCTGGCTTCGGGGGCGTTGTCGTGCTCCTCGTTCTCGCGCTTGTCGCCTTCATCGGCAGCGACGGGGGCTTCGGCCCCGTGCGCGGAGGCGTCGGACGTCTCTTGTGACGGTGCGGCTTCTGTGGAGGGCTTGTGCGCATCGCAGCCGCAATCGCAGCCGCAGTCCACCGTGCCGGCGTGGGCGGCATCGGCGGCGGCTTCAGGCGCAGCCCCGGCGTCCGTCCCCTGCGCGGCGTCGTGGTGCTTCTTCTGCCACGGCTTCTCTTCGCCGCGCGAGAGGCGGCCTATGTTCTCGCGGTGACTCCAGTACACGAGCACCATGACGACAAGTGCAAGCGGTACAAGCTTCCAGTGACCACCCAGAAGCAGCATGGCGGGCATGGCCGTGACCAGCGTGAGGGAACCCAGCGAGACGAATCCCGACCGCCAGATGACGGCGAGGCAGGCGATGCCGGAGAGCACCAGCGGCCAGAAGGCCAGCGGCAGGAACACGCCCACGGTGGTGGCGACGGCCTTGCCGCCCTTGAAACTCAAGAAGCACGAGTAGAGATGGCCCAGCAGCGCGGCGAGAGCCGTGAGGCTGTGAAAGACGGTGGAATCACTGATGGAGAGGGCCACGGCCACGGGGATGGCGCCCTTGAGGGCGTCACACACGAGGGTGAGCACGCCCACCTTCGTGCCGCACAGCCGTGCGACGTTGGTGGCTCCCACGTTGCGGCTGCCGCCCGTGCGGGGGTCGGTGCCGCAGAACATCTTGGCGAAGAGCAGACCGAACGGGATGGAGCCCATCACGTAGGCGACGGCGAGCCAGAGCAGCGAACCCATGTTTCCTCCTTGTGGCGACGCCTAGCCTTCCATGGCGTCCACTATCTGAATCTCGTTGTTGAGCGGATGCACCTTGCCGAGTCGTACATTGAAATGCTGGCCCGGATAGACCTTGTCGCCGAAGGTGGACCGTCTGCCCCGCACGAAAATCTGCACTTCAGGCAGGCTGATGGTGACGAAGGCGTCGTTCTCTTCGGTGACCACGGCCTCGTGCCATGCCTTGTCACCCTGCTGCCGGATGTAGAAGAGCTTCCAGTAGCGGGGGCGGAAGCGTTGCACCTGCCCCGCGGCATCAAGACGCGCACCGAGAAGCGGCAGCATGGCCTCCACCTCTTCACGCGACCAGCGCGGGGTGCCGTGGGTCAGATAATGGATGACCTGCGCCTCGTTGACAAGGTCGGGGTAGCGCCGCAACGGCGAGGTCACGGGACTGTAGGCGGGCACGGCGATACCCGCGTGGGGCTTGGCAACGGGTTCGAGGTGGGCAGGGGCCAGTGCCTTGACCACCCGTGCGATGTCGTGCGGCTGGTTCCATACCCCGGCATATTCGCGCGGGATGCCCACGTCCTGCGTGCGGTGGAGGAGAGTGATGCCACGTTCCGCACCCCATGAGGCGATGGCGGCGTTGGCAAGGATCATCATCTCCGAGACGAGAAGCTGCGCGCGCGGGGTCTCGTCGGGCGGGGCCACATGCACCTTCACGGCGCAGCCCTCGCCTTCGAGGGTGACCTTGGGGTCGTCGCGTTCGATGATCACGGCACCGGCAGCCACGCGCAACTGCTGCCGCACTCTCGCCAGCGCATCCGCCAGCGCGAGGCGGTCGGCGTGCGGGGCGGCGCGACCTGCATCGCCCTCTCCGGTGAGGCATGCCTCACATTCGGTGTAGGTGAGGTTGGCGGCGAGGCGCACCCACCCGGTGGCGGGGGTGGTGGAACGGAGTGACCCGTCGGGCGCGATGTCGAAGGTGACCAGCAGTGCGGGTCTGTCCTGACCTGCGAGAAGGCTGTAGGCGTCTGTCCCCAGCGTCTCCGGCATCATGTGATGCGACCTTTCGGGCAGGTAGATGCTGGTGGCACGGCGCAGGACGGCCCTGTCCAGCGGCCCGTCGAAGTCCCACCCTGTGACGGGCGACGCCAGCACGAGGCGCAGTATCCACCCTCCCTCGGGAGAGGGCGAGATGTCGAAGGCGTCGTCGATGTCGCGGGTGGTGGACGAGTCGATGCTGATGAACGTGCCGTCCACGAGTGGTTCGCGCAGCGCTTCGACGCGCTTCATGAGTGCGTCGATTTCGTCCACGTGGTCGATGGCCCACTCGTCGCCGGGGGCATAGCCTGCCCTGTCCATCCAGAAGTTGTGGTGGACTGGCACGATGCCCCATGCGGCGGCAAGGTGCAGCGGCATGTGCGCGTCGTCGGGCAGGCCCTTGGTGACCTGCTTCCAGACCGAATCGCTGTCATGGTCGTCTGGGTCGGCCATGCGAGTGCGCAGCAGCGTGGCGAGACGTTCCGCCACTTCGGCGGGGGGCATCTCGGAAGACGAGGGCAGCGGCATGGTGCGGCGGCGGCAATGCACGTCCCACAGCACCTTGATGAAGGCCTGTCCGGCTTCGACGAGGGCTTCACGCACTCGCGCGGCCTCCATCTCGACCATGCGCGCTTCGACCTTGGCGGCGTCGTAGACCTCGAAGTCCGGCGGGTGGAACTTGAAGTGCGTCTTGCAACCGAGCAGTGCCCGGCCCATGGCGGCCACCTCGTCGACGCCCGGAGTCTCGCCCAGAAGTTCGGCGAACCATTCCACGGACGCCTGTTCCACTTCGCCCTGTACCATCTCCCACAATTCGAGGGGCTGGATGTCGGCTTCGCGGGTGTCGCGCCGCTGGCGGTGCTCTTCGAGCAGCGCCACCATGTCGTCACGCGAGCGTTCGCCATCGTAACGCGGCCCTGCCCATGGCAGAAGCCTCGCCGCGGCGAGCTTCGTCTCGCGCCGGTTGGGCAGGAACAGGCGCAGGCGGCCGCCCTGTTCCTCCATGACCCACGCTATCTGGGGGCGGTTGCCCTGCATGAACTCCACGACGCAGCCAGCGCCGGGAAAACGCACGATGCCCGAAGGTGTCGCCATCTGCCCGCCTAGTGCTTGAACGACCGCTGGCCGGTGAAGACCATGGCCACCTGCGGTGTAGCTTCGTTGAGGGCCATGATGACCTCATGGTCACGCATGGACCCGCCGGGCTGGGCGATGGCGGCGACACCCTGTGCCACGGCGCAGTCGACGCCGTCGCGGAAGGGGAAGAAGCCGTCAGAGACGAGCGAGGTGCCGATGAGCCCGCCCTTGGCAGCGCGGGTGCGTTCGTCGATGTCGGCGAGCGCGGCGGCTGCCGTGGCGTCTGCAACGGCCTTCTGCTTCAGTTCGTACAGCGAGCAGCCCTGTTCGCGGAAGGCGAGAACGTCGGCGTACTTGGTGTAGGCCTTGTGGATGGCGAGTTCGACGCAGCCCACGCGGTCCTGTTCACCCGTGCCGATGGAGACGGTGGCGCCGTCCTTGACGAAGATGACCGAGTTGGACGTGACGCCCGACTCGACAGCCCATGCGAAGAGCAGGTCTTCGGCCTCCTGCTTCGAAGGCGCGCGTGCGGTGACGGTGACGCCTTCCTTGCTGGTGGCGGTGGCGGGCAGGAAGTCGCCCACGGTGCGGATGCGGTTGCGGAACGAGTGCTGCACCACGATGCCGCCGTCGGTGAGGCTCTTGACGTCGAGGAAGGGCGCGTCGGCCAGCACCTCCTCGAGGCGGGCGAGACCGGGGATGCGCAGGATGCGGAGGTTCTTGCGGGCCTTGATGATGTCGAGGGCGCCCTCTTCGAAGTCGGGGGCTGCCACCACCTCGAAGTAGTTGGCGGCGATGAGTTCGGCCGCAGCCTTGTCGAGGGGGCGGTTCAGCACCACGGCACCGCCGAAGGCGGCGATGCGGTCGCTCCAGAACGCCTTGGAGAGGGCGTCGGCGATGCCCGCGTCACTCCACGCGGCCCCGCTGGGGTTGTTGTGCTTGAGGATGATGGCGGCGGGACGGGCGGTGAGGTACTGCAGCATGTTGATGCCGTTGTCCACGTCCGTGAGATTGGTCTTGCCGGGGTGTTTGCCCGCCTGCACCATGTGCTCTTCGGTCAGCGCCGAGACGAGCCCCTGTCCGGGCCCCCTGAAGGTGACGCCACCCAGTTCGAGACCGCCTTCCGCCAGTTCGTAGAGGGCTGCGGGCTGGTCGGGGTTCTCACCGTAGCGCAGCCCCTTGGCTTCACCGTCGATGACCCATGTGCGCTTGCGGTAGACCAGCGTGCGGTCGCCGAAGCTGATGGTCATGCGTTCGGGAAAGTCGTCCTGTTGCAGGGTGCGGTACATGTCCTTGAGGCTGCTCATGGTTGGCTCCGGTATGGATTTGGGCTGGCTGCTGGATGCACTGCGCGGGATGCCGCCGTGGCGGGCCCATGTGCGGGCCAGACCCGGCATGACGCCCCGGCGGAACGACGACCGCACGACACCCCGGCAGGGGCGCGCGCCGCGCTCGCGGAAGGCGGACAAGGTAGCACAGTGCCCGACGACGGGCAATTTCCATTTGAACGCCCGCGCGGATTGACGTAGCCTTGCGCCGCCGGGCCCTGCGCCCCGCACAAGGAGGTTCGTCAAACCCTATGGAGCAGCAACTGCTGAAACTCGCACGCCAGCTTGACGCATTCGATGAGGCGTCGCTCATGGCGCTGTGGGAGCGCTACGCCGCCATCGTCGACCGTTTCGAGCCCTCCCGCCGTTGGGAAGAGGCCGCCCTCGTCCTTTCGCTCATTCAGGCCAAGCGCTGGAAGAACCAGCTCTTCAACCACCAGTGGGCGTCGCGTGTGCGTTCGCAGGGCGTTGATGCCGCCCCCCCGCGTGTGGACTTCGACCTCGAGCGTCGTCCTGCCTCCGGGGCGTCGCCCCTAGATGAAGGGCGCGACGGGCGTCCCGCGGACGGCAAGAAGCGGGGCAAGGTGCTTCGCTTCGGGCCTGTCGAGGACGACTAGCCCCGAGAGCACATAGTAGTACCAGCGCACACTCTCCACGAAATCCACGGCCTCATAGCCTCTACAGTACCCGTAGCGCGCCCGCGTGTAGTATTTCGCGCGGGCCAGCTTGGGGAACACTTCCTTGAGTTCGCGCCATGTGCGCCCCGACCCGCCGAGTTCCTGCGAAAGGCGGATGGCGTCGCGCAGATGCCCCGGCCCCTGATTGAAGCCTGCAAGGGTGAAGAACCAGCGGTCCCACGGGTCGAGGTTCAACTCTTCGAGACTGTCCCATATCATGCGCAGATAGCGTGCGCCGCCCCGGATGGACTGGTCGGGGTCCATGCGGTTGACCTTGAGGTCGATGGCCGTCTCCTGCGTGAGTTGCATGATGCCGCGCACCCCCGTGTGGCTGCGGGCGTTGGGATTGAAGCGCGATTCCTGGAAGATGACCGCGGTGAGCAGCAGCGGGTCGAGCCCCGCCTTCGAGGCCGCCTTGGCGATGGTGCGCCCGTAGCGGGGCACGCGGTCTTCCACCGTGTCGGAGAGTTCCTTCAGGTCGTAAGGGTCGAGCGTCTCCGGCAGGAAGCCGAAATACTGCTCGGTGAGGTCGTCGAGCATGGTGTCCACGGGGTGCTGGCGCGCCTGCCAGAAGCCGCGCAGGTTGGCGTCGAGGCGCGGTGCGCCTGCACGCCAGTGCCAGCGGTAGGTGAGGGGCGATTCCAGCGTGGCGGCGCGGCTTTCGGTGTGGACGAAGGGTTGCCAGAGCGCCCATGATGCGCCGTCGATGATCGTCGGCGTTTCGTGGGCCGTCGCAGGGAGTGCTGCGCCCTCTTGCCTGTCCGGCATGGTTGCCGTGCGCGCAGGTGCGCCCGTAGCGTGCAGGCCTTCCGCATCGGGCGTGAAGGCGGCCGTCTGCATGACGGGCGCTTCGTATTCGTCGCGCAACACCTCGGGTTCGCGGCCGTCGGCATGGCGGGCGCGGACTTCCACCGGGCGTTCGTGGGCGTAGGAGGGGCCGCTGGCGATGGCGTCGTCGGCACAGGGTGCCTCGGTGAAGCCCACGGCGAGGTCGGCCCTGTTGCGCCGCAGCATGTCCAGCGCCTCTGCCCTGTCGGCGGCAGAAAGCCATTCGATGCGGTAGCCGTAGGTGCGTGCGAAGCGTTCCACGAGGTCGGGTTCGAAGCCTTCGCCATAGGGGGAGAGGCGCGCGAAGACGCGCTCGCGTGCCGGGGCGGCCACGCGCAGGACATCGTTGTCGTGGTGGTGCGGAAGAGAGGCTTTTGAGGAGGCGGGGGCGAGGGCGAGGGTGAGAAGAAGTGCCTTGGCGAAAAGCAGCCCGAAGAACTGCCACCTTTTCCGGTGAAGGTTCGAGTGTGTCATATCTCTGGGACCCGGTAGCCGTGCAGCGGGGCATCAGCGCTGTGGCGGGCCGCCCTGTCCCGTCGCCTGTTGGTCGGCGACGGCGGGATGCCGCCGGGTCTGTGGGGTGCGTTGATCGCTTGTTTGGAAGTGAATAAATTGACTTTGAACGTGTGGCGGTGTATGTGATGATGCCTTTTCTGCGTACCAAGGGCGACCGCCCCCGGACGCAGGGTGGCATTCCATGTCACAAGGAGTCGGAAATGTCAAACGTGGTAGTGATGGGCGCCCAGTGGGGCGATGAAGGCAAGGGCAAGATCGTCGACCTGCTCACGCGGGAGAGCGACGTCATCGTCCGCTTCCAGGGTGGCAACAACGCCGGGCACACCGTGCTCGTGGGCGAGAAACAGTACATCCTGCACCTCATCCCCTCCGGCATCCTGCATGAAGGCAAGAAGTGCCTCATCGGCAACGGCGTGGTGCTCGACCCCGAAGTGTTCTGCCGCGAGATTGACTCGCTGCGTGCACAGGGCGTGGACATGAGCCCCGCACGGCTCATGATCAGCCGCAAGACGCACCTCATCATGCCCTACCACAAGGTGCTCGATCAGGCGCGCGAGGCGCACAAGTGCAAGGATGCCAAGATAGGCACCACCGGGCGCGGCATCGGCCCCTGCTATGAGGACAAGTCCGCGCGCATCGGCGTGCGTGCCGCCGACCTCGCCATGCCCGAACTGCTGCGCTCCAAGATCGAGGCCGCCCTCGTCGAAAAGAACGCCCTCTTCACCGGGCTTTACGGTCAGCAGCCCCTCGACGCCGATGCAGTGTTCGAAGAGGTCATGGCCCATGGTGCCAAGCTTGTCCCCTATCTCGCCGACGTCTCCTCCGAGATCCACGATGCGTGGGCCGAAGGCCGGAGCGTCCTGTTCGAAGGCGCACAGGGTACGCATCTCGACATCGATCACGGCACCTATCCCTTCGTGACCTCCTCCAACACCGTGTCGGGCAATGCCGCGGCCGGTAGCGGCGTGCCGCCCACGAAGCTCGACCGCATCATCGCCATCGTCAAGGCGTACACCACCCGCGTCGGTGCAGGGCCCTTCCCCACCGAACTGGATGACGCCACCGGCGAATACCTGCAGCAGAAGGGCCATGAATTCGGCGCCACCACGGGCCGCAAGCGCCGCTGCGGCTGGCTCGACGCCGTGGTGCTGCGCGAATCGGTTCGGCTCAACGGCCCCACCGACATCGCCCTCACCAAGCTTGACGTGCTCTCGGGCCTCAAAGAGATCAGCATCTGCACCGCCTACATCTACAGGGGCGAGCAGGTGGCCTACCCCCCGCAGGAACAGAACGGCATGGCCCACGTCACCCCCGTGTACGAGACCATACCCGGCTGGGATGACGACATCACCGGCTGCACCACGTGGGAAAGCCTGCCCGCTCCCGTGAAGGCCTATGTCCTGCGCATCGAGGAAATCACCGGCGTACGTATTTCGCTGGTCTCCGTCGGGCCTGAGCGCGACCAGACCATCCGTCGCTAGGCTGTCATGGCGCGCGACGTCGACGCTACGCTTCCCGGGGCCGGGGAGGGGGTGAAAGCCCTCTCCCCGGCCCTTGCCGCACGCTTCGATGGCGTGCGCGCCCGGCTGGAGGCCCTTGCCGGTTCGCCCCCGCAAGTGCTGCTGCTCGAAGGGGCGACGGCCGACGAGCGCTATGCCGTGGCCCTGTGGTGGGCAGCCCGTCTCAATTGCCGCGAAGCCTCTTCCCCCTGCCTCGCCTGTCCCGCCTGTGTGCAGGTGACGGGCGGAATGCACCGCGACGTCTTTCTCTTCGACGGGCGCGAGGGCAACATCAGCATCGACTCGGTGCGCGAGGTGCGTTCCATCCTCGGTGAACCACCCCGTGGCGACGGGTATCGCGTCATCGTCTTCGCCGAGGCGCAGTCGCTGGGCGAGGCCGCTGCCAACGCATTGCTCAAATCGCTGGAGGAACCGCGCCCCGGCACGTCATTCCTCCTGCTGGCCCCACAGCGTGAACGCCTTCTGCCCACCCTCGTCTCTCGCGGCTGGGTGCTGACCCTGCCGTGGCCGCGTCCCATGGATGCGCCTGCCGAAGCCGTGACCCCGTGGCTGGATGCGCTGGCCGCCTTCTGTGGTTCGGGGCGGGGCTGGTTCGAGAAGACGGGCGTACGGGGGGCCGTGGACGCCGACCTTGCCACGGCGGTGGTTCTTGCCTGTGAACGTGCCCTCCTTGCCGCCCTGTCCGGCGAGGCGGATGCCGGTGACGGCGGGCATGCGCCCTCGCCCATGGCGACGCATCCGCTGACGGCGTTCTTCAGCCGTCTGGGGCCGGAGGGCATGGCGCAGGTCGATGCCCTGCTGGCCCACTGTAGCGAAAGTCTCGCATTGCGGCCAAGTCCTGTGACCCCTCCCATGGTTCTCGACTGGCTGGCGGCGCACCTCTTCGGGTTGGCACGTTCGCGACGCAAGTCTCCGGCGGCTGCGCGCTGAAGCCTCCTGTCCTGAAGGTCACAAGAAAAGGGTGCGATGTCTCCACCGCGCCCTTTGTCGTCTCTTCATCCTGCCCACCGTCTCTTCATCCCGTCTACAGCCGATGCACGGTGTGCCCGGTCATGGGACATTGTCTACGTGCTTCAACCTCGGTCGTCTGACAGCCGACGCCTGTCTGCATCAGCCGCTACCTGTCTCGGCGGTGCCGCGTATGCCGGACATCACCGCATCACAGATGAATGTAGTGCGCAGGATGATGCGAGGGTGTGCCGGGTATGCGTCGTCGTTCAGGGTGACGTCAGCTCGCCTCTGCGTCACGCCTGCCCGTCGTCCAGCCCGAAGAAGCGCCGCGCGTTGTCGCCTGCCGTCGTCCACAGGTCTGCCGTGTCCATACCCCGTTCCTTTGCCACGCACTGCGCCGTGAACACCACGTAGGCCGGTTCGTTGCGCTTGCCCCTGTAGGGTACGGGCGTGAGGTAGGGGCAGTCCGTCTCCAGCATGAGGCGGTCGACGGGGATGACGTGCACCGCCTCGCGCAGCGCCGTATTGGCAGGGTAGGTGACAGGGCCGGGAATGGAGATATGCCAGCCGTTGTCCACGATGCGTTCAGCGAGGGGGGCGTCACCCCCGAAGCAGTGCCACAGTACGGGATATCCCCGGAAACCATCACCTTCGAGGATGGCGATGGTCTCTTCAGCCGCGTCGCGCGCATGGATGACTACAGGCCGCGAGACCTCGCGTGCGAGGGCGAGTTGTGCCCTGAAGGCGGCGCGTTGCACGTCGGGGGGGCAGTCGTCCCAGTAGAAGTCGAGTCCTATCTCTCCCACGGCGCGCAGCCGCGGGTCGCTGGCGAAAGCCTTCCGCATGGCATCGAGGGCCGCCTCGTCGCAGGTGTGCCCTTCGCAGGGGTGGATGCCCAGCAGGAAGAAGACGGAAGGATGGCTGTCGAACAGGTGACGGTTGCGTGCGTACGCCTGCGGGCCGAGAAAGACATTGCCCATGCGTGCAATGCCAGCCTGTTGCGCGCGTTGCAGCACGTCGCCGAGGTCTTCCGCAAAGGCGTCGAGGTCGAGATGGGCGTGCGATTCGACACCGCAGCACGGAAGGCCGAGGCTTTCCGGCGCGGGGCGTTCAGGTTTCTTCTTGGACATGGTGCGATGACTCCGGACATCACCCGTGCCGGGGCAGCGGGATTTCAGGCTTGAATGTTGGCATGACGGGCCTTCCGTCGCGGGGAGAAGATAGGCCCGTCGCCGGGGATTGCAAGTGTGCCGTGCACGGGAGGCTGTCGCGGCGGACGGGCTACGCCTTGCGGGCGGCATGCGGTTTGCGATGGGTCTGGAAGGTTCGGGGTGGGACGTGCAGACGGCCTTGGCCTTGCGCTGGGCCTAGGGCCTACGTGCGGCAGGGAACAGGTCGCCTTCGGCGGCGCGTGCCCACAGCGTCAGCAGCGCATCACGCTGGGCGGCGAGGTCGTAGGCCGCGGCGGTGTGCAGTCCAGCCTTGCGCAGCGCATCCACCCGCGGGTCGGCGGCGGCTATCATGCGTATCGCATGTTCGAGGGCGAAGGCGGCGCCGGTCACGTCGGCGTCGGCGGCGAACAGCCCGTTGCCACCCCAAGGCACCTCGCGCAGGAGATACCACGGCAGATAGCCGCCCGGCATGGCCTGCCGCATGTAGTCCCATCCACCCATGCCCGCGAAGCCGACGACAAGCGCTCCTGAAGCCATGGCCTCGAGCGGGGGAAGCGGGCAACCTTCGGGAAAGCCGGTGGCAAGGAAGATGTGCGCCGAACGCAGTGCCGCTGCCACCTCGGGTTGCCGCAGCCCGTGGATTTCGACCCACTCCACGGGGAGAGGGCCCGCACTCCCGCAGGGCGGGGCAAGGGAGAGGCGCGCTTCGAGGATGGCACGTATCTGGATGGCCAGCGCCTTGTTCTTGCGGGGCATCCAGCACACGCGAATCCGGTCACGGGGCGGGCAGACATCGGTATCGTCGGGGCGTGCCGGATGGAACAGGGCCGTGTCGATGCCCGGACGCAAGACGACCGCCTCGTGCCCGGTGGTCTCTCGTGTGAACCATGCCACGGGGTCGGAGACCGCCATGAACGACACGTCAAGCTGCGGCCACTGCACGCCTGACGGAAGCGCGGAAAGCAGGTACGCCCAATTCTGCACGTAGACCACGTTACGCGCACCGGCCTTCAGTCCGGGGGCGAGGGCGTTGACCCAGCCCTCCGGGACCAGCCAGAGGTCGTCGCCGGACAGGTCGATGGACTCCCACGATACAACCGGGAGTTCACGCGCCGCTTCGTCGAGGCACGGTGCCGTGTCGCGCGGGACGAGGGCCACGTCGTGTCCGGCCTGATGCAGGTGTGAGGCCATGCGGTAGAGTACGGCAAGGCCGCCGGACATGCGGGGCAGCGGAGGGATGAAGATGCGCGTTCGCATGACGCGACGTTAGCCTACTTTGCCGTTTGAGGCGAGAGGGCGTGAGGCTGCGGTTTCGGCAATGCGGGCTATGGGGCGCCGCAGGCGGTTGCATCGCTATGCGATGCGCACTCGCCGGGGCGGCACCGAAAAGCGGCGGCGGGTCTCCCCGCCGCCGCCCGTCGTTCCGATTTCAGTCCGCCCGCTGGCCGCCCGCTGTCTGGCAGTCGCCCGGCAGTCCCCGGCATTCGCCTTGTCGACGGTCAGGTTGCCGGGTCATTTCCGCAGGCAGCCTTCATGAACGGCATTCCGTGGCAGCATTCGCGGCCGGTCGTGCCCGCTGGTCGTGCCCGCTGGTCGTGTCCTGCGGGTATCGTTGGCCGCCGCGGCGTGTCGCCTGTGTCCCTTGCCGGGCAGGTCCGGTCACAGTTCCTGCCGGTACTGCATGGACTGGCGCAGGGTCTCACGGTCCATGAACTTGACCTCGGCCCCGAGGGGGATGCCCTGCGCGAGTCTGGTCACACGGACGCCGGGGTACTGGCGTTCGACCATTGCCCGGATGAAGGTGGCGGTGTTCTCGGCCTCCACGGTGGTTCCCAGCGCCAGCACCACCTCGCGCACCTGCCCTTCAGCGAGGCGACGGGTGAGCCTTTCCAGTTCCAGCGAGTCGGCGTTCACATTGTCCAGCGGTGCCAGCAGGCCGCCGAGAATGAGGTACTGCCCCCTGTAGAAGCCGCCCTCTTCCAGCGTGAGCATGCTGTCCCATTCGGAGACGAGACACAGCATGTCCTGTGTGCGGGTGGCATCGGTGCACAGGGCGCAGGGGTCGCAGTCGGTGAGCGCACCGCAACGCCTGCACAGGTGCAGGTTGTCGCGCAGGTCGTGGATGCCCCGCCCGAGACGTCGCGTCTCGCTGGCGGGCCATTTGAGCAGCGTCATGGCAAGGCGCAGGGCCGACTTGGGGCCCAGTCCCGGCAGTTTCGCCAGCTGGTCCACGAGGGCCTTCAAGGGTTCTGGAAGACGCTGCACAGTGACTCCGCTAGATGATGCCGGGGAGGCGCAGGCCGCCGGTGAGGGCGTTCATCTCACGTTCCATGGTGGCACGCGAGACGCGGACGCCTTCGTTGACCGCGGTGAGGATGAGGTCTTGCAGCATCTCCACATCGCCGCCTTCGAGGGCCTTGGGGTCGATGGTGATGGATTTCAGTTCCTGACGGCCCGTCACGGAAACCTTGACCATGCCGCCGCCGCTGGATGCTTCGAAGGACTTGTCCGCCATCTCCGACTGGAGTTTGGCGAGTTTGGACTGCATCAGGTTGGCCTGACGAAGAAGGTCGTTCATGCCTCTCATGGCTTGTTGTCTCCTTGCTCGGTGGTGTCTTCAGGGCGGCGCAGGTCTGCAAGCGGTGTACACTTGAGGATGCACGCGCCCATCTCTTCCTTGAGTAGTTGTACGGCGGGGTGGGCCTCCGCCTCTTTACGCAGTTCGGCTTCAGTGCGGCGCACTCGCGTGGGCGGGTTCACCTCTACGCGGCACGCATCCCCGAAATAGTCGCGCACCAGTCCGGCGAGCGTCGTCCGTGTCGCTGCGTCCGTAAGGCGCTCATACTGGACTGACGACATGGTGGCAAGACGCAGGATGCCGTCATCGTGTTCGGGGGTGGTCTGCCGCAGGACGGTTGCGAGTCTGCCGCCCTGCCCGTTCCGCCCTTGGCAGAACTCGAGGAATCCGTCCCATGTCCTCGGGCCGGACGGCGTGTGCTCTGCCGTGTCGGAGTCGTCACCCTGTGCTGGTGCCGCCGGGCTGCCCGCAGTAGGCGAGGCTTCCGGCATCCGCGGTGCGGGCCGTGGCGGGATGCCCGTCTGGCGTGGCGCGGGGGCTGCATCGTCCCACGGCACTCGTGGTGAAGGCGCTGCGGAGGGCGCCGGTGTGGCGGGTGCTGCTGGCGAAGGTGTCATCCCGGCAGCGGGGGCTGTGCCTTGCATCCCCTGTGTGCCCGGTGTGGGGATGGTTGCAGCACCACCCGAGGCTGGGCCTTCGGCAGCGGAACCCGAAGGGGCGGATGCGCCTCCACCCGAAGGACGCAGACTCTCCACGGGCATGAGGCGGGGCAGCATGGCGAGATTGAGCAGCAGCAGCTCAAGCGCCATGGCCGGTTCGAGGCTGGTCAGCACCCGACGCTGTCCTTCGAGGGTCATCTGCCAGCAGGCATGGATGTGCGCGGGTTCGAACCGTTTGGCCCATCCGAGCCATTGCCGGGCTTCGTCCTCTGGCAGGTCGAGGGATGCGAGGGCCGCTTCGCCCGCCTGCCGCAACATGAAGAGGTTGCGCCATGTGGCCACGAGTTCGCGCAGGAAGAAGCCCATGTCCACGCCTCTGTCGAGCAGCTCACGGACGACGTTCGCCACGCCAAGGCAGTCTTGTGCAGCCAGTGCCTCCATGAGCCGCAGGAACAGTTCCTGCCCCGCCAGCCCCAGCACGCCACGCGCACCGTCGATGGTGAGGCGGCTTTCGCCCAGTGCGAGCACCTGCCCGAGCAACGACATGGAGTCGCGCACGCTGCCTGCCGCCCGTCGTGCGATGAGACGCACGGCAGCCGGGTCGTAGTCGACGCCCTCGCGACCGAGCACCTTGGTGAGGTGCGCTTCAAGCCCGGCTTCGGAAAGGCGGGTGAAGGTGAAGTGCTGGCAGCGGCTGACGATGGTGACCGGAAACTTGTGCGGTTCGGTGGTCGCCAGCACGAAGGTCACGCGGGCCGGGGGTTCCTCCAGCGTCTTCAGCAGGGCGTTGAAGGCTTCGCGCGTGAGCATGTGCGCCTCGTCGATGATGAAGACCTTGTAGCGGCCTTCCATCGGGGCGTAGCCGATGGCCTCCTTGAGGCGTTTGGCGTCGTCGATGCCTCGGTTCGAGGCCCCGTCTATCTCCACCACGTCCACGTGCATCCCCTGCGTGACCTTGCGGCATTGCTCACAGGTGTTGCAGGGTTCGCCGGTGGGGGCGGTGGTACAGTTGAGGGCCTTGGCGAAGATGCGGGCGATGGTGGTCTTGCCCACCCCGCGCGTGCCGCTGAACAGGTAGGCGGGAGCGACCCGGTTCTCCTGTGCTGCGCGCGAGAGGATGGCCTTTACCGTCTCCTGCCCCGCGACCTCGGCGAAGGTCTGCGGGCGGTATCTGGCTGTCAGCGAGGCGTGGCTCATGCCGTCGATGCTTCTTTCGGAAGGGGCGTGACCGTGCGGCCCCGCCCCTCTCGCGTCAAATGGTGTCTTCGTTATGGACGTGCCGCGCGTCGTAGCCGGGCAGATGCCGGGGTGTGGACGCGTCTCTGTGTCGTCTGTCTATACTGCGAAAGTGCTACAGCGCGTAGCGGTGCAGCCAGTGGTCGTAGCTGGGGTTGTCGCCCTTGACGGCCTTGAAATATTCCTGCTGGAGATGCTTGGTGACAGGCCCGGCACTTCCCTTGCCGATGACGCGGCGGTCGACTTCGCGGATGGGCGTCACCTCGGCGGCGGTACCGCAGAAGAACGCTTCGTCGGCGACATAGAGTTCGTCGCGGGTGAACTGCTGTTCGACCACTTCGTAGCCGAGGTCGCGTGCCAGCGTCATGAGGCTGTTGCGGGTGATGCCGTCGAGGATGGAGGTCAGCGGCGTGGTCTTGATGACGCCGTTGCGGACCATGAAGATGTTCTCGCCCGTGGCTTCGGAGACGAAGCCGCTCACGTCCAGCATCAGGGCCTCGTCGTAGCCGTCCGCCTTGGCCTCCATCTTGGCCAGCACCGAGTTGACATAGTTGCCCGAGGCCTTGGCCTTGGTCATCATGGCATTGACGTGGTGGCGGGCGAACGAACTGGTCTTGACGCGGATGCCCTTTTCGAGGGCCTCGGCACCGAGGTACGCACCCCAAGGCCATACGGCGATGATGGTCTGAACGGGGTTGTCGCCGGGGTAGACGCCCATGGCCCCTGCGCCGACGAACGAAAGGGGACGGATGTAGCCTTCGGCGAGCCTGTTGCGTTGCAGCGTCTCCACGATGGCGTCGAAGATGGCGTCTTCGGTGAAGGGAATCTCCATGCGCAGGATCTTGGCCGACGAGAACAGGCGCTGCACGTGTTCGCGCAGACGGAAGACGGCCGAAGAACCATCGGCGCAACGGTAGGCGCGAATGCCTTCGAAGACACCCACGCCGTAGTGCAGGGCGTGGGTGAGCACATGCACGTTGGCCTCATCCCACGGAACCTGCTTGCCGTCGAACCAGATGGTTTCCGATTTCTGGACCATGCTCATAACTCCTTGCATACCCTGCGGCCCTTTGCCATGGCTCCTGACGCCGCAAGCGGGCGCCTGCGGTGGCGGAGGCGGGCCCGTGAAGGGGAACATGTGCCGCGGGGCGGCACACGGGACACTGCCGTAACGAGCAACGCTAAAGGAAAGCCCTGCGCAAGGTCAAGGCCGGGACAGAGGGACTGCATGGCCCCGTCCCGTGCGGATGCCGCGCGGTCACCGGCGAGTGCCTTCAGTCGCAATGCGGATGTCGCGAAAAGGCGGTGGGGCTTTCCCTATGAGGCCCGACCGCGGTATCATGGTGGATATGGTGGAAAACCCCACCTTGTATTTGCATTCTCTAGACATTTGCTATACGGATTCGGGTGAGCTTCAAGCCAACAACCCGGAGCATCGTGTGAATCGACGCACGTTCCTCGCAGCCGCCCTTTGTGGAACCCTCCAGCTGTTGCTGGCCGGGGGGGCTGTCGCAGCCTCCGGCGGCGTTCAACCTTCACGTCCTGCCCCTGCCAAGCCCGCCCCCAAGGGCAAGGCTGCACCTGCGGCCCCCGCCCGCAAGACGCAGGGGCGCGTCTCCGCGCCGCAACGCGGCGCGCAACGCCCCGCCAAGGCCGCATCCCGGGCGCGCGCCCAGACCGTAGAACCCGACCTCGCCCCGGCCAGGGCCGTCAGCCAGCCGCCTCAGCCCCTGCCAGCCGAAACCTCCGAGTCAGTGCGCGACTATCTCTACAAGATGCGCAACTTCGACGAGGTGCATCCTTCCGACATCGTGCTCACCCCTGAACGCTACGCCCTCATGGGGGGGCTGGTCGACAGGCTGGACAGGCTGCAACGCACCGTGGGACACGGCTTCTTCTATCTGCTGAGCCTCGACGAGGCCATGCGGCAGGCGCGGCGTCCCGCCGTGGGAGCATTCTCGCGCGCCGAACTCGAGTTCATCGACGACGTGTTCCACGCCGATGCCAAGAACTACGGCTTTCTCGGCAAGAAGCCCCTTTCCACGCTCACCTCCGTCATCCCGCAGCGTGAGGTGGTGAAGGTGCCCGGCATGGGCAACTATCTCTATCGCGGTGACGCGCACGAGACATGGCTGACCATTCAGCGCATCATGGGTGAGCAGGTGGTGCTGACCAGCGGGGTGCGGGGTATCGTCAAGCAGTTGCACCTCTTTCTCGCCAAGGCCGAGGCCAATGGCGGCAACCTCTCGCTGGCGTCACGTTCGCTGGCGCCTCCCGGCTATTCATTCCACGGCGTGGGAGACTTCGACGTGGGACAGCGCGGATACGGCATCCGCAACTTCACGTCCGACTTCACCGGAACCGAGGTCTTCCGCAAGCTTGAAGAGCGCGGCTACATCACGCTGCGCTACCCGCGTGACAACTTTCTCGGGGTTCGCTTCGAACCTTGGCACGTCAAGGTCATCGCATGAGATGGATATCCGCGCTATTGTCGGGCCTGCTGGTCTTCGCATCCCTATGGGCGTGCAGCCCCGCCCTCGCTGCCCCGGAAGGCACCAACCTCGATTTCACCCTGCACCGTCTCGGGACGGGTGGGCCCGTGGTGCTTGTGGTGGGAGGCATACAGGGTGACGAACCGGGGGGATTCTCGGCCGCCACGCTACTGGTCACCCACTACCGGTTCACGTCGGGCAGAGTGTGGGTGGTGCCCAATCTCAATTTCCCCAGCATCATCAAACGGTCGCGCGGGGTGCATGGCGACCTCAACCGCAAGTTCGCGACCCTGCCCGCCGACGACCCCGAATACCCGCTGGTGCAGCGCATCCAGCGCATCATCACCGCGCCTGACGTCTCTCTCGTGCTGAACCTGCATGACGGCAGCGGCTTCTATCGCCCCGACCATGAGGACGCCCAGTGCAATCCCTCGCGGTGGGGACAGAGTGTCATCATCGACAAGGCGCGCCTCGAAGGGGCACCCCTCGGCGACCTCACCGGCATGGGTGAACGTGCCGTACGCGATGTGAACGAAGGCGTGCTTGTGCCCAAGCACCGCTATCACCTCAAGAACACCCGCACCGACGAGGGCGACCATGAGATGGACCGTACCCTCACATGGTTCGCCTACCGCAACGGCAAGCCCGCCTTCGGCATCGAAGCCAGCAAGGACTTCACCACCGAATATCGCGCCTACTACCATCTTCGTGCGGTGGAGGCGTTCCTGAAGCAGGCGGGGGTCCGCTTCGAACGCGACTTCGACCTTTCACCCCGCGGTGTGCAGGCGGCCCTTGAAAGCGACGTGACCGTGGGCTTTGCGCACAACCGCATCGTGCTGCCGCTGGACGACGTGCGCCCTTCGCTGGGCAGCTTCCCCCTTCCGCGTGATGTGGCAGGCACGTTCGCTGCCAGCAAGCCCATTCTCGCCCTCGTGTCCGCCAAGGGCGGATATGACGTCTTCTATGGCAACCGCACCCTCACGAGATTGCGTCCTGACTGGCGCGACACTGACGACGCCCTGTCGGGCATGACGCTCATGGTGGACGGCAAGCCCGTGCGCGTTGGCTTCGGCGAAGTGGTGTCGGTGCGCGAGCGTTTCGTGGTGCAGCCTGTGAAGGGGTATCGCATCAACGCCATCGGTGCCACGGCGCATCGTACCGATGAAAGCGGCATTCCGCTTGGCAAGCGCGACTTCATGGCACGCTACTCGGTGGACAAGGCGGGCACGCTGTACCGTGTCGAAGTCTACCGGGGGCAGAAGTTCGCGGGCATGGTGCTGGTGCGTTTCGGTAGCGGGCCCACGCTGCGCAAGGCTGGTTTCCTGCCCGCGGTGGCGGGGCGTGAAAGCGACCTTGGCATGTGACCGCCAGCCCATCTTTCTTCGCAACGCAAAGGCGGCGGCACGGAATGAACCGTACCGCCGCCTTTCAGTGCGATGGGGAGGCTTCTATTTCTCGCTGTTCTTCTTGTGCGATGAACGGAAGTGGACGCGCATGGGGGCGTGCTCGATGCCGAACAGGCGGCGCAGCGACTTCTCTATGTATTTGGCGTAGGGCGCCTGAATCCTGTCCGCGTCGTTGACGAACAGCACGAAGGTCGGCGGCTGGCTTTCGGCCTGTGTCATGTAGTAGAACTTGGGCCGTACGCGGCGCACCACAGGGGGCTGGTGGCGGGTGATGACCTCTTCCATGGCGCGGTTGAGCTGCCCGGTGGGGATGCGGACGCTGCATTCGCGCCGGATGCGCGCGGCAAGCGGCACGATGGAGCGCAGTTCATACCCGGTCTTGGCGGAGACGAAGAGCAGAGGCACATGCTGGCAGAAGTTGAGCAGGTCACGGAAATTGCGCTTGCCGTCTTCGCGTGCCTTGGCGGGCACGAGGTCCATCTTGTTGACCAGCACCATGAACGGGGTCTTGCGTTCGTCGAGCAGTTCGATGAGGCGTTTGTCCTGCGAGGTGATGCCTTCGACGGCATCAAGCACCAGCAGGGTGACGTGCGCCTTGGTGGTGCTCTTCAGCGAGGAGTTGACGCTGTAGCGCTCCACCGTGTCGGTGATGCGCGAGCGGCGGCGGACGCCTGCCGTGTCCACGAAGGTGTATGAGAGGCCGTCCTTCTCGAAGGCGACGTCCACGCTGTCGCGGGTCGTGCCCGCCACATCGCTGACGATCATACGATTGGTGCCGGTGAGGGCATTGACCAGAGAGGACTTTCCGGCGTTGGGGCGTCCCAGCATGCACAGGCGCAGGGGGGCTTCCGGTTCGTCTTCCACGGTCTCTTCAGTGATGTCTTCCTCGGTCTCGGAGGCTGAGGCACCGTCTTCGGTTTCGGCGTCGGCGTCGGCAATGGCGACGGCGGTTGCGTCCGCGGCGTCGTCATCGATGCCGTCCTCGTCTTCTTCGGGCAGAAGGTCGCGCATCTCCGATTCAAGCCAGCGCAGGTTGTGACCATGTTCGGCTGAAACTGCCAGTACCGGGAAGCCCAGAATATGGAATTCCGCGGTGAGCACGTCTTCCTTTTCGATGCCGTCCACCTTGTTGACGACCACCAGCACGGGCTTGCCCGTGCGGCGCAGGTACGAGGCAAGGTGTTCGTCGAAGGGCAACAGCCCTTCGCGTCCGTCCACCACGAGGCAGACGGCGACGCACTCGGCAATGGCCTCTTCGGCCTGCCGCAGGATTTCGGCCTCGAACCCGCGGATGCCCGCAGGGCCTTCGGCCACGGCGGCATGTCCGTCGAGGGTGATGCCCCCGGTGTCGATGATGCCGAAGGGACGCTTGTTGCGACCACGCACGATGCCTTCCATGCGGTCGCGGGTGACGCCCGGCATGTCGTGCGTGATGGCGCGGTTGCTGCGTATCAGGCGGTTGAAGAGGGTAGACTTGCCGACATTGGGTCGGCCCACGAGTGCTATCTTGGCGAACATATGCGATTCCCGGCGGATGGAGGGGATGGCCGGCGTACCGGCACGAAGGGGGACGACCCCCGAAGATGGTACGTCACATCGTGCGGCTCAAATGCCGGACGCGGACGTGGGTCGTATCATCTATACCAATATCGTGCGGCTTGCAATACGTGCGAGACGCCGTTGCCAGCGGAAGGGCTGTTGTCTACAGTACTGCCTCAGGGGCGCACCCGGCCCGGAGCGCTTTTCCAACCGAGAACCCCAAGGATGACGCCATGAAACAGTTGCTCTCCACCCGTGAAGTCGCGGCCTACCTCGGCATAAACGAGAAGATGGTCTACGCCCTCGTCACCGAGAAGGGACTCCCCGGCACCAAGGTCACGGGAAAGTGGCTTTTCCCCCTGCACCTTGTGGACGCATGGCTTGAGCGCAACACGTTGAACCATCCGGGGCAGCCCGGAGACGGCGAGACCGGGCAGGCACTGGTGCTTGCGGGCAGCAATGACATCCTGCTGGACAGGGCGTTGCGCCTTTTCGCCCAGCTGCATCCGGGGCGTCTCGCCGCCTTCGTCAATCTCGGCAGCCTAGGCGGACTGCACGCCCTGCGCGACGGGCTGTGCCACATGGCCACCAGCCACCTGATGCAGGCCGAGGGGCACGAATACAACTTCGATACGGCCCAGCGCGTGCTGGATGAACCCCCGGCGGTGGTCAACTTCTGCATCCGTGAGCAGGGCTATCTCACCGCACCCGGCAACCCGCACGGTATCGCCGATGCGGGAGACATCGCGGCCCGGGGGCTGCGTGTGGCGAACCGTCCGCATGGCACGGGTACGCGCCTCCTGTTCGATGCCGAACTCACGCGGCATGGCGTCGACCCGGCACGTGTTCCGGGCTACGGGCGCGAGTTCGCCGGACACATCGACGTGGGGATGGAGATTGTGGCGGGGCGGGCCGATGTGGCCCCCTGCATCCGTGCGGTGGCGGGACTCCTGGGGCTGGGCTTCGTGCCGTTGCAGCGCGAACGCTACGACCTGCTGGTGCCGCGGGCAGGCTATTTCGACAAGCGGGTGCAGCTTTTCATCGCCATGCTGGGCGACCCGCGCTTCCGGTCACTCACCGACGACCTCGACGGTTACGACCTGTCTAAGTCGGGGCGGGTGGTCTTTCCGGGCGACGCCGTATAACGGGCAGGGCGTACGCCGTCGTGCAGGCGGCCTTCCCTCTGGCAATGGGGCGCACACCCTTCCTGCGATAGACCCGGTGTTGTCGACGTGGGCCGTTGCGCGTTCCGGCGAGCCTGCGCCATGCGTTGCTCCGGCGTCCTGTCTCGACCTGCTGTGCTGGCATGCTCATCCGGCGCGTTGCCCCGGCGTCACTCGACACCATACGAGACGGCATCTCGCGATACGGCGCAGGCCGGAGGCCCCTGCAGCCTACCGGGGTGCGCTACCGAGGATGCTCTCCAGTGCGTCCATGCAGGACTCTTGCGCATATTTGGCGAGGGCGTGCGCCCTGCCCGCCGCTCCCATGCGACAACGCAGGCCCTGCGACGCAGCCATGGTCATGACGGCGCGGGCAAGCCCCGCTGCGGGGGCGGCGTCGCCTTCCGGTGCCGCGTCCGGGCCGGGCACCAGCAGGCCGTTGGTGCCATCCTGCACGAGTTCGGGGATGTTGCTCACGTCGAAGGACACCACGGGCACTTCTGCCAGCATGGCCTCCGCAAGCACATAGCCGAAGCCCTCCCAGTGCGAACTGAGCACGAAGACGTCCAGACTCTTCCAGAAAGGCGCAAGGTCGGCGAGAAACCCCGCAAAGACCACATGCCCCGAAACGCCGAGCGTTCGCGCCAGCGTCTCAAGCTCCTGTCTCCGTTCGCCCTCTCCCGCGATGACAAGCCTGAAGTCCAGCCCCTCGTCAGCCAGAAGACGCGCCATGTGCAGCAGGTGGTGCTGCCCCTTCTGCCTGTTGAGGCGCCCCGCATTGCCGATGACCAGCGTATGTCCGCCGGCCCTGTAGGCGGGGCTGGCCTTCTTGAGCGCGGCGTCGAACCCCGTGGCGTCGATGCCGTTGTGAAGCAGGTGGATGCGCTCTTCGGGGATGAGTCCCGCATTGTTCACCAGCGCCAGCCGGCGGGTCTCTTGCGAGTTGACGATGAGTCCATTGATGACGCGCCCATAGAGCAGACGGTTGAGGGCCGTGTTGCGTATGGGCAGCGCGCTGCCCCGGCGATAGAACACCTGACGCACTCCGGCGAGGCGCGCGGCAGGGCCCACGGCCTTGAGGTCGGAGGTCAGGCCCAGCACGAGGCTGTCGACCTTCTCCCTGTGCAGGACATGCGCGATACGGACGATGGCGCCCGGATTGAGGAACGTGAGCCTGCCGACCTGCAACGGAAGGACGCGCAGTCCGGGCAGATGGGCGGGGAGGGTGGCTGCCAGTCGTGACGCCTCGGCATGGAGGCGTCCTGCCGGGTGGGCCATGAGCAGCACACGCCGTCCACGATGGGCAAGGGCGATGGCCGCCTCAAGGTGCCATTTCTCGCCGCCGCCCCAGCCGGGGTTGGTGTTGCAGAAGCAGACGACCGGGGGGGTCATGCGTCGCGTCCCTCGGTTACGGTGTCCGTGTCGGCTTCTCCGCGGTCAGGCCCTTCGTCCCGGTCGGATGGTGCCCGAGGGCATGGGCAGGCCGAGTCCGCATGGATTGCCGATGCCGGTACCGGGCCGAGTGGTTCGGGAAGGATGAAGCCTTGCGGCAGGGCATCGTTGCCCGCCCAGCGGGGCAGGAGCGTGTGGACGACGCCGGAAGGCAGGCACAGGCGCACCGCATGCAGCAGGAAGCCGCCCATGCGTGGCGGGCCGCCGTATTTGCGGTCGCCCAGCAGGGGGTGCCCGCGCCGGGACAGCTGCACACGTATCTGGTGGGTGCGTCCGGTGTGCAAGGTCACAAGCAACAGGCTGCGGTGCTGTTCTCGCAACAGGCAACGTACGGTGCAGGCGGCTTCCGCGCCTTCATCGTCGCTTGCGACGCGTTCGAACCCCGACGCCTCGGCGCCCTTGGACAGCCTGTCGTGCAGCGTGACCGGGGCTGCGGGTTGCCAGCATCCCGCCACCCACGCGAGGTACTCCTTCACGAGCGCATCGTGCGAGGCGAAGGCCTCGTGCAGGGTGCGCAGCATGGCATAGCTGCGCGCCACCAGCAGAAGGCCCGACGTGTCGCGGTCGAGGCGGTGGGCGGGGGTGGGCATGAACGGGGCCTTGGCGAAATGCTGTGCCAGCCTCGTGGTGAGGCTGTCGGTGTGGCCCGTGCCGGGGTGCACGGCAAGACCGGCAGGCTTGTCGAAGATGAAGAGGTCGGGCGTCTCGGCCACGACGGGCGGCAGGGGGCGCGCGGGCTGGAGGCTCGTGTCCGCCTTGGGGCGTCGCTGGCGGGAGGGCTGCATGGCATCATGTCCGTCACGGTCATGACGCGACGGTGCAGGGCGTGGCGCCGCCGCGTCAGGGACATTCCGGACGGCATCGCTGTTGGCGGAGACGGGCCCGACGTCGGCCCTTTCGCTCATGGATGCGGCGAAAGGCGGTACGCGGACCTCGTCGCCCATCTCGAGACGGTCGAAGGGCTTGCAGCGGCCTCCGTTACGCCGCACCTGTCCGGAACGTATCCAGCGGTGCAGCATGGCCTGCGGCAAGGCGAAGCGGCGCGCAAGGAATTGCAGCAGCTTCTGTCCGGCTTCCTCCCTCGTGACGACGATCGCCTGCGGGGGCATGGTTCCTCCTGAAAAAAAGCCCGACGGGAGCGACCCGCCGGGCTGGGATGCGTACGATACTCCGGCCTTGGCCGGGGCTACTGGTCGAGCTGTTCGTTCGCGGCGGCGGTGTTCGGGTCGACCTTGCTGAGGTCGAGGGGGTAGGCGAGCACCATGGTCTTGCGCGATTCCATACCCAGCGCGCCGGGGTGGGTGTTCACGCACAGCACGAGGTCCTGCACGCCGTCGTTGTTCACGTCGGCAAGGGCGAAGTCGGCCACGGAGCCCTTCACGCGGCGGGTCTTCCACTGAAGGCCGAGGCCCACGCCGTCCCAGTACAGGGCGTGAATCTCACCCTGCGGGAAGAAACGGTAACGCTCGAAGAACTGCGATGCGGTGGAGATGGGCCGGTTGACCAGCAACTCCCAGTTGTCGTCGCGGTCGAGGTTGACCGCCAGCATGCGCATGGGAATGTAGTACTGGCTCTTGAGCAGCACCTTGTCGCGGCCCATGCCGGGCATGTTGGGCTCGATGGAGATGCCCTTGGCGGTACCGGAGTAGGACTCGTCGGTCTCTGCCACGCGCCCGCCCTTGGCGGTGTGGACGCGCAGGCGTTCGGTGTCGGTGAGGGTGACGATCTTGTCGCCGTCGCCCTTCGAGCCGCCGGGAACCCACACGAAGTTGAACACGTTGGCGCCTTCAGGCAGGTCGAGCCGCTTGATCTGCATCAGCGAGTCGCCGTTCTTCGCCATCTCGTACACGCCGGGACGGAACAGGCGGGGCTGGTCGGTCTTCTGGCCCACGAGCACGGGGATGAAGTCCGGCGGCAGCTTGACCACGTTCAGGAAGTAGCCGATGCGGGTCATGACCTCGGTGAACTGCCCACCGGCGTAGTTCAGGATGAACGACTCCGGTTCGTTACTCTTCTCGTCCACGGCGGTGATGACGATTTCACGGCGCCCGTCGCGGTTGAGGTCGATGCTGTTGATGTTGAGGCAGTCGAGGTAGCGGTTGGGGCGGAATTCGCCAGCGGGGGCGAGGCGACCACCTTCCCAGCGATAGGCGTAGACGGCCTTGTCGTCGAGAAGCAGCACTTCGTTCTTGCCGTCGCCATCCACGTCCTCGACGAGCATGCCGAGGGCGGAGAAGGGCAGCGACTGGCTGCGCATCCGCGCGTCACCCGCGGCGTTGCCCTGATAGCGGAACTGCGGGTTGAGGTAGACCTGCTGGTTCTGCGTTTCGTTGACGACGAACGCTTCGTTCATCTGGTTGACGACCTTGGGTTCGGCGGCGGCGTTGGCGGGCTGGGCAGAAGCACGGCCGAACACCTCGGCGCTGACGGCGTCGGCAGAGGTCTGGAGAGCGGCGATGAGGTCGTTGACCTTGGCACGCGACGACTTGGGCCAGACTTTGCCCTTGGGGTCGCGCACGCGCACGTCGAGGCTGCAGTCGTCACCCACGATGGTGACGCTGCCCCATACGGCGTAGTTTGCGCCGAGGGCGGCCTGCGTCTTTGCCACATCCGCTTCGGAACCCGGCAGGGCTGCCTTGGCGGCCGCGTCTGACGCTACCGGATGGAAGTGGTCCTTCCAGTAGAGTCGCGAGGAGAACATCTGGGGGATGGCCTTCTCGAGGTAACGGTAGGACGAGGGGCCGTTGATCTGGAACGGCAGCACCGCGTAGCTTTGCGGTGCCGCAAAGACGGGCGAGGCGGCGAGCAGAAGCAGGGCAAGCACGGCGAGGGCCGTGCGCATGAGCACCTTCATAGTCTCTCCTTGTTTCGTGGGCCGCACCCTTGGAGGGCCCTAGGCTGTCCGCACTCATAATATCTCTTGCGGCATCAGGCAACCATAAGGTATGGCGCGCCGAACGCCCAATCCGGGAACTGCGAGTACCCATGAGTCACCTGCAAGCCCTTCGCTCCTTCCGTATCGTCTGCCCTGCCGGGCAGATTCCGCTTGTCGAGGCCCTGCTTGAAGCGCAGGGCTACCGTTTCATTCCCGAGCCCTTTTCGCCGTGGTCGAGGCGCCTCGTCGAGGAACCCCGACCGCTTGGTGGCAGTCTGGCCGCCTTTTTCGGGCTCATCTACATCCAGGACAGGTCGTCCATGCTGCCGCCGGTGGCGCTGGCCCCCGCGGCCGGCAGTGCCGTGCTCGACATGTGCGCCAGTCCCGGCAGCAAGACGGGCTTTCTCGCCCAACTGGTGGGTGAGACGGGGTTCGTACTGGGCAACGAACCCAACAGAAGCCGTCTCGCCACGTTGCGGCAGAATCTCTTCACGCTCAACCTGCTGCATGCCGCCACCTGTTCGTACCCGGGCGAATCGCTTCCCCTTCCCGAGGGCACATGGGACTGCATCCAGCTCGACCCCCCCTGTTCCGGCTGGGGCACCGTCGAGCGCAATCCGCAGGTGCTCAAGCTGTGGCAGGGTGACAAGATACGCCCGCTCATCGCGCTGCAACGCCTGCTTCTGGCTGAAGCCAGAAGGCTGCTGCGTCCCGGCGGACGCGTGGTGTATTCGACCTGCACCACCAATGTGGACGAGAACGAGGCGCAGGTGCGCTACGCCATCGATGAACTGGGGTTCGAGCCCGTCCCGCTGGAACCCCCGCCGGGCTTCGTCTTTGCCGCCCCCGAACTGCCGGGGTGCGAAGGCGTCCTGCGGGTGGACCCACAAGGTTCGGCGGCGCAGGGCTTCTTCGTCGCCGCCTTCCGCCGGCCCGGTGACGACGTGCCCGTAGCGTCTTCGCCGTTCACGCCCCTCAAGGCCACGCCCCTGCATTCCGCTGAACTCGCCATGCCCGGTGTGCTTCCCGCCCTGTTGCCAGAGGGGCAGGTGTCCATCTTCGGTGATACGGCGCACTTCCTGCCGCGTCAGGCCCTTGAGAGGCTGCCCGAGAGTTTTCGCTGGCAAGGTTGTGCCGTGGGCAAGGCCAGCAAGGCAGGGCTGCGCCTGTTGCCGCGTCTGCGCTGCCTGATGCCGCGTCCTGAGGACGCCCGCCAGTCCGGTGCCGTGGCCCTTGATGTCGACTCCGTCGAGGATGTCGCCGGAGTGCTCACGGGACGTAGTCTTCCCCTCGCCGAAACGGGTGACGCCAGCGAGGTGTGCCTCTACTGGCGGGGGCTTCCGCTGTGCCGTCTGCGTCTGAAGGGAAAGGGCGCGGGCGCGCGTGCCCTGTGGTCGGAGCGTTGAACATATCGCGCAGGGCCCTTGCACCCCTTGGGTTTTTCTCCGTCTCCTGCTAGATTGCGGGCATGTCTTCCATGACAACGCCACATACGTCCGCAAGCCGTGACCATGCCGCACGCTGTGGGCGTGACGGAGGGGCTGCCTTCCCCCGTTGCGCCTTGCCGCGAGCCTTCGCCCGCTTCTTCCCCTGCATCGCCCATGGCTCGGAAATGTCTGTCAGCCCATCGGGCACGTCGTCTGTCCGCCCATCCGGCTGGCCGTTTGCCGGACTTCGCTCCCGGCCGCGTGCCGTGCGCATCCTCTTCGGGCTGGTTCTCGGATTCGTCCTGCTCGCGGGCGGTTGTGCCGAGCGTCAGGTGCTGGTCTTGCCGGAACCTGCGCAGACGGGGCCGCCACCCGCTTCCGATACCGCCCGGTCAGTGGTCGCCACGGCAAGGGGCCAACTGGGTGTGCCCTACCGTGCGGGAGGGCTCGACCCCCGGTCGGGTTTCGATTGCTCGGGCTTCATCTGGTGGACCTATCACCAGAACGGCATCAATCTGCCACGGACCACTGCCGAACAGGCGACGGCGGGTGCTGCCGTACCCGGCAATGTCCTCCGCCCTGCCGACATCCTCGTGTTCCGTACGGGGTCGGGCATGCACGGCTTGCACACCGGCATCTACACCGGCAACGGTCGTTTCGTGCACAGCCCCAAACCCGGGGCGACCGTGCGTGAAGAGACCCTCGACATCCCTTACTGGCGTCGTAATTTCATCGCGGCGCGGCGTGTGGTCTGGCCCTGACCCGGGGCTTTTCAGAAGACATGGAAAAAGGGCTTCCACGCCATGCGTGGAAGCCCTTTCGTTTGCAGCGCGTCTCTATCCGGTAGGCCGGAAGAAGTCGCCAGCAGGGGTGTGCTGCGGCATCCGGCGAGGGAACCGCTGAAGCGTGTTACCCGTTGATGCCGTCGAGCAGTGCCTTGGCTGCCGCGAACTTCACGGCCTTTCTGGCGGGGATGGTGATGGTCTGTCCCGTCTGGGGATTGCGTCCGGTGCGGGCTGCGCGTTCGGTCACGGTCAGCGCCCCCACGCCGGGAAGGCGCACGCCCTGCCCGTTGGCGACACCGTCGGCCATGATCTTGCAGAACGTGTCGTAGGCCTTTTCGGCGCTTACCTTGGTTTCGAAGACATCAGGCAGAGAATCCTTGAGTGCGGCAACAAATTCGGCTTTGGTCAGCATCGTCACTTCCTCCTTACCCGGATACGACGTAATGTTCGCCCCCCCTACTCGCCCTTTGCTATCATTCTGCCGCTATGCACGTAGCTGTCGCGGATGTCAACGGGGACGGCTCCTTTTCAGCTGCGTGGCTGTTGCATCGGCTCCGCATTGCGGCTACGGTTGCGGAAGTATCCGCAACCGGAAACGCAGCAGGCTGCTGGAGAGACGCCATGCACGACGAGAACGGCACACGGCAGGACGGATTGCTCACCATCGCCGACATCGCACGCCATTTCGGTCTGCCCGAGTCCACAGCGCGCTACTACTGCAAGCGTTTCGCGCCGTTCATGCCCTCTGTGGGCGAGGGGCGCAGGCGCAGGTACAGGCCGGGTGCGCTGGAGGTGGTCGAAGCCGTTCTCGACGCCATGCAGACGGCGCGTAACGCCGCTGCCGTCGAAGCCCGGCTGGCAGGACGTTTCGCCCGCAACGTGCTGCCGTTGTCGTCCGCGTCGGGGTACGACGGGCAGCCCCCCATGCGCGGGGCGCACACCCCGGAGTTGGCATCCGTGCCAGCAGAGACCGCAGGGATGGCAGCCATCGCGCCGTCTCGTGCCTCCGTACCCGTTGCGGGTGCGCTGCTGCCCGAAGCGGCGCTTGCGCTTCTTGAGCAGCAGAACCGCACCCTCGCCTGCATCGCCGACGCCTTGTCCTCCCTGTCGGCACGACAGGACGAACTTGCCCGCCTTGTGGCGCACGCCCGTGGTGTGGAAGATGAACTCGCCGGTCTGCGCCGTGATGTGGGGAACCTCCGCATCCTTCTCAACGCCTCTGAAAAGATGCAGCAGCAAGACCTCGACCAGTTGCGCACGTGGCTTACCCGCATCATCGACGAGAAGCGCCGCGCCGCGCGGGGCTGACTCCGTCTTGTACCCGCCTCGTTTTACGGCTGCCCCGTCGGTCACAGGCCATTGCCAACCCGTCTCCAGTCTGTGGTCTGCCAGCCCCATTCCTGGCATGTACGTCTCCGCCGGGTTTGGTTCGCCTGAGTGATTGCCGTGTGGCTAGTCACTCAAGGGACTTGCGCGGCGTGAAGACGTGATGTGCCCCATTCCGGGCCACGAGTTCACTTGCCTTACAGGTTGGGTCGCCTCGGCATTCGCCCTCCATGCCAGCAAAGAAGGCACCGGACGATTGCGCCCGGTGCCTTCCTGTATGCATACGGTATGGACGATGCGTAGCGTCAGCTACCCCCCGCACTTTTCGATGAGGGCGCGGCCCACTGCCTGCCCCATTTCGAAGCACTGGCGGTAGGTGTCGTGCGTGGGCACGTGCTTGACCTTCACCGGGTCCACCGGGGTTTCCATGCCCATGGATTGCAGCCATTCGGTGATGCTCTTCACCGATTCGCCAGACCAGCCGAACGAGCCGAAAGCCGCACCGATGCGGTTCTGGGGGCGCAATCCCTTCATGTAGGTGAGCATGGCGGCAACGGCGGGAAGAATGCCGTTGTTGTGCGTGGGCGAACCCACGAGCACGGCACCGCAGTCGGCCAGTTCGGTCATGACCGCGCTGTGGTGGTTGGCCTTGAGCCACATGACGCGGGTGGGCACGCCCACGGACTCCAGCCCTTCGGCGATGGCGGAGGCCATCTTCTCGGTGCTGTGCCACATGGTGTCGTACACGATGACGGCGCGCTTCTGCGGCTTCTGCTCCGCGAAGATGCGGTAGGTGTCGAGGGCGTACTTCACATCGTCATAGCCACGGAAGATGAGCCCGTGGTCGGGGGCCAGCATGTCGATGTCGAGGCCGAGCTGTTCGATCTGCGCCAGTGTCTTGAGGACGATGGGCGAGAAGGGCAGTACGATGTTGTGGTAGTACTCCTTCATGGCGTGGAACAGGGCTGAGCGGTCGATCTCGTCGGCGTAGCGTTCGGTGGAGGCGATGTTCTGGCCGAAGGCGTCGTTGCAGATGAGAAGCTTGTCTTCGGGGATGTACGACACCATGCTATCGGGCCAGTGGAGCATCCGCGTCTCGACGAAATGGATGGTGCGCTTGCCGATGGAGATGGAATCGCCCGTCTTGACCACTTCGACAGGCCACCCGGTGGTGTCGAAGTGGGCTTCCATGGCCTTCAGGCCCATGGGCGAGCAGAAGATCTTCTCGGGCTTGCAGCGGGCTATCAGTTCGGGCAGGGCACCGGCGTGGTCTGGTTCGAGGTGGTTGCAGACGATGTAGTCTATCTTGCAGGGTTCCACCACGCGCGAGAGACGGCAGAGCATGGTGTCGGTGAAGTCGTGCTTGACGGTGTCGAACAGCACGGTCTTCTCGTCCTTGACCACATAGGCGTTGTAGGTCGTGCCCTGCGGGGAAAGCGAATAGCCGTGGAAGTCGCGGCTGTTGTGGTCGACGACGCCGACCCAGAATATATCCTTTTTGATTTCGATAGGATGCATGGGTTCCTCGTGTGTTGCGCGCCGGGGGGCGGTGTGGCTATGGAGAGGGGCTGATGACCCCCCTATACGAAGAAACGCCGCCGCGGGCAACCCGTACGGGCAACCGGCGGCGGCGTCATGGAAAGCGCTTACTAGGCGGCTTCGAATTCGCTCTTGGGGGCGCCGCACACGGGGCATACCCAGTCGGCCGGCAGGTCGTCGAACGAGGTGCCGGGCTTCACGCCGTTGTCGGGGTCGCCTTCAGCAGGGTCGTATTCGTAACCGCAGACGGTGCATACGTACTTTTTCATCGTGGATTCCTCGGGGTTAGGCTTCGGCCTTCCAGTGGCCGTGCAGGTTGCAGTATTCGCGGGCGACGACCTTGTCGGCCTTGATGCAGAACTCGGCTTCGGGCGCATCGCCGGGCTTCAGGAACTTCTTGTAGCTCACACCGTCTGCGACAAGCTCAATCCATTCGATCCAGTGCTTCTCTTCCATGGGGTGGGCCACGGAACCGACGGTGACCTTGTAGCCGTTGGCGGTCTTCTCGATGACCGGCACGTGCTTTTCCTTGGCCCCGTCAGAAGTGCCTTCCTTCATGAGCTTCATGGGTTCGCCGCAGCACACGAGGTCGCCGCCGCCAGCATGCAGGACTTCGACGATGTTGCCACAGTGGATGCATTTGTAGATTTCGTACTGGTTGGGCATGGGGCCTCCATGTTCGTTGTCGGTGGTCTGAAAGGCGGGAATGGCCGCCGGAAATACCTGTTTATACCTGTGTACAGCATGTCGGCGGTCTGTTCAATGACCGGCGTGATTTTTTACGAGTAAATCCTAATCTGGGCTTGTCCAGCCCATGAGCGGAAAGATGTGTCCGGGGTGATTCACTTTTCAGGCACAGTATGCCCTCTCATGCGATGGTATGTCTCCGGTGTCACGTCACGGGGGCGTTGCCATGGCGCGTCATCGCCCGCGCGAAACCGGGCCCGTGATGCGAAAGGGGCACGCGTCGAGCGTGCCCCTTGTGCTGTCGTGGCCTGTGGACCGGTTATTTGCGGAAACCGTCGACGAGGGCCTCAAGCCTCTGGGCCATGCCCTCGACCTGCCGGATGGCATCGCCTGCTTCCCGCACCCGTCTCTGGATGCCTTCGGTGAGGTCGTTGATGCGGGTGACGTTGCGGTTGATTTCGTCGCTGGTGGACGACTGCTGTTCCGACGCGGTGGCGATGTTGCGCACCATGTCGGCGATGCTTTCGGCCCTGCCCACGATGCCCGAGAGAACCTTGCCGGTGTCCTCGGCCTTGCCTGCCGTCACTTCGACCTGCTGCCGGGTCTCGGTCATGACCTCGACGGCGTCGTTGCTGCCCTGCTGGATGGCCGCGATGGCCTGTTCCACTTCGCGTGTGGCCACCATGGTCTTCTCGGCCAGTTTGCGGACCTCGTCGGCCACCACGGCGAAGCCGCGTCCGGCATCTCCTGCACGGGCGGCCTCGATGGCGGCGTTGAGTGCCAGCAGGTTGGTCTGGTCGGCGATTTCGTTGATGACCTCGATGACGCGCCCGATGTTGTCCGCCCTGCGTGCCAGTTCATGCAGCGATTCGGCGAGGTCTTCGGTGCGCTGGGCCACCTGTCGCGTCTCGCGCACGGTGTTGGCCATCTCCGTACCGCCCGACTGGGCCTCGCCATTGGCGAGGTCGGCCATCTCGGCGGTGCTGGAGGCGTTGCGTGCCACCTCGGTGACGGTGACGTTCATCTCCTCCATGGCGGTAGCCACCTGCGTGGTCTCGGAGGCTGCCTCTGTGGCGTCGCGCTCGAGTTCGCCCATGCGTGTGACCAAAGCCTCGGCGGCACGCACCAGCGTCTCGGCCACGCCCGTCACCTCGTCGGCGACACGCAACAGGTTGATGCGCTGTTCCTCGATGCGGCGCCGCGCCTCCTCCTCTTGCGTCAGGTCGATGATGACGGCGATGGCGCCGTTCACGGCCCCCCTGTCATCGCGCAGCGGCGAGACCTCGTAGTGCAGGGGGAAGACGGTGCCGTCGTCGCGGCGGTAGCTGATGTTGCCCTGCTGGTTGTTCCCGCCTTTCAGGACGGTGGCGGTGATGTCCTCCTCGACGCCGCCCTGTTGCATGAACGCGGAAAAATCCTTGCCCGAGTATTCATGGCAGGCTGTGCTGACGATGGTGCACATGGGCTGGTTGATGAATTCGATGCGGTTTCTGGCGTCGACCACGGCAAGCGGGACGATGATGCCTTCGAGCACCGAGCGGTTGTACTGCATCTGGTCGCGTATGGTCGTGACCATGCTGGCGAGGTTGGCGTTGAGCCGTGTGAGTTCGTCGTTGCCGTCATGCTCGAAGCTCACGCTGTAGTCGCCCTGTTCAATCTGTCCGCTTACGGCGGCGATGCGCTGTACCCGCGAGATGACGGCGCGTCGCATGAAGAGCGACAGCACGCCCACCAGCAAGAGCAGACCGCCCACGGAAAGCCCCACGGTCTCGTACTGGTGCAGACGCAGCTCACTCATGGCAGGGGTGACGTCCTGCAGCATGACGAGCGTACCGAGGATGGGCTGGCTGCGTCCATGGCAGTGGTGACATTCTGGTGCGTTGGGTATGGACCGGATGGTGGCGTAGAACGCCATGCCGTCGATGGTGGCAAGCTGCTCTTCGCGGCTGTCGGTCTTGAGCGCGGCATTGAACTTGTCGAGCAGGGCAGGTGCCTGCACCACGTCAGCGAGGTCGCGCCGCAGCACATCCTTTGAGGTGGAGTAGGTGATGTTGCCCCTGAAGTCCGTCATGTACGCGCGAATGTCGGCGTAACGTCTGGCGATGGCGTCGAACTTCTCGGTCGTACCTGTGTCGTTGCCCTTGGACATGGGGTCGGCGATGGCATCAAGCAGCAGTTCAGAGGCGCGCACGGCACCGCTGTCGATGAGGGTCAGGGCGGATTGCCGCTGCCAGTACGAGGTGAGTACGGCGAGGATGAGGTAGACGAAAAGCGAGATGCCGCTCACAAGGAGCATGACCTTGGTGCCGAGCGAGCGTTGCGTCGACATGGTACCTCCGGGACTGCGACTGGTGTGCCGTTGGCGATTCCGGGATGGCAGCGAGATGCCCGCCCATGGTCCAGACCCGGAAATCCGTAACGACCCTATGTGCAATCGGATAACTTATCAACCATCTCCGGTGTATTACGATTGGGTTCGCGTACAATGTGCCCGCATGAAGAGTCTGCAGGAGTGCGCAGGGCGAGAAGACAACACAGACGGTGGTGGCAGATACGTCCAGTGGCAGTCATGTTGCGTGGGTAACTTCTGGAACATGTCCGGATATGACGGTGCATGAAGCCTCTGCCCTGTGTTGCAGACATGGGGCAGAGGTGCTGCAAGCGCAGTGCGTGAGAAGCATCGGACGCCCCAGAGACAGTTGCGACCCGCCGTGGCGGTATGTTGCAAAAGACGAGGCCCGCAGCAAAGTGCTGCGGGCCTCGTTGTCGATGGTGTGGTGTGCCAGCGGGCTACCAGTCGAGGGTCGCCTTGAAGGCGGTGGCGAGTGCCTCCACCTCTTCAGAGACGATGGCGGTGCCCTTGGTCTCGAGGGTCAGTCTGCCGTCGGCTGTCACTTCGCCGACGCAGGCGTAATGCTGACCGGCGAAGGCCGCTTCGAAGGCGTCGGCGTCGGCAGGACGCACGGAGACCAGCAGGCGGCTGGCCGACTCGCTGTACAGGAGTTCGGTGGTTGTCATGTCGCCGCAGACAGGCACGCGGGCGAGGTCGCATCGGGCCCCGAGACGCCCGCCGAGGCACATCTCGGCAAGGGCCACGGCAAGACCGCCGTCGGAGAGGTCGTGACACGCGGTGACAAGCCCGGCGCGGATGGCACCGTAAAGGGCACGATACCGGGCCAGGGCGGCGGGGGCGTCGACCTGCGGCACGTCGGCGCAGGAGATGCCAAGAACCTGTGCCGCTTCGCTGCCGGCCATCTCGCGGCGGGTGAGGCCAAGCAGGTAGATGCGCTCACCTGCGCGCTTGAAGTCGGAGGTTACGGTGCGGTTCACGTCGTCGATGACGCCCATGACCGAGAAGAGCACCGTGGGCGGTATGGATATCTTGGTGCCGCCGCCGGTGTAGTCGTTCTTCATGGAGTCCTTGCCCGAGACGCAGGGCACACCGTAGGCGAGGCAGAAGTGCTCTAGGGCGCGATTGGCGCGCACCAGTTGCGCCAGCTTGTAGTGCCCGTCGGGGGTCTTATCGGACTGCACGGGGTCGCACCAGCAGAAGTTGTCGACGCCGGACATGAAGTCGGGGTCGCCGCCCACGGCAACCGCGTTGCGCACGGCCTCGTCGATGGCGTTGGCCATCATCCAGTAGGCGTCGTAGTCGCTGAACTTGGGGCAGATGCCGTGCGAGAGCACGATGCCCGACTCGCTGTCCAGCAGGGGGCGCACCACGGCTGCGTCGGCGGGGCCATCGCGTTTCACGCCCACGAGGGGCTTCACCACGCTGCCGCCCTTCACCTCATGGTCGTACTGGCGGATGACATATTCTTTGCTGCAGATGTTGAGCGAACCCATCATGCGCCGCAGGAACGGGCCCTGTTCCTCTTCGGGCAGGTCGATGCGCCCTTCGGGGTGGGCGGGGCGTTCCCACACGGCCTTCAGCTGCAACTGCGGCACGCCGTCGTGCAGGAAGTCCATGTCGAGATAGGCCACCTGCCTGTCACCGAAGGTGATGTGGAAGTAGCCGGAGTCGGTGAATTCGCCGAGTACCGTAGCCTCCACGTCCATCTCGGAGGCGAGCCGCATGAAGGCTTCGAGCTTGTCCTGCGGCACGGCGAGGGTCATGCGCTCCTGCGCTTCGGAGAGCAGAATCTCCCACGGGCGCAGACCGTCGTACTTCAGGGGCGCGCGGGCGAGGTCGAGGCGGCAGCCGCCCGTGTCCTGCGCCATCTCGCCCACGGACGACGAGAGGCCGCCCGCACCGTTGTCGGTGATGGCGGTGTAGAGGCCCATGTCACGGGCGCGCATGATGCAGTCGTACATCTTGCGCTGGGTGATGGGGTCGCCAATCTGCACTGCCGTGGCGGGGGAGCCCTCATGCAGTTCTTCGGAGGAGAAGGTCGCGCCGTGGATGCCGTCCTTGCCGATGCGGCCGCCCACCATGACGATGGCGTCGCCGGGACGCGCCTCCTTGGTGTAGCCGGGCTTGCCTGCGACCTGCGCGGGAATCATGCCCACCGTGCCGCAATAGACCAGCGGCTTGCCGAGGTAGCGGTCCTCGAACACGATGGAACCGTTGACGGTGGGAATGCCCGACTTGTTGCCGCCATGTTCCACGCCTTCGCGGACGCCTTCAAGCACGCGGCGGGGGTGCAGCAGGCGCGGGGGCAGTTCACCTTCCCAGAAGGGCGAGGCGAAGCAGAACACGTCGGTGTTACAGACGAGGTTGGCACCCATGCCCGTGCCCATGGGGTCGCGGTTGACACCCACGATGCCGGTGAGCGCACCGCCGTAGGGGTCGAGGGCCGAGGGGCTGTTGTGCGTCTCGACCTTGATGCAGATGTCATGCGTGTCGTTGAAGGCGATGACGCCCGCGTTGTCCTTGAACACCGAACGGCAGAAGTCCTTGTCGCCGAGACGGGCGCGGATGGTCTTCGTGGTGTCCTGGATGCAGGACTTGAAGAGACTGTCGATGGTCTCGCGGCGTCCGGTCTCGCGGTTCTCGTAGTCGATGCGCGAAGAGAATATCTTGTGCTTGCAGTGCTCCGACCATGTCTGCGCCAGTGCCTCGACTTCGGCGTCGGTGGGGTCGGCGGGCAACCCTTCGGCGGCACGGGCGGCGCGCACGTCGTCGCGCTGGTAGTAGGCGCGGATGGCGTGCATCTCTTCGAGGCTGAGGGCGAGGGTGTTGGCGCGGCTGAAGGCCATGAGTTCATCGTCGCTCATGGAAAGCAGTGGGATGACGGCCACCTCGTCGTTGCGTGCGCCCGTGACCTGTGCCGCCTGCGCGGGGAAGCCGGGGCTTGCCGCCCATTCTTCGCGGCTCTTGAGCGCGTAGCGCTGGATGAGTTCGTTGGCGAGCAGGTCGCGCGCGATGCGCTCGACGGCGGCGCGGTCGAGACCGCAATGCAGGTGGTACTGGTTGGCCGTGTACACGGCGATGGAGCGGCGGTCGGCGATGCCGAGCACGAGTGCGAGCGTGTCGCGCGCGGTGCGTCCCTCGTTGTCGGTGACGCCGGGGCGGAAGCCCACTTCGAGCACCCAGTCGGCATCGCTGTCCAGCGGGTCGAGCGAGGCGTGCTGCAACACGGGGTCGAACAGGACGGCCTCACGCACGACGGTCTCGAGTTGCGCCGCATCAAGGCCGTCGATGGTGAATACCTTGACCAGCCGCACATCGCCTGCGTCGAGGCCGAGGGATTCGTGAATCTTGGCAGCGACCTTGCGGCCCACGGTGTCGGTCACCTGCGGCCGCAGTCCAACTTCAATACGCCGTAGCATTTCGGTCTCCTGAAAAGGCTGGGGTGGGTTGCGGGGTGCGGTCTCCATACGGGCAAACGCGGCGGAAGGCAATCGCCCTCCGGGGTCATTCGGCCCATTGCAGACGGTCGCCCCCCGGTTGGTTCTTGGCCCTGTAGCTGGCCCTGTCCGTGCGTGCCACGAAGGACTCGATGGTGTCTTCGGGCTTCAGCATGGCGAGGCCCATGCTCAGGTCGATGGCGTTGCGGCAGCTTTCGACAACGGTGTTGCGGATGCGCATGGCCAGCCTCTGCAACGCCTCGGCCTCTATTTCGGTGGTGACCACCGCGAATTCGTCGCCGCCGTAGCGGCAGGGGAAGTCCATGCCCTTGCGCGTCACCGATGCCAGGGCCGCTGCCACGCGTCGCAGGATGGTGTCGCCCGCCTGATGCCCGTAGGTGTCGTTGATGCGCTTGAAGCGGTCGAGGTCGAAGAAGATGAGGCCAAGCCCGCGTCCCGTGCGACGGGAGCGTTCCATCTCGCGTTCGAGGATGAGGTGGAAGTGGGAATGGTTGAACAACCCCGTGAGGCCGTCGTTCATGGCCTGCTGGCGTATCTTGTCCTCGAGGCGGCGTATGGTGCTGAGGTCGCGCCCCACGACCAGCCATGAGCGCCCCTGGTCATCGCGCGCCTCCAGCGGCGTCAGCACGAGTTCGTAGAGTCCCGGACCGTTGCCGTCTCCATCGAGCATGACCTCGACGGGAACCTGCGGCGAAACCGCATGGAGGGTGTCGGGGTCCCATGAGGGCGTGGCACTCGTGGCGGGCCGCGAGATGGTGAAGAGGTTCTGCTGAAGCAGCCGCCCCCATTTGCGCGATGCCCACGTGATGACACCCGTCTCGTTGACGATGAAGACCAGTTCCTGCATCGCCTCGAAAAGCCGTTCGAGGAAGTCGTGCCTTCGAAGCGTCTGGGCCTGAAGTTCGCTGAGGTCTGTCACGTCTTCGATGAGCAGCAGGCTGTCATGTTCGCGGCGGTGGAGCGACACGTAGGCGCAGTGGGCCCCCAGCCGTGCGGCAGCGTCGGGGAGTGGGCAGAACAGACGGCTGTGCAGCGGGGGGGCGTCGGGCTGCTGCAAGGCCTTCCAGTCGTCGGAAAGATCGAGCCCCAGCGTCTCCCGCAGGAGTTCCATGAACGGCGTGGACGGGACGAGTTCGGGGTAGCCTATGAGGTCGAGCATCCGCCGGTTGGAACCGATGGCGCTGCCATCCCTGTCGAGCAGGGTGATGCCGAGGGGCAGGGCGTCGAGCGTGGCGGCCTTGGTTTCGAGAATGGCCTGTTCGCGGTGGTACATCTCGAGGGCGAGGGCGATGAAGTGGCAGTAGACCCCGAACGAGGAGAGTCTCTCTGCGTCGAGCGTCCCGGCGGCAAGGCGCAGTTCTCCCCATGTGCTGGCCTCGGTGACGAGGGGCTGCCTGCTGAGGCCCGGTCGCCACGGGAGCTCACCCGCGGGACAGGGGCCGTGGCGCAGGCGCGGGGCGGCGTGGCCCATATCCATGGTGTAGAGGACATGGTCGTCGGTTCCCGGCACGCGCAACGACAGGTCCCACGACGTGAGATTCCAGTACCAGCGCAGCTGCCGGCCGAGTGTGGCGGCAATGCCCTCCTGCCCGCCCTGTACATGCGCCAGTTCGGTGCTGAGAAAATGGTAGCTTTGCAGGGCCCGCAGCGAGGTCTCGTGCAACCTGCCGCCCACGCTGCGCTCGCGGATTCCCAGCTGGACCAGCATGGACGAGTAGCGCTGCCCGCACGAGGCGCGCAGGGCGTCCATGCCCTCGTCGCCAAGCCCGAGGCGTGCGCGGATGAGCATCTCGAAGCGGATGAGCATGGCGGGGTGCGTGCCCCTGCCGTGGATGAGGTCACTCCAGCGGGTGGCCAGTATGACGCTCTGGACGAGAGGTGGGTGCCCATCGAGCCCGTCGAGGTCATGGTGCAGGGCGATGGCTTCGGCCAGTTCTTCGGGGAGGTTCCATTGCCGGATGATGTCGGCGGCCCTGTCGGGGTGGGTGTTCCCCCACAGGCGGCCCTCCTCTTCGAGTTGTCCGTTGTCGAGACTTGTGATGCAGGTGCGGTCGGCAAGCGGCCCCGTCTCGTCGAGGCAGAGGCGCAGGAACAGTTCAAGGTCTTTCAGCAGCGCGGCGAGGTAGGCGAGGTGCGCCTTGTCGGGGCAGAGGGTCTGCGCGATGTGCTCTGCGGCGATGGCCGACCACACCACCATGCGCCAGTCGGCGAACATGGCCTGTGTGCTGCGCTTGATGGCGCTGCTGAGCTTCTTCTGGAACGAGAGTGAAAGGGCCAGCTTCAGCACTTCACGCGTGCCGAGGACGGCAGCGGCGCGTTGCAGGTCTGCCACGCGGGAGGCGAGACCATAGTAGGGCGAATTGACGAGGTTGAGGACGGCCGCCGCGAGAACGGGGTCCATGGCGATGAGGCGACCTATGGTGGCAAGTTCCGGGTAGGGTGCCACGAGCGCCTGCACCAGTTGTACGGTGACTGGCGGGAACGTCAGTTCAAGGCAGGCTGCGATGTCTATGGGGCGTGTCGTCGTATCGCTGGTGTGTTCCGCCATGTATCCCCCGTGCGTCGTGTGACGGTGCGTGTCACCTGTCGCGATGCTGCACGTATGCGAGCGTCTGCATCAGGGTACGACGTTCGGGACAGTCAGGCAATGTCTCGAGCGAAGCGGCGGCCTTCTCGATGTAGTTTCCGGCAAGTTCGCGCGTACGCTCGATGATGCCGAGGGCGCGGATTTCTGCGGAGATGCGGGCCACGTCGTCGCCGGAGAACCCCCCGTCCCGGAAGCGGGAGATGAAGGCCTCGCGCTCGGGACCGGAGAGGGTTTCGAGATAGTAGATGAGGGGCGGGGTGAGCTTGCCCTCCCGCAGGTCGCCGCCCACGGGCTTGCCGGTATCGGCGCGGTCGGCGAAGTCGAGGGCGTCGTCGACTATCTGGAAGGCGATGCCGAGGTCGAGGCCGAAGGCGGCTGCGGCGCGGACGGCCTCTTCGGATGCCCCTGCACGCAGGGCGCCCAGTTCACACGAGGCCCGCAGCATCCATGCCGTCTTGCCGGTGATGATGTCGATATAGGTGTCTCGTCCGTGGTCTGTGCCGCGCATATGCGCGATTTCGACGATCTCGCCCGTGGCGGTGCGGATGATGGCCTCGGAGATGCACGCGGTGAGGCGCGGGTCGCCGTAGCGGGCGACGATGAGGTTGGCGAGGGCCAGCAGCGCGTCACCGGCGAGAACGGTGGCGGTGCTGCCGAACACGGTGTGCGCCGCTGCCATGCCCCGGCGCAGGTCGGCGTCGTCGAGGATGTCGTCATGCAGGAGGGTGGCCGAATGCAAGAGTTCCACCGAACAGGCGAGCGGGTAGATGTCGTCGTCGGCGTAGCCGAGGGCACGCGCCACGAGCAGGGTGAGCAACGGGCGCAGGCGCTTGCCCCCCGCCTTGAGGACATGTGCTGCCACGGGCTGCACCAGCGGGTGCAGGGTGCCCACCTCGGTGGCGAGGGTGGCGTTGAAGCGTGGCTGTTCGGCGATGATGCGGGCTTTGAGCTCTTGCATGGTGTTGTGTGGGTTGCAGGTCAGCAGAAGAGGGCGCGGGCGGCCTTGCCCAGTGCGGTGAAGGCGTCGTCGAGTGCCCAGTCCACGGCGGCGCGTGAGCCGACGCGGTTGGAGACGATGCGGTATTCGACGAAGGGCAGGCCCGCCTTGCGGCACCCCAGTGCCAGCGCGAATCCTTCCATGTTCTCGATGAGGGCCCCGTGGGCGCACATCTCTTCGGCCCGTGCAGGATGCCCCGATGCCGCCGCCACGGTGAGTGCCCCACCGATGGCGCTGTGCTCCGGCACGGAAAGGCCGAGGTTATGCAGCGATGCGACGGGGGCGAGGTCGATGCGGTTCCACACCGTGCCTGCGTCGTCCTGATGCAGCGGAAAGCGCAGGGCTTCGGCGCTGGTCCCCTCGGTCGTGGCAAGACCGTAGTCGGGCCACGTCTCGCTGTCGACCAGCACGCCGTGGCAGAGGGGGGCCTTCTCCATGTCGAAGCTGCCGCCGATGCCGAGATTGACGACACCTTCGATACGCTTGTTCGCAGCCAGTGTCCGGCCAAGCTGGAAGGCGGCGTTCACCGGGCCCACCCCGGTGACAAGCAGGATGCACTCGCATTCGTTGACGGGCGAGACGACAGGCTGGCCCTCTTCGGGCATGACACAGCCGACCCTGCCGCGGCCGTTGAAGCCGGTGAGCACGGCGCGCATTTCAGAGGCGGTGGCAGTGGCGAGAATCAGGGTCATTCGATGCGCTCCAGCATGACGCGGTAGTATCCGTCGGCGGTCGGCAGCTCTTCGCCGGTGCGGGCGTGCCGCACCCGCGCGAGGTGCTGCACGTGGTCGCGCTGTTCTTCTGCGTATTCGAGCACGAGGGTCTCTCCGGGCGACATCTGACGGAGGCGCGAACTCGCCTCCCTGAAGCCCGTTCAGCAGTCGTGCCAGCAGATGATGAGGTCTTGTGCCGGTGCCGCGAAAGTCATGCCGCTAGAGTCTCCAGTAGTCGAAGCCCGCCTCGCGGGCCGTGCCGGGGTTGAACGTGCCGCGTACGTCAAGCAGGGGCGGCGTCCCGGAGGACGCGCACCAGCGACGGACCTGCACAAGGTCCATGGCGCGGTAGACATCGTGGGGCACGGTGACGACCAGCGCGTCGAGTTGCTGGAAATCCTTGAGGTGCGCGAGGGTGAGCCCGTATTCGTGCATGGCCTCCGCCGGGTCGGCGAAGGGGTCGTGCACCAGTACGGTCACGCCGTACTCTTCGAGTTCGCGAACCACATCGATGACGCGGGTGTTGCGCAGGTCGGGCACGTTCTCCTTGAAGGTGAGGCCCAGCACGCCCACGCGGGCCCCCGCCACCCGGCAACCGGAGCGTATCATGCGCTTCACGGTCATTTCGGCCACATGCTTGCCCATGCCGTCGTTGATGCGACGTCCGGCGAGGATGACCTGCGGGTGGTAGCCCAGTTCTTCAGCCTTGAAGGTCAGGTAGTACGGGTCGACGCCGATGCAGTGACCGCCCACCAGACCGGGCCGGAAGGGCAGGAAGTTCCATTTGGTGCCTGCGGCTTCGAGCACCTCGAGGGTGTCGATGCCGAGGCGGTCGAAGATGATCGAGAGTTCGTTCATGAGCGCGATATTGAGGTCGCGCTGGGTGTTCTCGATGACCTTGGCCGCTTCAGCCACCTTGATGGATGCCGCCTTGTGGATGCCC
Organism: Nitratidesulfovibrio vulgaris str. Hildenborough; assembly: GCF_000195755.1. Taxonomy (NCBI): domain Bacteria; kingdom Pseudomonadati; phylum Thermodesulfobacteriota; class Desulfovibrionia; order Desulfovibrionales; family Desulfovibrionaceae; genus Nitratidesulfovibrio; species Nitratidesulfovibrio vulgaris. Next base: position 3,332,854 of record NC_002937.3, on the reverse strand, counting down.
GCCGTGACCACGCTGCCGTAGACCTTTTCCAGCAGGTCTGCGGTTGCGGCGTCGCTGCCGGAGACGATCTTCATGATGGTCTCCAGCGTGTGCACCTTGTCGCCGGGGTTGATGCGTTCCGGCGAGTAGCCCACGGTGAAGTCACGTCCGAAGACGAGGCCCGATTCGCGTTCGAGGATGGGGACACAGACCTCTTCGGTGACACCGGGATAGACCGTCGATTCGTACACGACAACACAACCGGCCTTCATGTGGCGGCCCACGGTGATGGAGGACTTCTCCACCGGGCCGAGGTCGGGGTTGCGGTGGTTGTCGATGGGGGTGGGCACCGCCACGATGATGACCCCTGCCTCGCCGAGGCGGGCGGCGTCCGTGGTGAAGAGGGCGGGTGTGGCGGCGAGGCTGGCGTCGTCGACCTCGCCCGTGCGGTCGTGCCCGGAAGAGAGTTCATCCACCCGGTTCTGCTGGATGTCGAAGCCGATGACGCGGAAGTGGCGCGCGAGGGCAACGGCGAGGGGTAGCCCCACATAGCCGAGGCCCACCACCGCCACAGCGGTGCGACCGGATGCGATGTCGTCGAAAGATGTCTGTTCGTTCATGCTCGTATCCTGCTGTACGGGGTGGAGGGCAGGTGCGCGGGATTCGTGCCCGCTTGTGCGTTCGTGCCGTCGCCCCCGTTCCTTGTTGCGCTGCGGGGCTTTACAGGGCGCTCGCCCCGTGGGAGAAGGCGTCATGCACTTCGACGCCGGTACGTTCCTTTGCGCTCTTGGGCTCGCCTTCATCATCGAGGGCATTCCCTATTTCCTCTTCGCCGAACGGATGCGGGACATGCTCACATCCCTCGCCGCAAGCCCGCCTCTGGTGTTGCGGCTCATGGGACTGTGCGGCATGGGCCTCGGGCTTCTCGTGGTCTGGCTTTCACGCGGGCTGGGCTAGGTCGCCCCTCATGGTCATCCGCGTCTGTTGCTCCGCATCCTCCACGGACTGACTGCCACCTGCTGGCAGGTACCGCTTCGTTTGATTTCCCCGGCGATGCCCCCCGCGTGCGGGTGTCGCTTCCGGAGCGTGTCCCGACCGTTGGGCTGTCTGACCTGCCGCCTGTGCGGCCTCCTGTCCGTGCTCCCGGTCGGGTCCCTGACCGGTCGAGTCTGCCAGCCTGTGGCGTTCGTGCCCCTCTCGGTCCCGTGCGAGGGCCCTTCCCCTTACAGGGGTTTCTCTCCCACATGAAGGCGTACGATACCCGACGTCAGCGGCAGGTGATACACCCGCGTGAAACCCGCGTCGTGCATCTCTGCGGCAAGTGCGTCGGCATCGGGGAACGACATGATGGTGTCGGCCAGATAGCGATAGGCCCCCGCATCGCCGGAAACACAGCGCCCGACCAGTGGCAGCAGGGTGTTCAGGTAGAAGTTGTACAGCCCCTTCCACACCGGAGTCTTGCCGGTGCCGAATTCGAGGATGCACGCTCTGCCGCCGGGTACGAGCACTCGCAGCATCTCCTCGAACGCCTCGCGTCTGGGCACGATGTTGCGGATGCCGAAGGCTATGGTCACGCAGTCCACACTGGCGTCGGCGAGGGGAAGGCGGCGTCCGTCGGCCACGGCGGGCCAGATGACATCCTGTACGCCGTCGACGAGTTTGGGTTGCCCCGCCCGCAGCATGGCTTCGCAGAAGTCGAGGGCGGGAACGCGCATGCCCGGATGTTGCCGATGAATCTCGCGGGCCACGTCGAGGGTGCCTGCCGCAAGGTCGAGTACGCGTCCGGTGGGGCCGGGCACGACCTGCCGCACGAGGCGGTAGCGCCAGTAGAGGTCGAGTCCGCCGCTGAGGACATGGTTGAGCAGGTCGTACCAGCGGGCGATGCGCCCGAACATGCCCGAAACCTGTCGCGCGTGTTCCTGCGGGGCGCCCTTCGACGTCACCGAGTCCGCGTCGAAGGTGTCTGGCGACGTGCGCAGCGTGTCTTCGGACGTGCTCACGCCTTTTCGTCCTCGCTGTCGGCAACGCCGTCCTCGACCAGAGTCCGGAGAACGACCCCGTAGATGGAAGGAAAGACCTCGCCGATGTTGCTTGGCGAGATGCGCTGGGTCTCGATGAACTTGACCACAATCTCCTTGGTCACCTGAAGGGCTTCTTTACGTACCTTGTCCACTGTGGCCTCGTCGTTTTGGCGTGCCGGAAAAAGAAAACCCGCCCGTGGGGGAATGGTCCTGACCGGACATCGGCAAGACCGGACGGGTAAAGCGGGAAAGAAACCTGCAAGCCCCTCTCCCGTTTTTTTCGGGTCTCATACCACCATGTGTTCCGGTCGTCGAGGCTCGAGCCCCGTATGCCGGTCGAAGGCCTTCTAGAGGATTTCGGCCAGCGCGGCGATTTCCTGACGGATGACCCGGGCCGCAGCCGCAGCCGCAGCCTTGTCGGTGTCGTCGCGCAGGGCCTCGCGCAGGGCGGACTCGAGCTTGGCGATGTCGTCTGCGGTGATGCGGGTGGCTTCGAGGCTGCTCAGGCGGTTGTCGAGTTCCACCATGCCTTCGGCGGTGGCGTCGACCCCGGAGAGTGCGTCACGCATCGGGGCGGTCGTCTGCTCCACGGCACGTTCGACGGCGCTTGCGATATGATCGGACATGCCGTTCATGACCACTGCCCGCACCTGCTCGACAAGCCATTCCATGGCCGGATGCCCTTCCGCCAGCATCTCGGACAGGATACGCCCGAGGGCGTCCGCGTCGGGCATCAGCGGTTCAGCCGGAGGGGCGGACTCGGCAGCGGGTGCCGGTTCGGGCGATGCGGCGACGGCAGACTCCGCATCGAGCGCCGCGAGACGCTCTTCGAGCCCCGCTGTCACTTCATTTCCATGCACCACGGTGGCACGCAGCCCGGCGACCTCGTCCTCAAGGGCTTGCAGACGCGAAAGCAGCCCCTCAAGGGCGTTCGCATCCATGACCGGGGCAGACATCGGGCCCGAGGCCGGAGATATGACAGGTTCCTGCGGTGCCATGGCGGTGGCAGCGGCTGCCACTGCCATCGTCTCTGCTGCGAGTGCGGCGACAGGTTCCTCCTGCACGGGGGGCATCGCAGCGATGACGGTCTCTTCTGCGGCGGTGTCGTGCGCTGGCATGGCCTCTTCAGGTGCGGGAGGCATCGGTGCCGCGTCGAGCAGTGCGTCGATGTCGTCGAGACTCATGGCGGCAGTGCCGGGTGTCGGTTCGGCAGCAGGTTCCGGTGCGGCAGGCGCAGCGGGCGCGACAGGTGCATCGAGCAGCGCGTCGATGTCGTCGAGACTCATGGTCGCAGTGCCGGGTGTCGGTTCGGAAGCAGGTTCCGGTGCGGCAGGCGCAGCGGGCGCGACAGGTGCATCGAGCAGCGCGTCGATGTCGTCGAGACTCATGGTCGCAGTGCCGGGTGTCGGTTCGGAAGCAGGTTCCGGTGCGGCAGGCGCAGCGGGCGCGACAGGGGCATCGAGCAGCGCGTCGATGTCGTCGAGGCTCATGGCGGCAGTGCCGGGTGTCGGTTCGGAAGCAGGTTCCGGTGCGGCAGGCGCAGCGGGCGCGACAGGTGCGTCGAACAGTGCGTCGATGTCGTCGAGGCTCATGGCGGCAGTACCGGGTGCCCGTTCGGCAGCAGGTTCCGGTGCGGGAGGCGTAGCGGGCGCGACAGGGGTGTCGAGCAGCGCGTCGATGTCGTCGAGGCTCATGGTCGCAGTACCGGGTGCCCGTTCGGCAGCAGGTTCCGGTGCGGCAGGCGCAGCAGGCGCAACAGGTGCGTCGAGCAGTGCGTCGAGGTCGTCGAGGCTCATGGGCGCAGGCTCGGCTTCGGTCGCGGGGGGCGGTGTCATCGTCGCAGCCTTCGGGCTTGCAGGTGCACCGCCGAGGATGTCGTCCAGCAGGGCATCGAGGTCGCCCGCATCGAGGTCTTCGATGTTCCCTGCGCTCTTGGTGGCGGCGGGGGCGTCGAGTTGTTCGAGGAGGCTGTCCATGTCCGACATGTCGGGCATCTGCAACTGTTCGTCAGGATTCACCGGGCGGCCGCCGGGAGTGGGCGTCGGCTGGGCAAGCTTGGGCGCGACGTTCTCAGGGGCGGCATGACCGGGGCCGTCGAGTGCGTCCAGAAAAGCGTCGATGTCACTGTCGAGCCCCGTATCGGCAGGTTCCTGTACCGCAGCCTTTGCCGGAGAAGGCGCTTCATCAGGCAGGCTCAGGTTCGAGATGGCCGCCTCGATGTCGCTGTCGGCGAACAGGTCTTCGAGCTCCTTGTCGAAATCGACCGCATCCGCCGCAGCGGGAACGGTTCCCTTTTCGATGATGTCGGTGAGCTCGATGATGTCGTCGCCGGGCTGTGGGCGGTTAGCTTCCTGCGGAGTCATGGCAGCCTCGAAGTGGCAAAGGTGGGCGGGCCGATGATCGGGGGGGCGGTCTACCGCGCCGAGTTCCCGAACCTTACGGAAAATCCGGTGTCTATCCAATGCAGGATACACAATGGCGGGGCGAAAATGCAAGGGCCGCCCCGAAAGGCGGCCCGTAAATGCGTCAGTCTGTACTGCCTATTCGTGGCACTTGGACTTCTTGCAGCCGGTGAGGTCCTTCTTCTTGGCGGCATCGGCACCGGCCACTTCAACGTGGCAACCCACGCAGGACTTGAACTTGGTGTTCTTGTCATGCATGACATGGTAGTAGCCCTTCGCGGACTTGTCCTTCTTGTCCATGCTGTCGTGGCAGCCGGCGGTACCGCACTTGCGGTAGTCTTCCTTGCCGTTCACGGGGTGGTGGCAGTCACCACACTTCACGGACTTGTGGGTGGAGTGGTTGAAAACCACGGGCTGCTTGGTGGCTTCCATCTTCAGGCCGTCGGCAGGGGCCTTGGGAGCGGCCACAACCGGCAGCGCAAAGGCTACGGCAAGGGCGAGTACGCCGCAGAAAAACAGTTTCCTCATGATCGAACTACCTCCTTCACAAAGGTAAGTTAAGGATTTCCCAAGCGGGATGGTATTGTGTCCGCCATGCCGTGTCAAGGAATGGAGCGGGAAAGCCTAGATTCATGGCGGTTTGGGACGGTATCGCCCACCCTGTTGTGGGCGGGAACGCCCGTTCGCGCACCGCGATGGCAGCACGTCGGATTAGTGTCGCAAGGCTTTGGTGCTCGTGAATCTTCGCTCACACAGGCCCGGATGTCAGGGCTGTCTGTGACGCGTACAGGGCTGTCTTCCGACGTTCGTGTCAGCGATATTTTTCCATGTAGCCACGCGGCGTCACCATGCGCCCCCCCACAAGCCGCGTTGCGCTGTTGCCGATGACCACGATGGAGAGCATGTCGACCTCGGCGGGGTCGAACGTAGACAGTGTCCGGCAGAACACGGCCTGACCGGGGCGGTACGCGTCGCGGACGACGCCGACGGGTGTCGCGGGCGGCAGGATGGCCTTGGCCCTGTCCATCACGGCGCCGAGTTGCCAGTCGCGTCGCTTCGAGCGCGGGTTGTAGAGCACCAGTACGAAGTCCGCTTCAAGGGCTTTGCTGGCCCGCCGTTCGATGACCTCCCACGGTGTGAGAAGGTCGCTGAGGCTCACGCAGGCGAAGTCGTGCATGAGGGGTGCCCCGAGAAGGGCCGCGGCACCGCACACGGCGGGGATGCCCGGCACCACCGTCACGGGCAGCGTTTCAGCCAATCCCCGTTCTTCGAGCAGTTCGAAGACCAGTCCCGCCATGGCGTAGATGCCGGGGTCGCCCGAGCATACGACTGCCGTGGGCCTGCCCGCCAGCGCACTGTCGATGGCGGCTTCACAGCGTTGCATTTCCGCCATCATGCCTGTGGAGAGCACCGTCTTGCCCTGTAGTACCTCTTCAGGGATGAGGCGCACGTAGAGTGTATACCCCACGACAACATCCGCAGCCTCCAGCGCCGCGAGTGCCTGTGGCGTGAGAAGTGACGCATCTCCGGGGCCGAGACCCACCACGGCAAGTGGTGCCGGGGCAGCAGCGGATGCTGGTGCCTGCTGTGCCCCGTGGGCGGGGGGGGGCGCGGGTGCGGAGGCCTCTGGCGCTACGCCGCGGGGATGGTCGCTGGTCTTGGGCATGGGGTTCCTCATGGAAAGCGTATGAGAGTGATACTAGAGGATTGCACGGCGGACGACCATGCACGGACTACGGGGGTGCTGAAGGCTTGCCCCAGCGCGGACTCGGGGGTGCCGGTCAAGATTGGTGGTGCATGGTCGCATCGGCACTCCCCCGTGTGTACTGGGCGGTCGTGCCTACCCCTGCATTCGGGGTGGGGCAGACAGACCCGGCGGTACCTTCTTCCGTTGACGGCTGGTCGCAACGAGCGCCATCTACGGGGCCCTGCCATGGCTTGCGTTGCGCGCCCCCCTTTCATGGGCGCAGGGCAAGGGCCACGGTGACCCCGTCGCCCTTCATCTTTTCGACCAGCAGCCTGCCGCCGCCTGAACCGAGAATGGCTGCGGCCTCGCAGACGCCCACAGGTCCCGTGCCGAGCACCTCCGCCGCTTTGGGCGTGGGGTTGGGGACCTCGATGGCGGCGAGTGACGCGGCAGCATGGCAATGGAGGCGAACGTCCCGTGCGGCAGCCACGGCATGCAGGGCGGGTTCATCACCCTTGATGTCGACGGTGTGCAGTGCCGCCAGCGAGTGCGACGCTGCGCCAGCCATGCGCAGCGCCTCGTCCAGCAGGCGGGCCACGGCCTCGACGCCAGCCCCGCGCCTGCATCCTATTCCGGCGTGGATGACGGGAGGATGGAGCACGAGACGGCTACGCGTACCCGGTATGTCGCGCCATGTGACGGCGACGCAGGCGACGTCGTGCGGGAGTGCCAAAAGGGTATCGAGGTCGGCCACACACCGGAATAGGGGCGCGTGGCTTGCACTGACACGTGTGGCTGGTGCGGCATCCGCATCGTCGACGCCGGTTGTCGGGCCGCCGTCAGGCCGGTCGTCATGGGCTGCCGAGTCTTCATCCGTCCGGCTGGCCTTGGCGTTCTCGTCTCCGGCAGCGTCCTGCCCTGCAACATGCCTTGCAAGCCCCAACCTGTCCTGCGGGTCGAACAGCATCACCGGACGCCCCTCAAGCAGGGCGCCATTGATGGCTTTCACCGCCCCAAGGTTGCGGATGGCGCATCCGGCGTCGCGCGCCGCCATGTCCAGCGAGGGAAGCCCCGCCGTGTCTGTGGCTGTGGTGATGACGGCGTGGCCGCCCGTGATGTGCGCCACGTGCCGGGCGAGGTCGTTGGCGCCGCCGAGATGCCCCGACAGAAGGCTGATGGCGTAGGCCCCGTGCTGGTCGCAGACCACCACTGCCGGGTCGGTGTCCTTGCGCCCAAGCAGCGGGGCGAGGCCACGCACAACGATACCCGCGGCAGCGATGAACACATGGCCGGAGTGGGCACGGAACGTGGCGGCAAGATGGGGGGCCAGCGCGTCGAAGGCGTGCTCACCATCTTGTGCGAACCTGCGTGGCAGATACACCGTGCCATGCAGCGCGGTGGCGATGCGTCGGGCGAGGTCGGCCCCCTGCGGCGTGAGGGCATGGCAGGCGATGTCGGACGGTTCCATGGCTTTCCGGGGATGTTCAGGGGCCTGAGGTCTGGCTGTCCAGAGGGTGGTGTCGCGTATGCAAAACGCCGTGCGACCTCGATGGCCGCACGGCGTCGGATGACAATGACGGGGCGCGGCCTAGAACGTGACCTTGCGCGCGGCGTCGAGCATGGCGGCAAGGTCGTCGTCGGTGTGCGCGAACGAGACCATGGCCGCCTCGAAGGGCGAGGGTGCCAGATAGATGCCCTGCGCGCGCATCTGCTTGTAGAAGCTGGTGTACAGCGCGCCGTCTGCGGTCTTGGCCGAGGCGAAGTCCGTGACGGGGTCGTTGGTGAAGAACACGGTGAACATGGAGGCCAGCGTGTTGATGCGGACAGGCACCCCCTTGCCCTTGAGGATGGCCTCGAGTTCCTTCACGAAGGCGGCGACACGGGCTTCGAGCCCCGCGTAGTCACTGCGGGACAGAACGTCGAGGGTGGCGATGCCTGCGGCCATGGCCAGCGGGTTACCCGAGAGCGTACCCGCCTGATAGACTTCGCCGCAGGGGGCGATGCGCTGCATGATCTCGCGCTTGCCGCCGTACGCCCCGACGGGCAGGCCGCCGCCGATGATCTTGCCGAGGGTGGTCAGGTCGGGCGTGATGCCGAAGCGCTGCTGCGCCCCGCCGAAGGACACGCGGAAGCCGGTGATGACCTCATCGAAGATGAGAAGCGCGCCATGCTGGTCGCACAGTTCGCGCAGTCCCTCGAGGAAACCGGCCTTGGGGGGCACGAGGCCCATGTTGCCTGCCACTGCCTCGACGATGATGGCTGCGATGTCCTTGCCGTGCAGGGCGAAAAGGTCCTTCACGGCGGCGAGGTCGTTGTAGGGGGCGAGCAGGGTGTCGCGTACGGTGCTTTCAGGCACGCCCGGAGTGCCGGGGATGGAGAGCGTGGCCACGCCCGAACCTGCGCTGGCGAGGAAGGGGTCTGCGTGCCCGTGGTAGCAGCCCACGAACTTGACCAGCTTGGTGCGGCCCGTATAGCCGCGCGCAAGGCGCAGCGCGCTCATGGTCGCTTCCGTACCGGAGTTGACCATGCGCACCATGTCGACGCCGGGCAGGGCGTCGACGACCTTGGCGGCGAGGACGACCTCGTCCTCACAGGGGGCACCGTAGCTTGTGCCCCGGTCGACGGCGGCATGTACGGCGGCAGTCACTTCGGGGTGGGTGTGGCCCAGTAGCATGGGGCCCCACGATTCGACGAAGTCGATGAAGGTCTCGCCGTCGACGGTATGCAGGCGGCTTCCGGCGGCACGGGCGATGAACAGGGGCTCGCTATCGACGCCGAGACAGGCGCGGACGGGGCTGTTGACGCCACCGGGGATGAGTTGCTGGGCGCGTTCGAAGAGTTCGCTGGAGCGTTGTGACATGGCTGGCTCCCTGTCGTTGCGGTTGCTGCGAAGAGGGCGGGGCCGCGCGTCGTGCGCGGCAGGGCCTCTAGAAATAGGTCATGGATGTCTTCTTGAGCTCGCGGAGGCTCTCAAGCACGGCGAACTCCTCAAGTGGCGTCTCACGGCGCAACTGTTCGATGACGTCCATGTGGGCGGTCGCATGGCGACCATGGATCATGGTGTACAGTTCGTAGGGCCAGTCGGGGGCCGAAGAGGGCCGATAGTAGACGTGCGAGATGTGCGGATGCTCGGCCGCCTTGGTGCCCGCCTCCTCGACGATGGCGGGGTCGACCTTCCACGCCACCATGGCGTTGTGGTTCCATCCGGCACGCTGGTGCTTGATACTGGCACCGAAACGTCGGATGGGGCCTTCCTCCTTGAGGGAGCGCAAGAGGGCGAGCACGGTCTCCTCGTCGGTTCCCACCTCGCGGGCGATGTCGGCGTAGGGGGTGAGGCTGTCGGGCAGGTTGGACTGCACGATGCGCAGAATGGCGCGCTCTACCTCGGTGAAGTCATCGTAACGGCTCATGGGGTGTGTCCTGTGGGTTGCGGTTCGACCCGCAGTTGATACCCCGTCGTAGCGTCATAGGCAAGAAGCCCGGCGTCCCGTCCCTGTCCGTCGTCAGTCGTCGAGGAGGATCACGATGCGTTCACGCCCGCTGCCCGGATTCTCGCGACGCAGCCGGATACGCCCTACCGCGCCCGTCGATGCGGGGTGCGTCCCTCCACAGCGGACACGTGCGAACCCTTCGATGCTCCAGTAACGGACCTCTGTGGACTCGTCCTCGAAGCTGCTTTCAATGGGCAGGTCTGCGGCCACCAGTGCGCTGAGCCTCTCATGGAGCATGGGGAACGCCACGGAGATGTTGCCCTGCCATGCGAAGTCGAGCCGCGCCTTGTCGGGGGAGATGTGCGCGCCGGTCTTCTCGGGATGGTCGTAGTGCCGGTTGACGAGTTCCAGCACCAGTTCGGCAGCGAAGTGCAGCCGCACGAGTCTGCGACGTGCCTCGCCATCGATGCATACGGTCACGCGGCTGCCGGGGGTGAGGCCATGTCCGGCGGGGAGGGTGTAGTACAGTTCGAGCGGGTCGCAAGGGGACCCTTTGACCGCCTTGAGGATGGCATGTCCGGCGATGGTGCCCCTGTCGGACTCCTGCCCGCCCGAGAAGGCGAAGGCCACGGTCCTGTCCAGCGTGATGACGTCGTTTTCGACGCCGGTCACGACAGCCTCCGTCTCGGTGAGGGCAGGGTCGTCCCAGAAGAGTTTGCGGACGCTCATGCTGCGGGCCCCGTACGTGCCGCCGGGGGCGTGGCGCTGCCGGGGTGCCGCATCAGCCCTGCTTCTCCAGAAGCGTACTGAGATGGTCGACGGTGCCGTCATGCCCTTTCGTCCGCAACAGGCTGTCGATGTGCTCGAAGCTGAAACGCGACCCCAGATACAGGTTCATGTAGCCCGTCGTCACCTCGAAGCGCGGGGACAGTGCCGCGGCGACTTCCCGCGCCCTCTGCTGGGCGCGTCCACTCCATGGCCAGTCCGAGTCTGAGAGGAAGCCGATGCTGTGTTCGGCACGGACATCCTCCGGCTGCATCTCGAGCCCTGTGAGGCCAATCTCCAGATAGTGGTTGACCACGGCCAGCGGGCGTACGCCGCTGGCGAGGCTCACGTCGTCGAGGCCGTGCATGGCGGCCACGGCAAGCACGAGAGTGCGGTCGACACCGCGGGCGACAAGTTCACGGAGCATCCACGAATGATGGTCTTCATGTCTGGCGATGAAAGGGTCTTCGGCCTTCACGAGGGCGTAGTCGTCATCGAAGTCGTAGACGAAGCGCTTGAGGCAGTCGTGCAGCATGATGGCGGCGAAGAGCAGCCCTCTGTCCAGCGCCAGTCCCCGCGCCTCGTGGGCTTCGGCAAGGGCGCGCGCGTTGCGCAGGTCTTGCAGGACATGCAGTGCCAGCCCTCCGATGTGGGCGTGGTGCGCCCCCGACCCCGGAGAGGCGGCGAAGCTCCATACCCGGCGGCACTGATGGGCATAGGGCGTGAGCGGTTCGTCGAGCGTCAGGAACTCCTCGACGAGGCCGCGCCATACGGGGTCGGTCACGGCGGGCAGGAATTCGCGGCGCATGGCGGCAAGGGCCGGTTCGCCCTGATACCGCGCCAGTGCCTCAAGCGGTTCGACTGCAAGGCGTGCCATGGCGTCCTACTTGATGCCCGCCCGCATGAACGACTGCACGAACTGCCGCTGGAACAGGAGGAAGGCGACCAGCAGCGGCCCGGAGGTCATGAGTGTGGCGGCGGTGATGATGGCCCAGTCCACCCCCTGTTCCGTGGAGGAGAAGACCTGCAAGCCCACGGTGAGCGGTCGGGAGTTGGTGGTGTTGGTGACGATGAGCGGCCAGAGGAAGTTGTTCCAGTGGTAGCTGATGGAGACCAGCGCATAGGCGAGGTAGACCGGTTTGCCCAGCGGCACGTACACCTTCCACAGAATCTGGAGGGTGCTCGCCCCTTCCACGGCGGCGGCCTCGTCAAGTTCCTTGGGGATGCTCTTGAAGGTCTGGCGCAGCAGGAAGATGCCGAAGGCCGAGGCCATGTACGGCAGGCCGATGGCAAGGGTGGAGTCGAGCACGCCGATGCTCGCCATGGTGCGGTAGTTCTCCACCACCAGCACGTCGGGCATGATCATGAGCTGCATGAGGACCAGCGCGAACATGATGTTCTTGCCCCTGAAGTCGTACTTGGCGAAGGCGTAGGCCGCCAGCGTGCAAAGCACCAGCTGTGCCGCCAGTACCATGGTGACGAGCAGCACCGTGTTGACGAAGTAGAGCGCGAAGGGCGCCGCATGCCACGCCGTCACGAAGTTCTCCAGCGTGAGCGGCGCGTTCAGTGTGAAGCGTGTCGAATAGGCCGAAGGATGAAAGGCCGTCCATATGGCATAGAGCAGGGGCAGCGCCCACATGATGGCCAGCGTCCATGCCGCGGTGGTGTCGAGGGCGCGTGCGAGACCCCGGCTGTCGTAGATGTTCGTCTGCTTCATCTGTAGTGCACCTTGCGCTCGAAGAAACCGAACTGCCCGATGGAGGCCAGTCCGAGGAAGGCCAGCAACACCATGGTCAGTGCCGCACCGTAGCCCGTATCCCAGTATTTGAAGCTCACTTCGTAGATGTAGTAGAGCAGCAGCGAACTGGCGTTGTTGGGGCCGCCCTGCGTGAGGACGAAGAGGTGGTCGACCATGCGGAAGGCGTTGATGGTGGCGTTGACCAGCACGAAGAGCGTCGTGGGCATGAGCAGGGGAATGACGACGCGGCGGTAGAAATAGAGTCGCGATGCCCCTTCGAGCATGGCGGCCTCGCCCAGCGACGGAGAAATCTGCTGCAATGCGGCGAGGTAGAAGATCATGAAGAAGCCCGCGTCCTTCCATACGGCGACGGCGATGACGCACGGCAGGGCCGTCGATTCGTTGCCAAGCCAGTTGACGCCCGAGAAGCCCAGCGCACCACGCACCTGTTCAAGCAGTCCGTATTCGGGCGTGAAGAAGAAGAGCCAGATGTTGGCGACGGCGATCATGGGCAGCACCGTGGGCACGAAATAGCACAGCCGCAGCACGGACTGGCCCGCAAGCCCTGCGTTCACCATGAAGGCCATCAGCATGGCGAGGCCGATGGAGAGGGGGATGGTGCCCGAGGCGAAGAGCAGGTTGTTGACCAGCGCCTTGCGGAACACTTCGTCCTCGAAGAGGTACATGTAGTGCTCGAGGCCCACGAAGGTGGCAGGGGCACCGCCCTTGCCATCCAGCATGAAGCTGTGGATGAAGGTGTTCACTGCCGGAACGTGGGTGAACGCCACGATGAAGGCCATGGCTGGCAGAAGCAGCAGCCATGCATGGATGTTCCGCATGGTGGCGGGTCTGGGCACGTCTCTCCTCCAGAGATACGTAAGACGGAAGAAGCGGGACGGGCGTCACACCCGCCCCGCAGTGTGCAACAGTCTACTTCGCGTAACGGCGCAGGATGCGTTCGGCTTCCTTCTGGGCTGCCTTGAGTGCTTCGGCAGGCGTCTTGGAGCCGGTGACGGCAGCCTGGATGGCGTCGTCAAGCGCCTTGGTCACGCGCTGGTTGTCGTGGGTGGAGAGTTCGGCCACGCCGTGGGCCAGCTGGTCGCGGGCGATGGCGGCGTAGGGGAACGAGGCCACGTAGTCCTTCATGGCCTTGGTCTCCCATGCGTCGGGGCGCACCGCCACATAGCCGGTGTCGATACCCCACTGGGCTGCGCGTTCGGCGCTGGTCATCCACTTCACGAAAGTGACGGCGGCCTGACGTTCGGCGGGGGTGCTCTTCTTGAAGATGTAGAAGTTGCCGCCGCCCGTGGGCGAACCGGGACGGGTGTTGGCGGGCAGCATGCCCACACCGAAGGGGAACTGCGCGTTCTTGCGGACGTTGGTCAGGTTGCCGGTGGTGGTCCACATGATGGCGGTCTTGCGTTCGAAGAAGTCACGCGGGGTGGTGGCCCAGTCGATGGTGCCGGAGGGCGACACGCCGTGCTTTCCGGCGAGGTCGACGAGGAAGGTGAGGGCTTCGATGGCCTTGGGGTCGTCGAAGTAGGTCTTGGTGCCTTCGGCGTTCATGAGTTCCACGCCGTTCTGGATGGCGAGGGCCTGCAGCATCCAGTAGGCATAGCCGGTGGACGGGATGGCGACGCCCCACTGGGTGACCTTGCCGCTTTCGTCCTTGACGGTGAGCTTCTTGCCCATGGCGACCAGTTCCTGCCAGTTGGCAGGGGCCTTGTCAGGGTCGAGGCCCGCAGCCTTGAAGGCCTCCTTGTTCCAGTACATGACGATGGTCGAGCGCTGGAAGGGAATGCCCCACGTCTTGCCGCCGGTCTGGCTGTTGCTCATGAAGCCGGGGAAGAAGGCCTTGGTGAAGGCCATCTCTTCGGGCTTCATGATGCTGTCGTAGGGGACGATGGCATCCTCGTCGATGAGGGTGTACATGTCGGTGGAGAGCAGCACGGCAACATGGGGCGGTTCACCGCCACGCAGGGCCGTGAGCGCCTTGGTGAGCGTCTCGCGGTAGATGCCTGCGTAGACGGGGGTGATGTTGATGTCGGGGTGTTCCTTCATGAACTGCTCTGTCATGCCCTCGACAATCTTGGTGATGGGGCCGCCGACGGAGACCGGGAAGTAGAAGGTGAGATTGACCTTTTCTGCGAGCGCGGTGCCCGCCATCAGGGTCAGCGACAGCAGCGAAGCCGCCACCAGTGCGCAGGTTTTGCGGAATAGGGCCATGTGTGCGTCCTCCTTCGAGATGTTGCTCGGTGCGAATGAACGGTGCAGCCTGATCCAGAATCGACGGGTGGTGTACCTGCCGCAGGTTACGGCAGTGCGTCGCTACGTCGTCGCGTGTCTTGCCCCTGTGGCGGCGTCGAAGATGTGGACGTGCTCTTCGGGGCAGTGCAGGTAGATTTCGGCGCCGACCACGGTGTCGGTCACGCCATGCACGACAACGGAAAGTTCCTCGCTGCCCACCCGGCACGACAGGACAGAGTTCGAACCGAGGTACTCCACACTCTCGACCACGGCACGCCAGCCGTCGTCTACGATGCGGATGTGCTCGGGGCGGATGCCCAGCATGCAGTCGGCCCCGGCGTGGCACGTCACGCGACCCGAACGGCTGCCCGCGACGCGGATGCCGTCGTCATTCCCCTGAAGGCGGACGAGGTTCATGGGCGGCGTGCCGATGAAGCTGCCCGCGAAGGCGGTGGCGGGACGGGAGTACATCTCGGTGGGGGTGGCGTTCTGTACGATGCGACCGCCCTGCATGAGGATGATGCGGTCGGCCATGCTCATGGCCTCGGTCTGGTCATGGGTGACGTAGACCATGGTCATGCCCAGGGTCTGCTGCAGGGCGCGTATCTCGCGGCGCATCTCCTGACGGAGTTTGGCGTCGAGGTTCGAGAGGGGTTCGTCCATGAGGCACACGGCGGCCTCAGCCACGAGGGCGCGTCCCAGTGCCACGCGCTGCTGCTGACCGCCGGAGAGTTCGCCGGGCTTGCGTTCGAGCAGCTTGCCGAGTCCGAGTATCTCGACGGCCCGGTCGAGGCGCTTCTGGCGTTCCGCAGCGGGAACCTTGCGCACGACAAGCCCGAAGAGGATGTTGTCGCGAACCGTCAGGTGGGGGAACAGGGCATACGACTGGAAGACCATCGCAAGCTGGCGCTGGGCCGGGGGCAGGTTGGTGACGTCGCGTCCGCCGATGAGGATGCGCCCGGAGGTGACGGACTCCAGCCCGGCGATGAGCCGTAACGTGGTCGACTTGCCGCAACCCGAAGGGCCGAGAAGGACGAGCATGTCGCCCTGTTCGACCTCGAAGCTGACGTCGTCTACGGCGCGCACGTCGCCCCAGTGCCTGCTGACCTTGTCGAGAACGATTGTGGACACTATGCCCCCTTTCCTGTCTGAATCGATGTGTGTCTGTTCGACCCGCTGCGGTCTTCTCCGTGGGCGCCTGTGTGATGCCCGGCCCGGAGAGGACACCAGCGAATGAAATCTCCATATCGTGCACCGGGTTCTGTCTTCGAGTCAACGGTTTTGCGTTGTAGTTCGGGGGGCGGGGGCGCATCGGATATCTTTTGCCGTGTCTTTCGCCGGTGGTTGAGGACGGGGCTGCTTTGCCGTATGCGTGACGGCGCGCCCCTGCATCCTGCAACTCGCGGCGCGTGAGGAGTGACGATGAAGATAGCTGTACTGGGCGGTGGTAGCTGGGGCACGGCCCTTGCGCATCTACTGGCGGGAAAGGGCGAGGACGTGCGCCTGTGGGTGCGCGACCCCGCTGTGGTCGAAGGCGTGAACCGCGACCATGAGAATCCTCGCTATCTCAAGGGGCTGCACCTGCATGAGGCGCTACGGGCCACCTGTGACGCGGGTGAGGCTCTTGAGGGGGCGGACATCCTGCTTTCCGTCGTGCCCTGCCAGCAGACCCGCACAGTGCTGCGCAGTCTTCGCCCACGGCTGAAGACCGGCATGGTGGTGGTCAGCGCCAGCAAGGGCATAGAGACGGACGGTCTGCGCACCGTGGGCGAGATGGTCGAAGACGAGCTTGCGGGGTTGGCACCCCGCTACGCTGTCATCTCCGGCCCTTCGTTCGCCGCGGAGGTCGTTGCCGGAATGCCCACCGCCGTGGTGCTCGGCTGTGCAGACCGCGACCTTGGCGGCACCTTGCGTGAGGTGTTCTCCACCCCGACGTTCCGCACCTACTCGTGCACCGATGTTCGCGGTGTCGAACTCGGCGGGGCGGTCAAGAACGTCATCGCCATCGCCGCAGGCCTTTCCGACGGCCTCGGCTTCGGCAGCAACGCGCGCGCCGGACTCATCACCCGAGGACTTGCGGAGATGGGACGGCTTGGCGTCGCACTCGGGGCGCGGGGGTCGACGTTCATGGGGCTTTCGGGGCTTGGTGACCTCGTGCTCACCTGTACGGGTGACCTGTCGCGCAACCGGCAGGTGGGGCTTCGTCTTGCCGAAGGGCAGGGGCTCGATGCCATCGTCGCGGGCATGGGCATGGTGGCCGAAGGCGTGAAGACAACCGAGGCTGTGTACGAGTTGGCGCAGCGTGAAGGTGTCGACCTGCCCATCACACAGGCCATGTACGCCGTGCTGCATGACGGGCGCGACCCTCGTGACATGGTGCAGGAACTCATGACACGCGAGCTTCGCGAAGAGTAAGGAGTCGAATGGCGTCCGGAAGGCTTCCGGAAGGTTTTCGATGTCAGGTCGTATTCAGGGCGCGTCTCCTTGCGGTGACGCGCCCTGCTGTCTCTAAACATTGGTGTGCAGACTGGACGGTCAGCGCGCGATGTCGGCCTTGCGTTTCTCAAGGTACAGGAAGCGCAGCCATTCGTACTCGAAAGGCGTTCCCGCATCGTAGTAGCGCAAGGGGATGCGCGAACGCGTGTCGACGGCTTCAAGCGCGGTGACACCCCATCGCAACGCGGTGGCATCGGCGTTGCCCGTCTCTTCGTACAGCGTGTCGTAGACCATGTAGCGCAAGCCGAAGTCACCGGCGTAGCCCGCCGTGTCTCGCACCGTGGAGGGGCCGAGTACGGGGAGTATGACATAGGGTCCCGCAGGCACGCCCCATACCCCGAGGGTCTGGCCGAAGTCCTCGTCCTGTGCATAGAGACCGGCACCTTCCGCGACATCGAACAGCCCCAGAAGACCGAAGGTGGTGTTGAGCGCGAAGCGTCCCAGCGTGATGGCGCTCTTGTCGAAACGCCCCTGCAACAGGCAGTTGGCGAAGGTGGGTATCTCGCCCACGTTGTCGAAGACGTTGCCGATGCCGTTGCGGAAGGGTTGCGGGACCACCGTCTCGTACAGGTCGACCACGGGCAGGAACACGTATCTGTCGAGTCGCGCGTTGAAGGCGTACATGCGACGGTTGTAGGCCTCGAGGGGGTCGTCGCGTTCGACCTGCGTGGCGGCGTCGCGCGGTGGGGCCTTATGTTCCGGGGCGTGCGTCACGGGCGCCGTGAAGGGCGGTGGCGGGGCGGCCCCGGCAGGGTTCTCCATGGTGGCGGCGCATCCGGCAAGGCCTGCTGCGAGCATGGCGATGGTCAGCCCCCGGACGAGGTGCGTCAGGACGAGGCGCGACAGGAGATGGCGGGCTGCGGGGCGCACTACGGCGTCCTGCGCCGAGGGGGTGGCTGGAAGGGCCGAAGGTGTCCACGCGGTCATCGTGCACCTCCGTCTGCGAGTCCGGAGTTCATGGCTGTTCCACTCGCCCGGGGGTTGCCGTACTCCGCGTTCATGAGGTCGACCATGCGGGTGGCGAACGGGCCGTAGTTCAGGTTGCCGCAATGCCCGCCCGTGGGGAACAGGGTGAGCCTGTCACCGAGAGTGCTCTTGAGATAGGCGAGATTGCCTGCGGTGAGGATGGGGTCGTCGGCGTTGCCGATGGCTCGTATCTTGGGGCTATGGGCAAGGAATCCGGTGATGGGTTCGAGGCTGCATGCCCGGATGACCGCCTCGCGCGTGAGGTCGGG
The DNA here is from genome assembly GCF_000195755.1 of Nitratidesulfovibrio vulgaris str. Hildenborough. NCBI lineage: Bacteria > Pseudomonadati > Thermodesulfobacteriota > Desulfovibrionia > Desulfovibrionales > Desulfovibrionaceae > Nitratidesulfovibrio > Nitratidesulfovibrio vulgaris. The sequence continues at coordinate 3,314,853 of NC_002937.3, read as the reverse complement.
CTGCCGTTGCAGCAGGAAGGGCAGCATGTACTCGTCGAGGTAGGTGGTGAACCCGAGTCCTGCCGCCGCCTTGAAATAGGGCATGAGGTCGTCGAAGGGGCCGGGCTGTGCATCCTTGGGGATGACATAGCCGGAACGGTGCAGCGCGTCAGAGGTGAAGATCATGGTGGCGGCGGTGAGGCGGAAAGAGAGGCCGATGACGCCGCGCATCTCGGTGGGGGAGGCCTCCACCTTCTGCGAGAACCGGTAGAGGAACTCGTCGTCGAAACCGACGCGCTCGCTCTTGCGATAGAAGTCCGCGAACTGGTCGAAGAAGCGGTCGAAGAGGTCTGCCGATGTGCCGCCGAGAGCCTCGGGCGACAGCCATGCGTCGAAGCGCGAGGCGGAGTCGAAGAGGCTTGCGGGCGGGTTGATCATCAGTACGCGCCGAAAGCCGAAGTCGCCCCGTTCCTCATCCATCTTCGCGAGGTAGGCCGCATGAAGTCCGCCGAGGCTGTAGCCCGTGACGGCTGTGCCCGTGACCTCGACGCGGCTGCGGACCTCCTCCAGCATCCAGCGCATGACGCGGTAGAGGTCGGCCACGTCGTCGGGAACGTAGCCTGCCACGCGGGTGTGCGACATGCTGACCATGAAGTTCATATGCGTGGGCGACGGCAGGGCCACGCAGTGATAGCCCGCGTCGTGGAAGAGGCGGGTGAGAAAGCGCATCTTGCCCGCGTTGTCGCCAGCCCCTGTGCCCGCGATGATGAAGACCAGCGGTGCGGGGCCGCGCTGGAGGGCCAGGGTGTAGCGCAACGACCTGTCGTACCAGAAGATGTCAGGAACTTCGCGACCTTCGATGCGGACTTCACGTCGCACGTCATGGGCGGGCAGACGCGTCTGGTGCTGGAGGCCCGGAGGGGTGCCGAAGACGGTGGCCCGCAGCGGGTCGGCTTCCGGGAAAGCGTAGGCTGTGCCGTCAGTTGCGGCGGAGACACCGGCAAGGGCTTCATCTCCATGGGTGAATGGCGCGACGGCGCAGAGCAGAAGTACGACAAGGAGGTGGAGTGCCAGTCCTCTCGGGCGGACTGGGCCAGCCGGGCCAGCCGGGACGGGCTGTCGTACGGCGTGATGATTCTGGGCAGGCTTCATGGTTCGTATCCGGTTTCGGGTGTTGCACCTTGGTAGCTTTTTCCGCGGATTCGCGCCAGTCCGGGGTGGCAGGGCGGGTACATCTTTGCCGCAGGGGATGTCCCGGGGGTGCCTCCTGCAGACCGTTGCGTGGTGAGGCATGACCACGGGGTCGAGGTCTGGCACAGACCGGCCTATGCCCGCATCATGGCGCAGGTCGCGCCTGTGCCCGATGCCACGATGTCCCAGCAAGAAGGGCCGTGGCGAACTGGTTCACCACGGCCCCTTGGCATCAGGTCAGACGCAGGATCATTCCACCGTCACGCTCTTGGCGAGGTTGCGAGGCTGGTCGACGTCCTTGCCGAGGTAGTCTGCCGCCTCGTAGCTGAAAAGCTGGAGGGCGGGCAAGGCGATGAAGGCCGCCAGCGGGCCCCATGCGGCGGGCACCACCCACGGATTGTCGACGCGCACTTCCACACCGGGGTTGGTCAGGGCGATGACCTTGCCGCGTCGTGCCTGCACCTCTTCGATGTTCGACTTCACCTTGGGGAAGAGGTCGTCGGCGAGGGCGAGGGCAAAGGTGGGGAACTCCGGGTCGATGAGGGCGATGGGGCCGTGCTTCATCTCGCCGGAGGCATAGCCCTCGGCGTGGATGTAGGAGATTTCCTTGAGCTTGAGGGCACCTTCGAGGGCCAGCGGAAAGCAGTGCCCACGGCCGAGGTAGAAGAAGCTGCGCGCCTTGGAGTAGGTGCGGGCCAGTTGCTGCGCCTCGTCACGCATGCCGGGGAGCGCACTCTCGAGTTGCCCCGGTAGCTTGCGCAGGGCGGAGAGGGCCTCGTGGCGCACATCGTCGGCGAGCGTGGCCTTGCGGCGGCCCCAGTAGAGGGCCAGCAGGGTGAGCAGCACCATCTGGCTGCACATGGCCTTGGTGGATGCCACGCTGATTTCGGGCCCCGCCTGCGTGTAGATGACCGCATCGGCCTCACGGGCGATGGACGACCCCACCACGTTGCACAGGCCCGCCACCTTCACACCCTTCTCGCGGGCGATGCGAAGGCCCGCCAGCGTGTCGGCGGTCTCGCCCGACTGGCTGATGACGAGCACCATGTCTTCGGGGTCGAGGAGGATGTCGCGGTAGCGGAATTCGGAGGCAATCTCCACGCTCACCGGCACCTTGGCCCAGCTCTCGAGCAGGTGCTTGCCCCACATGCCTGCGTGCAGCGAGGTGCCGCAGGCCACGATGTGCAGGCGCTTCGGCACGGGTAGGGCGGCGAGTTCAGGCAGGGTCACCTCTTCGCGGGCCCAGTCCACGCGGCCGGCGAGGCAGTCGGTGACGACCTTGGGCTGCTCGAAGATCTCCTTGAGCATGAAATGCTTGTAGCCACCCTTCTGGGCGGCCTGCATGTCCCACTGGATGTGGTGGACGGGCTTGTCGACCGCAGAGAGGTCGGCGATGCGCATGACCTTCCACGAATGGGCGTCGAGGCGGACAAGTTCGCCGTCTTCGAGGAACACCACGTCGCGGGTGTAGGGCAGGAAGGCGGGGATGTCGGAGGCCACGAAGTTCTCACCCGTGCCGACACCGAGGATGAGCGGTGCCGAAAGACGGGCGGCGTAGAGCACGTCGGGTTCTTCGGGGGTGGTGAGGGCCACGGCGTAGGCTCCGTGGGCCTGCCGCAGCGCCCATGCGAAGGCGTCGAGCGTGGTGGCTGTATGCTTGCGCCCCTCGGCGATGAGGTTCGCCAGCACTTCGGTGTCGGTCTCGGAGTGGAAGACGTAGCCCTTGGCGAGCAGGTCGTTCTTCAGCTCCTGATAGTTCTCGATGATGCCGTTGTGGACGATGGCGAGAGAACCGTCGTTGGATTTGTGGGGGTGGGCGTTGCGTTCGGCCGGTACGCCGTGGGTGGCCCAGCGGGTATGGCCCATGCCCGTGGTGGCCACGGTGTTGGGACATCCGGCGAGACGCTCTTCGAGGGCCGCGAGCTTGCCCTCGGCCCGGACGGTATTGAGTTCGCGATTCTGGACGAAGGCGACGCCTGCGGAGTCGTATCCGCGGTATTCGAGACGGCGCAAACCTTCGATGACGACGGGAACGGCGGGACGATGACCGGCGTAGCCGATGATGCCGCACATAGGCCAGAGCTCCTTGGAGGACGTGGCGCCCGCACGCGGTATGTGGCGCGGCGCGGGCCGTAGAGGTTGGCGGGGCGGCGACGCTGTGTCGCACGCCTTCTCCGCGACTGCCTCTTTAGCAGGTAGGGCGCGCCGTAGCAACAGTGTCGGAGAACGCTACATGCCCGGCCCGTGCATGTAGGCCCCTGAGTGCCCGCTCCTGCAGCCACCCCCCCCCCGCATCCTGAAATGCCCTGAAGGCCCTGTCTGGCTGTGCGGCCAGGGCCTGCCGATTCGGCCCGGCAGCCCCGTCAGGCCCGTCAGGCCCGACCGTCCCGATTTGACTCGGCCCGACTTGCCTGCGTGTCATGGGGGGGCGTTCCAGCTCGCCCGCGCAGTCCTCATGTCCCGTCCGCAAGTCCCCCCGCAAGCCCTTCGGCATGTTCATCGCCATGGCCTCCCGTGCCCGCCGAAGGTCCAGCGGTGCGCAGGGTTTTCGTGGGGTGCGCGTCAGGAGACTCCGCGTTCGCGCAAGTACGCCTCGTACTTCTTGTCCTCCTTCATGATATGGTTCACCAGCCAGTCGACGAGTCCGCGCAGTGTGGTCATCACCACCTCCGGGTCTCCGGCAGCCAGTTGCTTCTCCCATTTGAGAACGGTCTCGACGAAGCGGCGATGTATCTCCTTGTGACGTGTCGCTTCGGGGTAGGCATAGTCTGCGAAGAGCCTCTCCTCGTACCCGAAATGCTCCACGGCGTAGTTCTTGAGCGCGTCGAACACCTCCCGTGCCTTGTCCATGTCCCTGCGTCGTGCGGCCCGGTAGAGGTCGTTGATGTAGTCCACGAGACGCTTGTGCTGCGTATCGATGCTCGGCAGGTTGGCGAGGTCTTCGGACCATTTCACGAGCACATCCGCGTCACCCGTATCGGCCAGTACCGATACCCCCTCTTCGCCGGTGCTGATGACCTCGATCATGGAGAACAGTTCCTGTACTTGCGAGAAGATGTCCTCCAGTGTGCCTGCGAAGTGGCTCATGGAGGCGGCCGTGTCACCTGCGATGGCGTTCACCTCCTCCACGTTGCGCCCCACCATGGTCGCGGCCGCGGCCTGCTGGTCGCTGGCTGCGGCGATGGACTGCACCATGCCCGCCGTCTCGTCCACGCGGGAGACGATGTCGTCCATGACCCGGCCCGATGCCGTCGCCGCGTCCGCCGACGCTGTGGCTTCGCGCATGGCTGTCTCAACGGCGGCGATGTTGTCTCGGGTGTGGGTCTGTATGCGCGTGACGGCACTGCCGACCTCGCCTGTCGCCTGCATGGTCTTCTCTGCGAGTTTGCGCACTTCGTCGGCCACCACGGCGAACCCGCGCCCGGCGTCCCCCGCCCTTGCCGCCTCGATGGCTGCGTTGAGGGCCAGCAGGTTGGTCTGGTCGGCGATGTCGGAGATGACGGACATGACCTTGCCGATGCTGTCGGCCTCTTCACCGAGGCGGGCCATGGCGGTGTTGAGGCGTTCGATGCGTTCGCGGACCTGACCGATGGAGGCCACGGCCTCGCCCACTCCCGAGGCGCCCTGCTGCGCGTGCCCACGTGAAAGGTCGGCCTGTTCCGCCGCCCGCCGGGCATTGTCAGCCACATCGGAGACCATGGTGCGCATGGTATCCATGGCTTGCGCCGTGTCGTCCATGCGGTGGCGCTGCGTCTCGACGCCCTGCGTGATGGTGTGCACCTGCGCGGTGAGGTCGTTGATGGAACGTGAGACGTGTTCCGACACGCTGCGGGCCTTGCCTGCCGCCCCGGTCATGCGTTCCATGAGGCCCTTGATGCGGGTTTCGGATGCCCGGGCCTTGTCCAGCGCGGCCTGTGCCGCCTGTGCGCTGTCGGCGGCTTCCATGCCCTTGGCGTCAGCCTCATGGATGCGCATACGCAGGTTCTGCACCATGCTCTCGATGGAGTGGCGCATGGCGTCGAGTTCGGCCGGGTACTGCCCTTCGGGGCGCGCGTCGAGGTTGCCCGCGGCCACGTCTCCCGCGTAGACCTGTAGCCGTTGAAGCGGTCTGGAGAGAGCGCCCACCAGCGCTATGGCGATGCCCGACCCGAGCAGCGTGCCGAGGGCGAGCACCAGTAGCGTGCCCCAGAGCGTGCGCGCTTCGGCACCCTGTCGTGCGGCGGTTATCTTGCTGGCGGCAAGGAGGGCCTCGTCGATGTCGATTTCGGCGATGAGGCCGTAGTGGAGACCTTCCAGACGCAGTGGCTGCCATGCCGCGAGGACGTTCTTGCCGCGGTAGTCCCTGATGGTGGCCGTGCCCGACTCGCCACCGAGGGCCTTGCGTGCCGCCTCGCTGTCGACGACGACCTCGTCCGATGCCCCGGAGGCGGCGCGCAGCTTCGAACGCGGGTGCATGTCGGGGCCCACGAGGTAGGTCTCACCCGTGGTGCCAAGCCCCACCTCCTGCCAGCGTCCGTTCGAGGTCATGATGCGGTCGATGTTGTCCACGGGCATCTGGAAGGCCAGCACGGCCTGGCATGTTCCCCGGTCGTCGAAGACCGGTGCTGCTATGAAGGCCGCCGGAGCGTTGTAGCTGGGTTCGTAGGGGGCGAAGTCGGAGATGGATACGGCGTCGCGCCGTCCCTTGCGTCCGTTCTCCACCGCCTCGCGAAAGACCGCGCCCAGCCCCGTGTCGCGGTAGGGGCCCGTCAGCAGTGAGGTGGCGTAGTCCTTCTCCTTGAAGACCGTATAGACGATGACGCCGCTGGCGGCATCGATGATGAAGATGTCGTAGTAGCCGAACGTCGTCAGATAGTTGCGCAGTATGGGATGGTACTTGCGGTGCAGGGTGTTGTAGGTGGACGCCAGCGGGTTGGCGTCGAGGCGGTGCTTTTCGCCCAGCGGGTTGGGGTTGCCCGAAGGGTGCACGTACATCGCCTGCAGGATGATGCCGTTGGCATCTTTCGGCAGGTACGTTTCCGCAGGACGGGGGGCGTAGCCCTTCGCGGTGCGGGCATGGGTGGCGAAGGTCGGGTTGGCGAGATAGTTCGCCCCGGCATAGTCCTCGGTCAGCTTGCCTCGCAGTGCCTTGGCGTCGAGCGCGCCAGTGGTCTCGCCTTGCACCGTGAAATAGGCCGCACTCAGTGTCGTTGCGGCCTCACGGACGGTGAGACTCTCTGCCAGCGTGCGTGTCTGGTTGCGGATGCGTTGGAACAGGTCTTCGATGTGCAGGGCCTTGGCGCTGCGAATGCTCTCAAGCTGCCCGCGTGCCCTGTCCTTCATGGCTTCCACTGCAGTGTCGCCGATGCCGTTCATGCCGTCGTGGGCGAAGTACCAGTTGACTCCGGCTATGAGAGTGCAGGTCACGAACAGGGCAAGGATGAATCCGACCATGAGCTTGCGCTTGAGTGTCATCGTGTTCCTCCCCATGCGGGGTTACGGTCGCACCGCCTCGCAGGTGTGCGCGGTGGTCGGGCGGTACGCCGGGACGGGGTGTGGATTGGCATCATAGCACCGCAGGTTTGGGGCGACCAATGATAGGTTGCGCCCATGCGGGAAATACACGCAGGAAGGGGTGGGGCATGGGCCGCCGCGGCAAGGCGCGGGGTGCGTGCGGTGTCGTGTGCAGAGTGAACGTGACTTGTGGTGGTGCGCGTTGCCGGGGCACTGCGCATTCTCGCTGGCGGGATGCTGTTTGAAGGGGATCGCTGGCGGGATGCGCTGACCCGGCGGGACTTGATGGTGCCGGACTTCGTGATGCCGGACTTCGTGATGAGGGACGGCGGGCATGGGCAGAACAGGAGGCCGCGGGCTGCCCGCATGTCCGAGGATGAAGGGCCGCCACCGCACATGACGCGGCGACGGCCCCATGGCATTCAGGGGAAAGGTATCAGCCGCGCCAGAAGGCGGGCCACAGTTCGAGGAGACGTCGTAGCGCCTTGCCGCGATGGCTGCGGGCGTTCTTCTCGTCGCGTGAAAGCTGCGCCGAGTGGAGGCCTGACTGCGGGTCGATGAACAGCGGGTCGTAGCCGAAGCCGTTGTCGCCTTCCGGGGCGAGGGCGATGTGGCCTTCCCACGCACCTTCGGCGAAGACATGTCGTCCGTCGGGCGTGCAGGCTGCCATGACACAACGGAAACGTGCCGTGCGCCGTTCGGCGGGCACGCCGTCGAGTTCAAGCAGCAGCTTGGCGTTGTTGCGGGCATCGCGCGTGTCGCCGGGGAGGTCGGGCGTGTCGTCGGAATACCGTGCGGAATAGACGCCGGGGCGTCTTTCCAGCGCGTCGACCTCGAGGCCGGAATCGTCCGCCACGGCGACATGTCCGGTGGCTTCCGCCACGGCACGTGCCTTCAGCAGGGCGTTCTCCTCGAAGGTGGTGCCCGTCTCCTCTATCTCGCCCACCTGCGGAAAGGCGTCGAGGCCGAGTACGTCGAGCCCGTAGGCACGCAGGGCGTCGGCGAGTTCAGCGACCTTGCCTGCGTTGCGGGTGGCGAGCACGATGGTAGCCTTGGTCATGAAGCGTCCTTGGACTGGCGCACGCCGTGTGCGGGTGCGGTCGAGGTTTGGGGTGGGAGGCGCGTTTCAGTGGCCTTGCGCCGCACATCGTGGGCACCCTTGCGTGGTAACCCCATGTGCTGCGGGGGGCAAGACGTGGGGGGGCGCCGTGTCGCGGTGCGTGACCGGGGCTATGCCCGCCCCCTCTGCGGTGCGCGTGTGTGCTTGGCTGGGGAAGCTGACCCGCGGTATGCATGCTTGGCGCAGGACTCCACACGTGCGCCCCACGACCCGCGACCCAAGACCGGCAATGGGGCGACGGAAGAAGGACGACGGAAAAGAGGGCGTTGGACTGTGCACGGACAGGGGGGCATTCTGTCCCTGCTCCGGTGTACATCCCACGCGCCCATGCACCCGGCCCAATGGCCTCAAGGACAATAGGGTGCGCGGCCTGTGGTGTGTCTGCCGGCGGCCTGTCCGGTGAGGCGACCAGCCCCATGGCGGGGCTAGGTGCGTCCTGTTGGAGTTCCCGGCGAGAGAGACTCCCACACTATCTTGAGGGCCTCCATGCCTCAATCCTTGCGTGCGAACGGACAGGGCGACGTCGCCGACGATGCGGGGGCGGAGGCGGTCTCCGGCGGGGGGGGCGTGCCCGACGTCGCGGTCTCCGAGGTCTGTGCATCCCGGCTTGACGGGGAGCCCTGCCTGCCGGTCTCTCCGGGGGTGTCCTCTCCGGCAGGTCCGTTCGCGTGCGGGGGCGTCTCGCCTTCCGGCACGGCAAGTACGGGGGGCAGGAAGAGCGTGATGCGCGTGCCCTTGCCCACGTGGCTCACGAGGTCGACCTTGCCGCCCATGTCCTCGACGATCTTGCGCGTCATGGCGAGGCCGATGCCCGCCCCCTTCTCCTTGGTGCTGAAGAACGGGCTGAAGATGCGCTCGTGCATCTCGGCGGGGATGCCTTCGCCGGAGTCCTCCACCGTCACGAAGACATGGCTGTGCGTCATGCCGGTGCGCACGGTGAGCACTCCGCCACCCGGCATGGCCTCCTGTGCGTTCTTGACGAGGTTGATGAGACACTGCTTGATGAGTTCGGCGTCGCCGCGTACACGCGGCAGGTCGGCGGCGAGGGCAAGTTCACTGGTGATGCGCCGCGTGTCGAAGCCGAAGGCCATGAGTTCCAGTGTCTGGCGCACGACACCGTTGAGGTCGGCCTTGCCCGCCTTGGAGGTGGTGGGCCGCGCGAAGTTGAGGATGCTGCGCAGGATGTTGTCGAGTCTGCGCGATTCTTCGAGGATGACCTGAACCTTGCCCCGCGCGGTCTCGTCCAGCGTGGGGAGGCGCAGCAGCGAGTTGGCGAAGCCGCCGATGGCGAAGAGCGGGTTGCGTATCTCGTGGGCGATGTAGGTGGCCAGTTCGCCTATGGCGGCAAGCTTCTCGGATTGCTGAAGGCGCAGTTCCATGTTCGTGCGGTTGGTGATGTCGCGCCGCATCTCGATGATGCTGGTGAGGCGCCCGTTCTGGTCCTGCACGGGGTAGGTGTAGACGCGGAAGTAGCGGACGCGCCCCTCCTCGTCGACCTTGGTGTGGATGCGTTCGGCCTTGCGCCCCGTGGCGGTGGTCTCGCGGAAGGGGCAGCCGCCACGTTCAGGGGGGGCACAGAAATCCGGGCCGTCTATCTCCTTGCAGCATGCACCGACCCAGTCGTCCTTGGTGCCTCCCTTGCGTTCGAGGATGTTGCGGTTGAGGTCGAGGATATGCCCTTCGGTGTCGATGAGCAGGATGTCCTCATCGACCTGGTCGATGAGGGTGGCGAAAAGGTCGCGCGCCTGCTGCAACTGGACGTTGCAGCTTCCGCACATCCTTTCCGAGGCCATGACCTCGAGCAGCACCAGTGCCGAGTCCGGCCCCACCACCGAGACCCCGGGGGGGGCGCTGGCACGAAGCCCGTCCGTCAGCGAACCGTCGTCGGTGAGGTCGAGGATGAGGCGCAGGTCGGGGTGGCTGGCGAAGAGGGTGGCGGCGTCGCCGTAGCGGGGTAGTCCCTCGGCCAGCGGCATGGGCGGAAGGTCCATTCCGTGGGGAAGCACGACGGCAACGAGCTTGACCCACGGGAATGCGTCGGTAAAATCCCTACGGCGCAGGAAGGTGAGCATGGGGCCGAGTGGCCTGCCCGTTCCTGCCACCGCCAGCGGAAAGGGCCTGCGATCGTGGGATGTTCCGGTTGAGCGGTTCATGCGTACCTCCGTCGGGTGAGCCCTGAGGGTGTCCGTCCGAATGTGTACTTTCTTTCATCCTAGCCCGGAAAACGACATATGATAAGCGTTTATTCCATAAGCCTCGGCTGCCCCAAGAACAGGGTCGACACCGAGCATCTCCTGGGTTCGCTGGGCGTCGCCGTGCAGCCGGTGGAGCACCTGTCACGTGCCGACGTGGTGCTCATCAACACCTGCGGCTTCATCCTGCCCGCCGTCGAGGAGTCGGTGCGTACCATCGTCGAGACCATCGACGACCTGTCCGGGTTGCGCAAGCGCCCTCTGCTGGCGGTCGCCGGGTGTCTCGTGGGTCGTTACGGCGCCAAGGAACTGGCCTCTGAACTGCCGGAAGTCGACGTATGGCTGCCCAATCAGGACATCACGGCATGGCCCGCCATGCTGGCGCATGCCCTCAAGCTGGAGGGAGCCGTCACTCCCGGCAGACTCTTGAGCACCGGGCCGTCATACGCGTGGCTGAAGATAAGCGACGGATGCCGCCATAACTGTTCGTTCTGCACCATCCCGTCCATCCGGGGCGGACATCGCTCCACGCCTGCCGACGTGCTGGAACGCGAGGCCCGCGACCTTGTGGCGCAAGGCGTGCGCGAGCTCGTTCTCGTGGCGCAGGACGTGACGGCATGGGGTGAGGACATCGGCGCCCCGCACGGCCTCGCCACGTTGCTTGAGAGGCTGCTGCCCGTGCCCGGTCTTGCGCGGCTGCGGCTCATGTACCTTTACCCGGCGGGGCTGACGCGCGAACTGCTCGGCTTCATGCGCGATGCCGGGGCACCGCTGGTGCCGTATTTCGACGTGCCGTTGCAGCACGCACACCCCGACATCCTCTCACGCATGGGGCGGCCCTTCGCGCGCGACCCGCGCCGCGTGGTGGAACGGGTGCGCGACTTCTTCCCCGACGCCGCCTTGCGCACCAGCCTCATCGTGGGGTTCCCCGGCGAGACCGACGAACACTACGCCGCGCTGACCAGCTTCGTGGAAGAGACCCGTTTCACGCATATGGGCGTCTTCGCCTACCGTGCCGAAGAGGGCACTCCTGCTGCGGAGATGCCGGAACAGGTCGAGGACAGGGTGAAGGAGTGGCGGCGCGATGCGCTCATGGAAGTACAGGCCGAGATAAGCGAAGAGTTGCTCGCGGTCCATGAAGGCACACGGCAGCAGGTGCTCGTGGACGCCCCGCACGAGGAGTGGCCGGGACTGCACACCGGGCGCACGTGGTTCCAGGCCCCCGAGATAGACGGCATCACCTACGTGAGCGGCCCCGGCGTCGAACCCGGCGCGCTGGTGGAGGCCGACATCGTTGAGACCCGCACCTACGACCTCGTGGCCCTTGCCTGATGGCATGTCCGGCTGCGCGGTGGTGACACTGCCGCGGCCCGTGATGGGCGTGCAGGGGGGCGGGACATGACAGATGCCGTATGCCCGACGCCCCTCGTTGCGGGTTGCCGGTGAATGGTGCGGTTGCTGTTGTGTTCGCAGGGGCTTTCTGCTATGTAGACAAATCCGGCTCGATACGGGCAGGAAAATTTTTGTTGTTGGTTGGAGGAAACGTATGGCAACCACCCCTGAAACCATGGAAAATCACGCTTTCGACGCAGATATGAGCTTCGAAAGCGCCCTTGAGAACTACCTCAGCTCCGACTTCGGCGACCTTGAAGAAGGTTCCATCGTCAAGGGCGAGATCGTCCGCCTCGGCGACGACTACGTTCTCGTCGACGTGAACTTCAAGTCCGAAGGCCAGATCGCTGCCAACGAATTCAGGGATGCCAACGGCGACCTGATCATCGGCGTGGGCGACCGGGTAGACGTCTTCGTCGTTCGCAAGAACGAGATGGAAGGCACCATCACCCTGTCCTACGAGAAGGCCAAGCGCATGCAGCTCTTCGACCAGCTCGAAGAAGTGCAGGAGAAGAACGGCGTCATCAAGGGTCGTATCGTTCGTCGCATCAAGGGTGGCTACACCGTCGACCTCGGCGGTGTGGAAGCGTTCCTGCCCGGCTCGCACGTCGACCTGCGCCCCGTGCCCGACATGGACGCGCTGGTGAACCAGGAATACGAATTCCGCGTTCTCAAGATCAACCGCCGCCGCAGCAACGTCATCGTTTCCCGCCGCGTGCTCCTCGAAGAGGAACGCGACTCCAAGCGTCAGGATCTTCTGCGTACCCTCGAAGAAGGTCAGGTGGTCAAGGGCAAGGCGAAGAACATCACCGAGTACGGCGTGTTCGTCGACCTCGGCGGTCTCGACGGCCTGCTGCACATCACCGACATGTCGTGGAAGCGCATCCGTCATCCCAAGGAACTGGTCTCCCTCGGTCAGGAACTGGAACTCAAGGTTCTCTCCTTCGACCGCGACAGCCAGAAGGTCTCCCTCGGCATGAAGCAGCTGGTGGCCGACCCGTGGCAGGACATCACCGCCAAGTTCCCCGAAGGTCTGCGCGGTCAGGGCAAGGTCACCAACCTTGTCGACTACGGTGCCTTCGTCGAACTCGAACCCGGTGTGGAAGGCCTGGTGCACATCTCCGAGATGTCCTGGACCCGCAAGCTGCGTCATCCTTCGCAGATGGTGCGCGTGGGCGATGAAGTCGAGGTGGTCATCCTCGGCGTCGACCCCGACAAGAAGCGCATCTCCCTCGGCATGAAGCAGGTCAAGCCCAATCCTTGGGAAGTCGTGGCCGAGAAGTACCCCGAAGGGACCATCCTTGAGGGCGTCATCAAGAACATCACCGAATTCGGCATGTTCATCGGCATCGAAGACGGCATCGACGGCCTCATCCACGTGTCCGACATCAGCTGGACCAAGAAGATCCGTCATCCCAACGAGATGTACAAGGTCGGCGATGTCGTGCAGGCCAAGGTGCTCACCGTCGATCAGGAGAACGAGAAGTTCACCCTCGGCGTGAAGCAGCTTGCCGAAGACCCGTGGAGCCGTGTGCCCGCCACCTACCCCGTGGGCACCCTCGTCACCGGTAGCGTGACCAACATCACCGACTTCGGCCTGTTCGTGGAAGTGGAAGAGGGCATCGAAGGCCTCGTCCACGTCTCCGAAATCAGCCAGAAGAAGATCAAATCTCCTTCCGAGATCTACAAGGAAGGTCAGGAGATCCAGGCCAAGGTCATCCATGTGAGCGCGGAAGAGCGTCGTCTCGGCCTCTCCATCAAGCAGCTCAAGGATGAGGAAGAGCGTCGCAAGCCCAAGGAGTTCCGTTCCGGTTCTCCCGAAGTGGGCGGTCAGACCCTTGGCGATATCCTCAAGCTGAAGCTGGAAGAGGATGCAGCCGACAACTAGGCTCTCTTTCAGCCAGCGGCATCCGTTCATCTTCGGATTCCTGCTCATCATGGTGGCGGTGGCCCTCTTTACGGGGGCCACGGCCACCTTTCGTCATTTGACCGATGCTGGCTCCTTCGGGGGCCCGCGCATCGGCATCGTGCGCATCGAAGGCATGATCGGCGATGTACGCAAGACACTGGAGTGGATGCGCAAGCTTGCCGAAGACCGCACCGTGCGCGGGGTGCTGGTGCGGGTCGACTCGCCCGGCGGGGCTGTCGCCCCCTCGCAGGAATTGCACGATGCCGTGAAACGGCTTGCTGCCGACAAGCCCGTCGTCGTCTCCATGGGCAGCCTTGCCGCATCTGGCGGGCTCATGGTCTCCACGGGTGCCACCCGCATCGTCGCCAACCCTGCCACCATCACGGGGTCCATCGGCGTGAAGATGGAGATGCCCAACGTGCAGGGACTCATGGACAAGATTGGCGTGGCACGGCAGACGCTCGTCTCCGGCGACCTCAAGGACGCCGGTTCGCCCTTCCGCGCCATGTCCGAAGCGGAACGCGCCTACTTTCAGAGCATCATCATGGAGATGTACGGTCAATTCGTGAGCATGATTGCCGAAGACCGCAACATCCCGGTCGAGAAGGTGCGCAGTTTCGCCGACGGGCGCATCCTCACCGGGTCGCAGGCACTTGAACTGGGGCTGGTGGACAAGCTTGGCAGCGAAGCCGCAGCCATGGACGTGCTGCTTGCCCTTGTGGACCTCAAGGGTGAAAAGCCCGTGTTCATCGAACCGCCCAAGGAACGGTCGTGGGTGCGCGAGGTGCTCGAATCGGCACTCGGCATCGCCCCGCCGCAGAACATGGGCCAGCCCGCCTTCCTGTATTACTAGCCTGGCGCCACCGGGCGTCCTGCACGCTTCGAAGTCACCGCCGTCACCCGGCGGGCACGGGCAGGGGGCTCCGGGCAAGTCAGTCCTCCTCCATGCCGTCTACCGCCTGGGCGTGTTCTCCTTGCAAAATACCGCCGTCTGCGAAGACTCTCTTCGGTGACGCCGTGCGGAACCCATGGTACCATTGCACACCACACGGAGGTCAGGCATGAGCGTGCGCGCAAGTGGCATCCTGCTGCATTTCTCCTCGTTACCATCCGTCGGGGGCATCGGCGACATCGGCCCTGCGGCCCATGCCTTCGTGCGCCTCTTGGCGTCGGCGGGCCAGTCGTGCTGGCAATTCCTCCCCCTCAATCCGACATCGACGTTCATAGGCAACTCACCCTATTCGAGTCCCTCGGCCTTTGCGTGCAATCCGCTGTTCATCAGCCTTGAACGTCTCGCCGACGAAGGGCTGGTCTCATGGGCCGATATCGGCGACCTGCCGGGGGGTGTGAGCGAAGGCGGCGCACTTTCGCGTGTCGACTATGAGGCGGTGGACAGCCACCGGCGCCGGGTCTTGCGCGCCGCCTACGAACGCAACCGTGGTGCCCTTGCCGTTGATGGCGGTTTCCGTGACTTCTGCCGTGCCGAGGCCCACTGGCTTGACGACTATGCGGCCTTCGTATCCATCAAGTCCGCCCATTCCGGCGCAAGCTGGGACGAGTGGCCCGAGAAGCTGTGCAGGCGCGACCCTGCGGCACTGGGGCACTGGGCCGCCAGCGAGTCGGTGGAGATGGACTATGTGCGCTTCGAGCAATATCTCTTCCATCGCCAATGGCGTGAACTTCGCGCCGTCGCCGCCAATGCGGGGGTGCGCCTCATCGGTGACGTGCCCATCTATGTCACCTATGACAGTGCCGACGTGTGGGCTGCGCCGCACTTCTTCAAGCTGGGTGAAGACCTGCGACCAGTCACCGTGGCGGGGGTGCCGCCCGACTATTTCAGCGAGACCGGGCAGCGCTGGGGAAACCCGGTGTACGACTGGGATGCGTTGAGGGCCGACGGATACCGCTGGTGGGTGCGCCGGCTGCGCCGCAACCTTGCCTTGGCAGACATGGTGCGCATCGACCATTTTCGAGGCTTCGCGGGTTTCTGGGAGATTCCTGCGGAGGAGGCGACAGCCATCAACGGTCGCTGGGTCAGCGCGCCGGGTATGGAACTGTTCTCCGTGCTGTCACGGGCGTTGCCGGGCTTGCCGTTCATTGCGGAGGACCTCGGCGTCATCACGCCGGATGTGCGCGAATTGCGCGACACCTTCGCCCTGCCGGGCATGAAGGTGCTGCAATTCGCCTTCGGCGGCGACCCGGCATCCAACCCTGACATCCCCTTCCGGCATGTGGAACGTTCGGTGGTCTATACGGGGACGCACGACAACCCGCCCACGCGGGCGTGGTTCGACGCCTTGCCGGACGGCGACCGGTGGCGTTTCGAGACCTATGTCGGACACGAGGTCGGCTCTGACCGGGCGGCGACGGTCATGCAGCGTCTGGCGCTGGGCAGCGTGGCGGGGCTGTGCCTCTTGCCGTTGCAGGATGTGCTCGGGCTTGGGGGTGAGGCGCGCATGAACATGCCCTCCATCCCGCAGGGCAACTGGTCATGGCGCATGCTGCCGGAACACATGGAACTCCGACGCTATGAGGCGCTGGCGAGGATGACGGCCCTGTACGGACGTTGCTGACGCCGTCCGGTCGCGTGGATGCTGCGCGCATAGTTTGCACCGTCTTGTGAGCGGGCGGGGGAGGGCGGCATGACTCGGCCTGTCGGTTCGTCGTCACCCGTTCTCTGTTGTGCGTTTCGTGTTGCCCGCTTTCCGTTGTCGATGCATGGTGCCGATGCCTGCGGCATCAGGTCACACGCGCCTGCAGCGTCGCCTCTATGTGGTGGCACGGCACCCCATGCGCAAGCCGTCCGGTATGTCGTCATGACGAGGCTTCGGAATGTGCACAGGGGCCTGCCGTGACCGCGAGTGCAGTGCCTTCTGAAGGGCCTTTCCACCATTTCTGCATCAAGAGGGTTGACCGTGAAGAAGTTGTACGTGGCGATGGTCGGACTTCCGGCACGTGGCAAGTCGACGCTGGCGAAGCGCATCCGCGAAGGGCTCGAGGCAGAGGGGCTGCGCGTCGGCATCTTCAATAACGGCGAGTTGCGGCGCACCCGCCTCGGGCGCGACTCCACGGCACCGGAGTTCTATCATCCCGACAATGCCGAAGGGCGGGCCCGCCGCGAAGAGTTGGCGCAAGAGAACGTGGCCCATGCACGCGCCTTTCTCGCCGGGGGCGGCAATGTCGCCATTCTCGATGCGACCAATGCCAGCCGTGCCCGCCGTGCCATGCTGGAGGCACGTCTCACGGACCACCCGTTGCTGTTCGTGGAATGCCGCAACGACGACCCGGTGCTGCTTGAAGCAAGCCTCGAACGCAAGGCCGCCTTGCCGGAATTCGCCGGAAAGACACGGGCCGAGGCCATTGCCAGCTTCAGGCAGCGTATGGACTACTACGAGCGCATGTACGCCCCGCTGGAGGATGAGTGCTGCTGGGTGCGTGTCGACTCGGTGCAGAATCGCATCCTCGAGGAACGTCTTGGCGCGCGCGTGCCCTTCTTCCACCGTATCCGCGACATCCTCGTCTCCGACTGGGTGCGCAACCTCTATCTGGTGCGCCATGGCGAGACGACCTACAACGTGGAAGGACGCATAGGCGGCGACCCCGAACTCACGGCGCACGGCAAGGAACAGGCCGACGCGCTGGCACGGCATTTCAGCCGGGTCGAGGTCACGCACATCTTCACCTCGACGCGGCGACGTTCGTCCATGACGGCGGCACCGCTCAAGGCCGCCCGTCCGGACTGCCGTATCATGGCACTGCCGGAGTTCGACGAGATCGACGCGGGGCTGTGCGAGGGAATGCGCTACGAGGACATCCAGTCAGAGATGCCTGAACAGTATGCGGCGCGCATGCGTGACAAGTACAACTACGTCTATCCGCAGGGGGAGGGCTACGTCACCTTGCGAGAACGGGTGGAGAGGGGGCTCAAACGGGCACTCTTCATCGCGGGCGACGCACCGGGTGTGCTGCTCATCGGGCATCAGGCGATCAACCGCATGATTCTCTCGCACTTCCTCTACCGTCGCACAGAGGACGTGCCGCACATCTACATCCCGCAGAACCAGTTCTACCATATCGTGGCGACGCAACGTAAGAAGCTGTTCGAACTGGTACCCTTCATGTAGGGGCTGGCGTCCGGGCGGGAATCGGCTTACAAGATGCGGGCGGTGTCGATGCCGTAAGGCGGTCGACGAGCACGGTCGACCGTCAGCGTTCGTAGCGGTCGACATGGTGGTGAAGGTGGCGCGCCGGGCACGGTCTGCTCATGGTGCCTGTGTGCCGCTGCAAGCCGGTGTGCCGGGGCCTCCCGGTGCAGACGTCTCCGTCTCCCGGAACAGGGCGACGGATGGCCATCGGGCGAACGGTCGCACGCTGCAGGCGTGCACATGCCGGCGCATCCGTTCCCGCCCCCATGTCCCGTGTTAGCTGGCAGCCCTGCTGCAGGCCCGCCCCCCAGGCCGTTCGGCGGGGGCACTCAAACCCCACATCTATGCACCCGACACGCACAAGCTGTCTTACGCATCTCACAGAGTCTCCGGAATGCGGTTCCGGTCTGCGCGCCTATACCATCGACGCCGTCCATGACGGCGAGGTGGTGGGCAGGCTGCGCGGTTTCGTCATCCACTACCACTCGCTGGACATGGTGGGCGACCTCGCGGGCGTCTCGCACGACGACCTGCGCGAGGCCGTGGAGGCCGTGCGCTTCGCCATGGCTTCGACCCACGACGCCCCCGTCTCCTATGTGGACGTGCTACTGGTGGCGCCCAAGGCCCGGGGTGGCGACGTGGCCCGCCAACTTCTCGAACGGTCGTGGCTCTATGGCGACTGCGGCGTCTCGCTGCTGCGCCCATGCCCTCTGCAGTTCTGTATCGACTGGCTGCGGCCCGAAGACAGGGCACTGCTGGGCCGGGTACGCATCGGCGGAGACCCGAAGCGCTCGCTGGAGAGCCTTGAACGGTTCTATGCCCGCGTGGGATACGGCAGGCTGCCCGCCACCGACTTCTGGTGGCGGATGCTCCCGGCCCGTCTTCCCGTGTGAAGTCGGAGAATGATGCCTGAAGCTGCCGTTACGTGGTGGCTTCAGGTGCGTTGCCGCACATCATGGTGCCAGCCGTTGAGCGGTGCACAGCATCCTTCGCCCGCATGGAGTTCTGTGAGGTCGACGCCGGAAGGCTCGTCTCGGATGAGGCGGCATATGTAACGCCTTGCCGGGTCGTGCCAGAGCAGTTCGGGGCATCGCGGAAGGTAGCCGTGCAGGTGATGCGATACGCCGCACTGGTTGTCGAGGCAACACCAGCCGCAGCCTACGCATGCATGAGAGGTCAGGGGAGAACCGTGAACAGAGTCATGAACGCCATTCCCTTGTGGTGTGTGCGTCGGGCGGCATCGAGATGTTGCCGCGCGAGCCTACCATACGCTTTGCCCGTGTCACGGCAAGTCTGAACAGGCAGGGATGCCTGCAAGGGAACCGCCCGGTGCACGGTGCGCCGGGCGGCCGGACCGTGCGGAGGAGACGCGCCGCACGGGTGGACGGTGCTGGAAGGCTCCCGCCAACCCGGTGGATACGGGATGACGGGGGCTGCATGCAGCCTAGTGGCGCGGTACGTCCTCGTAGCCGGTGAACATGGCCTTGATATGTGCGGTGAGCGTATGGCCGGTGGTGGTCATGTACACATGCACGATGACGAAGGCGAGAAAGGCGAAGGCCCCCACCGTGTGCAGGACGGCCACCACCTGAAGGGTGAGCGCCCCGGCGAAGCCGAAGGCGGGCCACTGGTTGTAGGTGTAGTACAGGAAGCCCGTCACCATCTGGAAGGGCACGAGAACCGACACGATGCCAAGGTAGGTGAGCCGTTGCAGGGGGTTGTGCTTGCTGCGTTCGCTCTTGGGCACCGGATGCGGCTCACCCTTGAAGATGCCCGAGACATAGTAGCGGACCACGTCCATGAGCTTCAGGAAGGTGGGCACATAGTGCTTCCACTCACCTGTGGTCGCCATCCAGAAGACGATGAAGGCGTAGAGCACGAACCATGTCCACGCACAGGCGTTGTGCACCGTGAAGGCGGTTTCGAAGCCGAACAGCCTGTACGTGCCGTGTATCTCGAAGCCCGTGACCAGCAGCACGAGGATGAGCAGTGTCTGCGCCCAGTGCCAGAAACGCTCGAACCGGGTGTAGAGGTAGAGTCTCTCGGTGTTCATGGCGCTCTCCTATCCGTCGTTGCGCTTGCGCGCGTTGAGCCGCAGTATGCCGTGCACGGTAACGGCGCACAGTGAACCGATGACGGCGATCCAGCCGAGGGTGTCTGCGGCACTGCTGGCGTCACGTCCTGGCATCCATACACCGCCCACACCTGCCAGACGTCCCGCCGGGCTGTGGCAGTCGGCGCATTGCAGGGCCTTCTCCTTGGGGGCCACCATGTGCGTGATGGGATAGTGGTAGGCCGTCTCGACGAAGGTGTACTTGCCACTCCACGGCAGTCCCACGGCCTTCTGCCCGGCCTCGATGGCCTTGGCCCAGTCGTAGGTCTTCCAGTAGGCGGCGTCGTCCTTGCCGAAGAGGTGCGGTACCACGAAGGTCTTCAGTTCAGGGTCGAAGGGCTGCTTGCCCCGGTGTACCTTGAAGGGCATGATGCGCGCGTTGGGGTCGTCGGGCGAGCCGATGACGCGGTTGATTTCGACGGGCTTGGCGGGGTCGACCTTGTCGGTCAGCAGCAGGTAGTCCATGCGGCCCCCGTACCACTTGTATTCGGGCACGACGTTCTGTTCCCACCTGAAGTCGCCCTTCTGGGTGTCGTAGACGGGCTTCCCCAGCGGCCCCTTCTCCTTGTAGTTCTTGCCGTCCTTCTTCTTGCCTGCGGTAGACCAGTCCCACCACATCTTGGTGGGGATGGCACGTGCATAGGCCGGGATATGGCAGGTCTGGCAGGCGACCTTGTCCGTATGGTCGTTGGCCTTGTGTCCGGCCTTGTGCGGCGTGGCGGTATGGCACGATTCGCAGGCGATGCGCTTGACCTGGTCGTCCTGCACGAGGCTCTTGCGTTCGGTGAAGGCGGGTTCCTTGTAGGTGCGTCCGGCTATGAAATGCACATCGGTGGTGTGGCAACGCTGGCAGGTGAAATTGGCCCCCTTCACATCCATATGGACGTCGATTTCACGCTTTGGCGTATGCAGCGACGAGTCGAGGTCGCCGTGCTTCACCGCGTCTCCGCCCCCGCCATAGAAGTGGCAGTTGCCGCAGTTGTCGCGTGTGGGTCTGCCCACGGCGGCGGCGACGGCGTTGTAGTCGGGCGGGTCGAACTGCTCTTCGCCGAACTTTGTCGGTTCGGATACGGGCATCCCCGCCATGGTGGGGAATTTCTTGTAGGTGCCTGTGCGGTCGTGGCAGACGAGGCAGTCCACGTTCTCCTGCGCCGAGAAGTCGAAGTTCTTGTCCTTCCAGCCGTAGCCTGCATGGCATGAGGTGCAGCGTGGCTCGTTGGAAGGTACGGCGATACAGAAGTTGTTGAAGGTGATGCCGCCCTTGCCCATCTTGCGGGTGGGGTCGGCCGGGTCTAGCCATGTCCAGTGAATGGTCTTGTGTACCTGAAGGGCCGCCTGATTGTGGCACGAGAGGCAGGCTTTGGTGACCTCCTGCGGCGAGGCGAAGGGTTGTTGCAGCGCGGGGTGCTTGCTGTGGTCGGCGGTGATGTGATGCTCCGGCAACTTGCCTACGAGGCCTGTGGCACCGGGCGGTACTTCCGCAGCCCATGCGGAAGCACCCGGCAGCAGCAGGGTCAGGGCGAGCGCCAGCACCGCCAGCCGCTGACGGCGGGGGAACGAGGCGTTGGCGTTGTGCATGTGATCCTCCTTCATTGCATGACCCCGCACTATGCGGGGGGACGTCCGGCGGGTGGGCGGGGGCGGGTCCATGCCGTGCGCCCCGTGAAGGCGAAGACGAGCGCAACCGCGCCCAGCGCAACGGCGAGGCCGAGGTGAGCGAGGTCTATCCATAAGGTCAGCAGGGGGCTGAAGCTCACGTCGGGCAGGTTCTTGAGCACACGCAACACCCCGGTGCCTGTCAGTCCGGCCACAAGCCCGAGACGAAGCCAGCCCTCGCGGGTGAGTGCCGGGAAGGCGCGCTGCCGCAACGCCCTGCCGAGAAGCCAGCCCCCGAGTCCAAGCAGCAGGGCTGCGAAGACGTAGTGCATGCGGTGCGTGACGTGGAAATCTCCTGTCCATGCCAGCCCGGGCAGTGCCGTCATGCCGTAGCGTGCGGCGATGGGCATCTGCATCAGCCCCGTGAATCCCAGCACGATGGCGCACGCAAGCCAGATGGCGCGGACGGCGCGAGACGTGGCAGGGGGGAGAAAGGCATGGGGTGTGATGGTGTCTATTGGGGTGGGGGCTGACAGACGGTGGGTGGCAGCCCGTCCGGGCTTCCCCATGGCGTGTGAAGAATGTGCGCCGGGTGCGTCGCTATGGGCCGCTTCGCGTATGTCGGCGGCTACACGCAGCATGGCGGCACCGAATCCGGCCAGGGGCGCGGTGGCAGCCACGGCGGCAAGGCGGGTCTCGTCGCGCATGGCATCCGCCACGGGGGCGAGGTGCGGCCTGCCCGGCCCCTTGGGGATGGCAGCGTCCAGCAGCCCGAAGGGCACGGGTGAGAGATAGATGGTGTTGGTGCCGCCGTTGTCGTCAAGCCCGTAGAGGTGCCAGCCCCTTTCGGCGGCAAGTCGCTTCGCTTCGGCGATGATGGCGTCACGGGGGCCGATGGTCTGCACGTCGTAGGGGCAGGCTTCGATACAGGCGGGTATGCCGCCGCGGGCGGTGATGTCGGCGCAGCGGTCGCATTTGTACATGACGCCATTGCCTGCGAAGCGTGGCATGAGGTCGAGGTACAGCCCCACCCCCGATTGCCGCTGCGGAATGTGCCAGGGGCATACTGTGCGGCATTTGGCCCCTCCAAGACAGGTGGAGGCCTCGATACTCACGGCACCGGAGGTCTCGCGCCGTGCCGACCCCCACGGGCACAGGTTGGCGCAGGGCGGGTTGGCGCAGTGCAGGCAGCGCCGGGGCAAGTGCAGCTCGCGCGGGCCTTCCGGCGTATCGACGGTGGCGGACTGGATGTACAGCCAGTTGTAGGGGGTAAGCCTGTCGTCCACGTCGCGCCTGTCCGACCAGTCTTCGTTCTTCGTCCCGGCGGGGACGAGGTCGGGGAAGGGCTTTATCGGTTCGGGGTAGCGTGCGCCGTTGCGCTCATGGCATGCCTCGACGCACGCACCGCAACCGACGCAGCGGTCGAGGTCATAGAGGGTGGCATAGACCGTGGGCGTCTTGCCGGATGACGCTCCCGGCATCGCCGGAACGTCCGCCCGTGCGCCTGCGGGGAGGGCGAGGGCCGTTCCGGCGATGCCGAGACCGCCAAGGAAGCGGCGGCGCGAGATGCGCTTGCCGCGGACTGCTGTAGATGCTGACATGTCTCCTGTTGTCTCCTCATGGAAGGGGTGAACCGTCCGCATGAAAGCAGAGCAGGAACTGTGCCTGAAGAGTTTGATAATCATAACATGCCGGAATAGCGTGTCTGTTATTATCTGCGGTGGCCCCTTGCATCGTGGAGTGCGACGCGGTACTTCGAAATATGCAGCACATGACGCATCATGATGTGCATCAATCGATGCATCATCTGGTGTGATCCGTGTTGCCGCCGCTTGCCCTCTCAGTGGGCATGGGGGAGGCTCACCGGCAATGGATGCAAAGGCGCAACAGGGAGGAGGGGCCATGCATGAGACCGACCCGCGTTTTCTTCGCGGCATCATCGACACCCTGAACGAGGGGCTGGTCTTCGTCGGACCCGACGGACGCATCCGCATGGTGAATCCGGCGCTGGAGCGGCTGACGGGCTTCACCCGTGATGAACTGGTGGGACGCGCGTGTTCCGTGCTGCAATGTGATGCCTGTGTCCGGCAACGCAAGGATGGCGGGGCGCACTGGTGCCGCCTTTTCGACCGCAAGGGCGAGAACCGCAAGCGGTGCACGGTGCGCCGCAAGGACGGTACGGTGGTTCCCGTGCTCAAGAACGCCCGCGTGCTCACCGATGGACAGGGAGGCGTGCAGGGTGCCGTGGAGATCATCACCGACCTTTCCGAACTGGTGGACAAGGAGCGCCGTATCGAAGAGCTTTCGCGCCTTCTCGGGTCGGAGGAGGGCTTCGCGGGCATGGTCGGTGCGTCCTCAGCCATGCATCGTACCTTCAGGTTGCTTGAACGTGCCGCAGAGAGCGATGCCCCGGTGTTGTTGCTGGGGGCGTCTGGCACGGGCAAGGAACTGGCTGCGCGGGCGGTGCACGAACTGGGCAGGCGACGCAACGGCCCCTATGTGCAACTCAACTGTGCGGCCCTCAACGAGAATCTGCTTGAAAGCGAGCTGTTCGGTCACGTGCGCGGTGCCTTCACCGGGGCGGTACGCGACAGGCAGGGACGGTTCGAGGCAGCCCATGGCGGAGACCTCTTCCTCGACGAGATAGGCGACCTGCCCCTGCCGACGCAGGTGAAGCTGTTGCGCGTGCTTGAGACCAAACGCATCGAGAGGGTGGGCGACAATCACCCCCGTGAGGTGGACGTGCGCATCATCGCCGCCACCAACAGGAATCTCGGCGCGCTCGTGCGCGCGGGGCGTTTCCGTGAAGACCTGCTGTTTCGCATCAACGTCATTCCGGTCACGCTGCCTGCGCTGGCTGCACGGCGTGAAGACATTCCCCTGCTGGCGGCCTTCTTCCTGCGTGCCATCACCGAACGTGACGGTCGCAAGGCCGGAGGGCTGACGCCGGCGGCCCTGCGGCATCTGGTGGCCTATACATGGCCGGGAAACGTGCGCGAATTGCGTAGCGCCATGGAGTATGCCTGTGTGGTGGCGGGCGGAGGTGACATCGACGCGGAACATCTCCCGCCGCACATCATCGACGGGACGCCGGAATGCGGGGGGCATGCGCTGGCTGCCACCGTGGCCGAAAGGACAGGGCCGGATGCCGCACAGGAGGCCCCTGCGGATGAGGTGCGCCCTGATGCCCCAGTGCGTGTTGCCGGGCCCGGTGCCGGTGGGGGCACGCAGGGTCGGGCCGGTGAAGTCGGTGCTGTTGCCGCGATACCTGTCGTGTCCGCTGTGCCCGTGGTGCCCGCTGTGCCTGTTGTGACCGACTCCGGCCCCGACCATGAGATGATGTCGGTGGACGCCCATGACCGCGTGATGTCACTGCCCGGCACTTCCGGCGAGGCTGGCACGCCGCCGCCCGCCATGGCGGACGCCTTCCCGCCAACGCAACGCGAATTGCGCGAAGGAGAGGAGCGAAGGCAGCTTCTTACGGCGTTGCGTCGTGCACGCGGCAATATCTCCGAGGCGGCGCGCCTGCTTGGGGTATACCGGGGGACGGTACGTAACCGCATGGCGCGTTACGGCATCGACCTTCACCGCGAGGTGAAAGGATGAGTGCGGGCCGATGTGAGGCCGTCAGGGATGATGAGGATATCGTACGGTTACGGCGATGCTCTCCCGTAGTGGACAGTGGCCCCCGCGCGGCGGTATAGGGGCCACTGCGGGCATCCGTGGGCCCGTGGCGCAGGGCGACCTGTCATGCCACGCCCCGCCAGCCCGGCGAGGGTATTGTCCCTTCCGGCTGTTTCCCCGTTCGCCAACCACTTGCGAGGTATCCATGCCCGGACATCCGAACAGATCCTTCACGCGCCCTGCGGCCCTTCTCGCACTCGTGGCGTGTCTTCTTCTTGCAGCCTGCGGCGGCAAGCAGCCCGAAATGGCGGCTTCACCCATCGACGACCCTGTGGTGGAGAAACCCCTGCTGGACTATCTGTCCACCCATGACGGCGGTTCATCGGCGACGCTGGACGACCCGGAATTCGGCAAGTCCATCCGCGTCTTCGTCGAGGGTTCGTTCCTCTCGGCGTCTGGGCAGGAGTGCCGCCGGGCCACCTTGCTGACCCGTGACGGGCAGGCAGAGGTCGTTGTCGCCTGCAAGGGCGATGACGGTACATGGACGATGGCCCCCCGCATATGGGGGCAGGGTATCGGCCAGTAGATGCACGTCGGGCGTCACCGCCCTTGTGTCAAACCCCATGGCCGCACACTGCCCCGGCCATGACCGGAGTGGCTTCGAATATGGAGCCCTTCGGCCCGGCGGAGGTCTGCCACTGCCTGTGGAGGTCCTGGTGCTGACCGACGCCTGCCAGCTTTTGCAGGCCTGCCCGCGTCAACGACGGGGCAGAGGTGATGGCGGATGATGGCTGCTGCGCCGTTTCGGTGCAGGGCTCATGCAGAGTCGACTCCGGGCGAAGTCGCCCGCGACATATATGACGGAGGTAGCCATGCGTGGCGTCCTTGCCTTGTTCTTCGGGCGGTCAGCCCTGACGCTGACCCTTGCCCTCCTTGTGTCTGTATTCGTGGCCGTGTCCGGTGACATGGCCCATGCCGTGACGGCCGATGCCAAGGCGGCCCCGCAAGCCGACATCGCGCCCTTCGGGGCGAATCTCTTCCAGGGCAATTTCGCAGCAGCCCGCAGTGGCGACACCCGCGAAATCGTCGCTGGCGACCGTCTGGTGCTGCGCCTCTGGGGTGACCGGTCGTTCGATGGTGTGCTCACCGTCAACGAGGCCGGAGATGTGGACATCACCGACGTGGGGCCGGTGCCCGTGGCAGGTCTTGCACAGGCCCAACTGGCCGATGCCATCAAGAGCAAGCTGAGTGCCACGGGGGTCGAGAACGTGCAGATGTACGTGACACTGCTCGACAGCCGTCCCCTGTCCGTCTTCGTGACCGGGTTCGTGCTGCGGCCCGGCAGGTATACCGGAGGCCCCGGTGACATGGTGCTCGCCTATCTCGACAAGGCGGGCGGCATCGACCCGCGGCGTGGCAGCTATCGCAACATCCGCATCATGCGCGACAACGCCGAGGTGAGCCGTTTCGACCTCTACCCCTTCGCACTGCGTGGTGAACTGCCGCGTTTGCGCCTGTTAGACGGCGATACCATCGTCGTGGGCGAGAAGGGGCCCGCCGTGGCCGCCACCGGCGAAGTGCGCAACGTCGCACGGTTCGAGTTCCGCAAGGGCGAGGCGATGGGGCACAACCTCTCGCTCATGGCCGACCCCAAGCCCACGGCATCGCACGTGAGCCTTGTGGGGACCCGCCATGGTGCGCCCTTCAACCTGTACCTTCCGTTGCGCGATTTCGACACCATGCCGCTCGAGGATGGTGACAACGTGACCTACCTCGCAGACATGCCCGGCGATACCATCATGGTGGAGGTGCGTGGTGCCATTCGCGGGGCCTCGCGTTTTCCCGTGAAGCGCAACGCCCGCCTGCGTGACGTGCAGCAGTTCATCGCCGTCGATCGCGACAGGGCCGACCTTCAGGGGCTGTACATCAAGCGGCGCAGCGTCGCCGAACGGCAGAAGAAGGCCATCGAAGAGGCCTTGCGCCGCCTTGAGCAAAGCTCCTTCACGGCCACATCTGCCAGCGCGGAGGAAGCCCAGATTCGCAGCCACGAGGCCGAGATGATCTCCAAGTTCGCCGAAAAGGCGCGCAACGTGGAGCCCGACGGCATCGTCGTGGTGGGGTCGGGCGGCAAGGTCGCCGACATCGCCCTCGAGGATGGCGACGTCATCGTCATTCCCGGCAAGAGTGACGTCGTACTCGTCACGGGTGAGGTCGTCATGCCGCAGGCCATCGTCTGGGCAGGTGACAAGCGCCTGAAGGACTATATTCGCGGGGCAGGCGGCTACTCGAACAGGGCGGACACGTCGAGCGTGCTCATCGTGCGTCCCAATGGCGAGGTCTTCCGGACGGGCGATACCACCATCGCACCCGGTGACCATCTCATGGTGCTGCCGCGCTTCGATTCCAAGAACATGCAACTCGTGAAGGACATGTCGCAGATACTGTACCAGATTGCCGTGGCGACCAAGGTCGTCGTGGGGTTGTAGGGGCGGCATGTACAGGCTGTGCAAGGCGTTTGACACGCGCGCGGCTTTCCTTTAAGAGCATACTCCCTTGGGCGGTTAGCTCAGCTGGTAGAGCGTCGGCCTTACAAGCCGAATGCCGGGGGTTCGATCCCCTCACCGCCCACCACGAGTACAAAAAGCACTTGCAGCGTAACAGCTGCGAGTGCTTTTTTCTTGGCTCATGCCGTTGTGCCTAGCCTGTGCAAGAAATGAGAACCCAGACCCGCCAAGATGGGGGCGAATCGCCCCTATTTGGCTCGCATACCCCGTCAAATCCTCCTGATAGCCTCTCAGAGGTAGACAGAAGAGCGCACTCCGTCTGCTCGGTGACCGCTTGTACGGCTGTGTCAGGAGGATACCCACTCTGTGCGACCGTCATTGTTTGGTCTGCAGTCGTCATTGTTTGGCGTAGTATCGATCGTATATTCTTTTGAATGTTCCGTCGTTTTTCATGGCATCGAGCGTCGACTCGAATTTAGCTATGAACTCTTTATTGTTGCCATACCTGCCTGCTTTAGAAAAAACGAAATGGAGCGGCTTTCTTTCAAGTAATGGTGGGTTCAAGGCTATAAGCTGGCCACGAAGACCAGCACGGGAAAGTTCAAGCATCGTGACATCGTAATTTGCCACCATGCAGTATAGTCGCCCAGCCATGACTTTTCTTATGTTCATAGAGATGTTGTTCGTCTCTTCTATTTGAATGAAGCCTCTTTCTACAGCCTCCTTGAAGTCGTTGTTCAGCCTGTATCCTCTGGATACGCCAATCGTTTTGCCGTAAAGACTTTCAATCGATGAGTATTCAAGCTTGCTGTCCTTTCTGATGAATACAGAATATGTGCTATGATGGAGAGGAGGATTTGTAAATATCGCAAATGACTCCCGTTCCTTGACATGGAAGAATACAGACCCTGCATCACAAACGCCTGTCTCGATGGATTTATACATGCGTATCCATGGAACCATGTCGATTTCAACACGGATGTTCATTCTTTTCGCAGCTTCGACGATGATGTCGTGGTCAATCCCCTTTTTTATGCCATGTTCAACGAAGGCGTATGGAGGCGTCGACTCTTCAGCCATGACATAGAGGTCGGCGCCTGCTTTTGCATTGTTATATGCCAGCAGGAGAATACATGCCGACATTGCCAAAATACGTGTGAGTAATTGCAGCATGCTAGTAATCCTGTGTGTTCACGCTAATATGTGTCTATGTTTAGTGCGCTGTGTCGTTCTTGTCCTTTTAGGGTCTATTATTGCATATTCTTCCAGAAAATGAACCGCATTTATACCGCACAAGGTCGCGTGAAAAACAATACACTGTGGCTCTGCTGATTCGTGGTATTTATCTCTGTATGGTTGCCCCATCTTGTTCGGGCCTGTACCGAGTCCGAGCAAGCGGAGGAAGTCCTTCTTGTCGGGGGGCAGGACCACCTGCGTGGGGGCGGTCACTCTGTATCCCCCCGCGGCATTGGGACACCCCCCGCGGTAAGAGGTTTGTCCGGGTTGCGGTGGCCCCTTTTTAATGGCCTTGGCCAACGCTTGCGTCTGCGGGGTGTCTGGCAACAAGTCACGTACTATCATGTGCTTCATCTGCCTGAGTCCCATGGGTTTGAACATGGGCTGCATGCGGTGAGTGTCAGGATGCCCGAAGCGATGCCGCCAGAATCTTGTACGTTTCCACTTCTACTTCTTCGTGGCAGGGCCAGCGTGGCGTTACCCTGCCAGTCCGGACACTCAGTGGCGTGCTGCGTTGGTGTTTCTTCCGCTGGCCAGTAATGAGGGGACATGATTTAAGAGAGAGGCTTGGATTCAAGAGATGGTTTCATCTGGCTGTATTAGTCGGCGGTCAGGTGCTGACGTGCAGCAATGAAGACCTCAACACGACAGATGCGCGGGGTGAGAGTCTTGCCGTAGTCTGGTGGTCGCGGCAAGGCACATTTGGGCACCCGACGCATCTGGCCTCATCCGGGCGCACGTGGGTTCTCCGGGCGCATTCAGGTCGACTGCCTCCGGACATGCCAGACGCGTTCACGCATCCGCCGACTGGCGCGGTATGGAATATGGCGCTGTGTTATGAATCCCGTTCAGTTTCTCCCGATTACGCATCAAGCGCTTCGAGTGTCTCTGGGAGGATTTGCCCGCCATCGACGATGATGCCCTGCCCGGTGATGTACCCCGCGTCAGGAGAGGCGAGAAAGACGGCCGCCGCTGCGATGTCGGCAGGGAGGCCAAGCCGCCGCAGGGGGATGGAAGAAGCCATGGAGGCCATATAGGCCTCTCCCTGTTCCTGAAGCCCTTCCGTGGCGATGTTGCCGGGTTGGACTGCGTTGATGGTTATGCCGTATCTCGCCAGTTCGATGGCTGCGGTGCGGATGAAGCCCATCTGCCCCGCCTTGCTCGCGCCATAGTGGCACCACCCCGGATAGCCTGTCACGGGGCCGGTGATTGACGATGTGACCACAATGCGCCCCGACGTGCTCTCTTTCAGTGCCGGTATGCAGGCCTGCACCGTAAGGAACATGCCCTTGAGGTTCACGTCGAGCACCGTGTCCCACTGTTCTTCGGTCATGGTCTCCAGCGGTGCAGCGGGAAAGATGCCCGCATTGGCGCATAGCACATCCAACCCGCCGAGTTGTTCCACGGCCTTGCTCGCGACCTGTTCCACAGAAGCCTTGTCCTTCACATCGGCAACGCCCCATGCGACGTTGTACCCCTTTGCCCTGAACGCATTGCCTGTGGCCTCGACATGCTCCGCGGAAAGGTCGGCGAGGAATACGCGCGCTCCTCGAGAGGCGAAGGCTTCGGCTATGCCCTTGCCGATTCCTTTGGCAGAACCGGTCACCATCACTCTTCTGTCTTGCATCCCTGAAAACATGAGTACCTCGGTATGGTTATCGCCATCAAACGGTGCACTTTATCATGCAGAAGCAAGTGGTCACTCCTGAAGGCTTGTCTTGCCTGTTACCCCATGTCGTCAGGCAAGTGAAGGGTACAGGTGGTTTCGCGCCGTGGGCGTCACTGTGGAAGGTGTCTGTCCACGTGTCCGTCGGTTGCTGCGTGTCATGGTGTTGCCGACGGCAGCCTTGCCGTCTCCCGCCGGGCACCATCCTTGTGGACGGCCCCTTTGGCGTCCGGTCTGGTGTCCGGTCGTGCCTGTCTCACGGGGACGGGCACGACTGATGTGCGCGACAGCGGGCCCGCGGGCATGGGGGATACGACTGCGTAGCAAGGCATGGTTGTCGTTCTCGTGCTCTATACGATGAGTCATTTCTCGGAACATGCGTTTGTATCGATGTTTGTCATTCATGATACCGTGATGCAGTTTGGATAACGTATGCACATCATATGGATGGGCATGGTGTGCGGTTACTCCAAGGACACTATGCCACATACTTGTGCCTTCTCGACAGTATGAAGACAAGATCATAAATAGGCATGACCAACAGGCATATCGTTTTTGAATGTCATAGCAGTGCACGGTGTGATAGTGCAGGAGATGAGTATGCAGAAGAAGATTCTCGATGCCTTTCTGTTCAGGCATGCCGCAAAGGACTTCGATGCGGCGCGTATCATTCCGGAACCGGTGTTCGCCACCATACTTCAGGCGGGCCGCCTCTCGCCCAGTTCTTTCGGCTTTGAGCCCTGGCGGTTCCTCGTGGTGCAGGATGCCGCGCTCCGTGCGAAACTGCACGCCTTCACATGGGGCGGGCAGAAGCAGATACCCAACTGCAGCCACCTTGTGGTGTACCTTGCGCGAAAAGGCATGGATACGCGTGCAGATAGCGACTATGTGCGCGATTTCGTCGACAGGGTTCAGGCTCTGCCCGCCGATGTCCAGAAGATGAAACTCGAACGCTATGAAGCCTTCCAGAAGGATGACTTCAACCTGTGGGGAGATGAGCGCGCCCTTTTCGACTGGGCGTGCAAGCAGGTCTACATCGCCCTCGGAAACATGATGACGGTTGCCGCCTTGCTCGGTGTCGACAGCTGCCCCATGGAAGGTTTCCAGCAGCAACGCATCGACGAGGTCCTCGCCAGCGACTTCGGCATCGACCAGTCGCAGTACGGCGTGGCGTGCATGGCGGCATTCGGCTACCGGGTTGCGGACCCGAGGCCCAAGACGCGGCAGGCATTGCACGACGTGGTGCAGTGGTTCTGAAACACACGGGTCAAAGATAAGACCGGAAGACAGCGACTTCCGGCAGGAGGCGACCATGTCGCATGTTCTGATCATCAACGGACACGAGCCGTACCCGAGGTCGCCGGGACGCCTGAACAGCCATCTCGTGGAAGTGGCACGCAGCGTTCTTGTCGGCATGGGGCATAGCGTCGAGGTCGTCGCGACGAATGGCGACTACGACATAGACGCCGAGGTGGACAGGCACGTACGTGCCGACACGGTCATCGTACAGTCCCCTGTGAACTGGATGGGTTTCCCGTGGAGTTGCAAACGGTACATGGACTACGTCTACCTTGCCGGTATGGACGGACGGCTGTGCACCGGCGATGGCAGGTCGCGGAGCGACCCCGCAAGGCAATATGGCTCAGGGGGAACATGTGGCGGCAAGACATACATGCTCTCACTGACGTTCAATGCCCCGCCCGAAGCCTTTGGCGATGCCGGACAGTACCTGTTTCAGGGCAGGACCGTGGATGACCTCTTCTTCCCGGCGCACATGAATTTCAGGTTTCTCGGCATGACCGGGCTGCCAACGTTCGTCAGCTACGATGTGATCAAGAA
Source organism: Nitratidesulfovibrio vulgaris str. Hildenborough (assembly GCF_000195755.1). Lineage (NCBI taxonomy): Bacteria > Pseudomonadati > Thermodesulfobacteriota > Desulfovibrionia > Desulfovibrionales > Desulfovibrionaceae > Nitratidesulfovibrio > Nitratidesulfovibrio vulgaris. Next base: position 3,282,854 of record NC_002937.3, on the reverse strand, counting down.
TCCCGATGTGGCACGTGACGTGGCGCGCTATGAGGCGCATCTTGCCTCCGCGTTCGGCATGGCGGCGACTTCCGGCGCGTGAACCGTGCGAAGCCGTTCCTGAGAGACACTCCGGGATGCCACAGAAGGGGCGACGGCCGCAACCGTCGCCCTGACTCCATGACACTCCTCGTATGACGGGACTACAGGGGCTTTGACGAGGCTCGACGCCGTGCGACGGAGAATGGTCGTGGCTCGTGCACGATGCCCTGTACGCAGCGCAGTTGAATCACCATCCTCGGACCGGAAAAGGGCGACGGGAATCCCCGTCGCCCTTGGTGTTGGCGGTTGCGGCGTCGCTGGCGCTATGCCTCGACCCACGCCTTGGCGCGTTCTACGGCACGCTGCCATTCGTAGACGAGGTGCTGGCGCTTGTCGTCGGACATGTTGGGCTCGAAGCGGCGGTCGAGTTGCCACATGGTGGCTATCTCGTCTTCGCTCTTCCAGAATCCGGTGGCGAGACCCGCGAGGTAGGCTGCGCCGAGGGCCGTGGTCTCAGTGACCTTGGGACGCTCGACGGGCACGCCGAGAACGTCGGCCTGGAACTGCATCAGCAGGTTGTTGCGGGTGGCGCCGCCGTCAGCGCGCAGTGCGGCCAGCTTGATGCCCGAGTCCTTCTGCATGCAGTCCATGATGTCGAGGGTCTGCAAGGCGATGGACTCGAGCGCGGCACGTGCGATGTGGGCCTTCGTCGCGCCGCGGGTGATGCCGACCATGGTGCCACGGGCGTACTGGTCCCAGTGGGGGGCACCCAGTCCCGCGAAGGCGGGCACGAGGTAGACGCCGCCGTTGTCGGGGACGCTCAGGGCCAGTTGTTCCACTTCGGGGGCGGCCTTGATGATGCCGAGACCGTCACGCAGCCACTGTACCACTGCGCCTGCGATGAACACGCTGCCTTCCAGGGCGTAGAAACGTCCCGAGGGGGTCGTCCATGCCACGGTGCTCAGCAGGTTGTTCTGGCTGGAACGGACTTCGGTGCCGGTGTTCATGAGCATGAAGCAGCCGGTGCCGTAGGTGTTCTTGGCCATGCCGGGCTTGAGGCAGGCGTTGCCGTAGGTGGCGGCCTGCTGGTCGCCCGCATTGCCGGCGATGGGAATGGCCTTGCCGAGGAATTCTGGGTGGATGTCACCCACGACCTCGGACGAACCGGTCACGCGGGGCAGCATGGAGCGCGGAACGTCGAGGATGCCCAGAAGCTCGTCATCCCACGCGCCCGTGTTGATGTTGAACATGAGGGTACGGCTGGCGTTGGACGAGTCGGTGACGTGCGCCTTGCCCTTGGTGAGGTTCCAGATGAGCCATGTGTCGATGGTGCCGAACAGCAATTCGCCCTTTTCGGCCTTGGCGCGGGCTCCCGGCACGTTGTCGAGTATCCAGCGCACCTTGGTGCCGGAGAAGTACGCATCGAGCACGAGGCCGGTCTTCTTGCGGAACACGTCGGCGAGGCCGCGGGCCTTGAGTTCGTCGCAGAAGCCTGCGGTGCGGCGGTCTTGCCACACGATGGCGTTGTAGACGGGGGCGCCGGTGGCCTTGTCCCACACCACGGTCGTCTCACGCTGGTTGGTGATGCCCGCGGCCACGACGTCCGCGGCACCGATGCCGGCCTCTTGCAGGCACTCGCGCATGACCCACGACTGGGTGTCGAATATCTCGTTGGCGTTGTGCTCCACCCAGCCCGGCTGGGGGTAAATCTGGGTGAATTCCTTCTGCGAAATCTGCTTGATGTCACCTTCGCGCGTGAAGAGGATGGCGCGGGAGCTGGTGGTGCCCTGGTCGAGGGCGAGGACGTAGTTGCTCATGCTTTACTCCTGTGTCCTTTGTCCGGTTGCGGCCTGTCGAGAACCGGGTACCGGGCCTGTCTTGCGGTGTGTTCCGTGGGGTCGTCTGCCTTGAAGCCTGTCCGGCGGTCTGTCCGAAGTGGCGACGGATGCGTGAAGGTCCGGGGTCAGCCCTGAGCCTTGTTCACGGCACCGGTGGTCCAGTCGTAGATGAAGGCGCCAAGGGGGCCGCCGATGATGGGCCCGACGATGGGGACGAGCACGATGCCGGGTTCCATCAGGTTGGGTTGCGTGAACCCGGCAACCAGCGCGAAGAAGCGGGGGCCGAAGTCACGGGCGGGGTTGATGGCGTAACCGTGCATGGCCCCGAGGCTCATGCCGATGGCGACGATGAGCGCAGCCACGAGGACCGGCCCCATCCAGCCAACGTTGTTCTTGCCTGCGAAGTCGCCGATGGCGAGGATGCCGAACATGAGAACGGCAGTGCCGATGATCTGGTCTATGAATCCGGGAAGATACGATGTGGTTATGGCAGGGAAGGTGCAGAAGATGCCAGCGGTGCTGGCAAGCTGCGGGTCAACACCAAGCCATTTGGCCTTGAAGTCGAGAAAGACGATGGCCGCACCGGCGAAGCCGCCTGCGACCTGCGCCACCGAATAGGGCAGCACCTTGCGCCACGGGAAACGGCCCGTCGCCGCGAGGGCCAGACTGACGGCGGGGTTGATGTGCGCCCCCGAAGGCAGACCTGCCATGATGCCCAGCAGCACGGCGAGACCCCAGCCGAAGGTGATGTTGTCCCATGTGATGTTGAGGGTCTTGCCGAACAGAACGGTCATGGCCACGTTGCCTGCACCGAAGATGATGAGCACCATGGTGCCCATGAATTCGGACAGCATCTCTTTGCCCAGCGAAATCTCCTTCATGTTTCTCCTCCTGCCTGTTCCTGTGGTTGTAGTTCAGTGCGGGATGCCGTCGGCTTCTCCCCCCGACGGCTTCGTACCTGTCCGGGTGTGACGAACGCCCTCTTGCGTCATGTCGTGGCGGCGTCAGGGGCGGGTCGCCATGCGGCGAGGTAGGCGGCAAGGGCCTCCATCTCGCGCTGGCGGGTTGCTGCATCCCAGCCCAGTTCCTGCGCCATGATGTCCGCAGCCGGGGCAGATGCCTCAAGGGTGTGCTGCACATCGACCAGACCCAGCGGAAGTCTGCGGACCATGACGTCGGTGAGGTGCACCGCCATCTCGTGGCGCACGGCGAAGGCCACTTGCGCCCCGATGTAGTTGTGCGCCGGGTGCAGGCGGTCCATCAGCCCCTCTTCGCGGGCAAGGGTGAGGATGAGTGGGGTCTCGTCGCCATGGAGTTCGAAAAGCCCGCGGGCAAGGGCAGGGTCTACACCGAAATCGCGTGCCATCTCGGCATGGGCCCCGCGCACGAACCCCCGTGAACCGATGACCCTGAGGTCGCGCGTGACGCAAGGCCGCTGCAGCCCCAGTTCGAAGGCTGCATCCGCCCTGTCGATGGTGTCTTCGGCCATGCGCCTGTAGCTGGTCCACTTGCCGCCGGTGATGGTGAGCAGCCCTCCGGGCGAGACTTCGATGACATGGGTGCGCGCAAGTTCCTGTGTGCACGATTTGTCGGCCTCGAACACGAGCGGGCGCAGGCCGCACCACGCCGCGCGAACGTCATCGCGCGAAAGGGGGCGCGACAGGTAGCGTCCGGCATAGTTCAGCAGGTAGTCGATGTCCTCCTGCGTGGGCACAGGGTCGCGCGAGATGTCCACCGGTTCGTCGGTGGTGCCGAAGACCACATGCCCCTGCCACGGAATCATGAACAGGACGCGTCCGTCATCGGTGCGGGGGACCATGAGGCCGAGATGGGGCGGGGTGTGCCCGGGGTCGATGACCAGATGGATGCCCGAACTCACCTTGAGGATGTCGCAGGCATTCTGGTCGTCCATGCGGCGAAGGCCGTCGCTGAAGGGTCCGGTGGCGTTGATGATGCCCCGCGCCCGTACCTGCCACGTCTCGCCGCTGTTCACATCGCGCAAGACGGCACCACAAAGGCGCCCGTTCTCGCGCACGAGGTCGATGACCTCGACGTGGTTGGCGCAGGTCGCGCCGTGGAGGGCTGCCGTGCGGGCGAGGGTGACGGCCATGCGCGCATCGTTGAACTGCCCGTCGTAGTAGAGGACCGCCCCTTTGGCCTTTCCGAGGCGCAAGGTCGGGAAGAGGCGTTGTGCCTTGGAACGGGTGACGAAGCGACTGTGTCCCAGTCCGAGGCGACCTGCCAGCAGGTCGTACATGGTGAGGCCCGCAAAGAGGTAGCCCGCGTCCTTCCACGAATCGACCGGCGTCATGAGTTGCACGGGGTGGGCGAGGTGGGGCGCGTTGCGCAAGAGGTAGCCCCGTTCGCGAAGACCCTCGTGCACGAGTGCGAACTGTTCCTTGTCTGCCTTGAGGATGGCCTTCTCAAGGTAGCGCACACCCCCGTGGACGAGTTTGGTGCTCTTGCTGCTGGTGCCTTGCGCGAAGTCGTCCCTCTCCACCAGTGCCACGTCCAGTCCGCGCGTGGCCGCGTCGAGGGCGACGCCACAGCCGGTGGCCCCGCCTCCGACAATGAGCAGGTCGAACGTCTTGTCGGCCTGCAGGCGTTCCAGAATCTGTCGTCTGCTCATGCCTGCGCCTCCGTATGTTGTGCGAGAAGCCGCGTGGCGGTCTCCTCATCGGTGACAAGGACGTCGATGAATCCGCCTGAAAGAGCGGCCCTGATGATGCCGGTCTTCTTGACGCCGCCTGCTGCGGCAATGGAATGGGGTATGGCTCGTACCTCTTCGAGGTCGGGCCCCATGAAGCACTCGTTGCGGGGATGGAGAACGGGGACGCCTTCGGCATCGACGAACGTGCCGAACACCTCGCCCACGGCACCTGCACGTTCCAGCGATTCTACATCGTCATGGCTGATGGCCCCCAGTTGTACGTTGGTGGCGTCGGGTGCCAGTTCGCCAAGGCCGATGAGGGCCACATCCACCTGAAGCGCCCGCGCGTAGACCGCCTTGAACAGCGCCTGCGACTTGAGAAGACGGCAGGTCTCTGGGGTGGGGGCGAACATGGGGGCGGCGATGTAGAACGTCTGCTCGGCCTGTACCCGTCGGGCGATGGTGGTGACGATTTCGTAGGGGTTGATGACGATGCTGTGCGGAAGGCCGCCGTAAAGGGATACGACGGTGAGATGTTCGGCGGGTTTGCGGGGGATGGATGCGGCAGCCGCGTAACCCATGCCGACCGAGGTTCCGTTCTTGAGAATGCCCGCCAGATAGTATCCTGCGGCATGTCCCAGATTGCGGTTCAATTGTCGGGGGGTGGGCGGAGTGGGGATGACGATGGCGCGGCGAAGTCCGAATCTGTCTTCCATGGCCTTTTCAGCCTCGAAACAGGCGGCCTTGCCACTGTGTACCATGATCTGGACATAGCCTTCGTCACGGCAGACCTGTAGCATCCTGTTGACACGAACGCGACTGGTTCCAAGCCACGAAGCGATGTCGGACTGTGTCATCCCGTTCACATAGTAGGCCCATGCGATACGTGACAGAAGTGCATGGTCATGCTGTGCTCTTTCCATTCCACGTCCTGTATCATGTTGCAGGATGCGTTGTACGTGATGCACGAAAAGAACGGTGATAGCTGTGAAGCATATGCGACGTATGCAATGAGGTGATGTGCCGCGCTACTTTGTCGATGCGAAAGGCTTGTAGACGTATGAGATGTGGCATGCGGCTTCAGCTACATCATCATGGTGGCTATCCTTGGAAAGACATTTGGTATTTTGTTGGCCGTTGCATTTCATGGGATGTCGCATGATGGCATGGCAGTCTCGTCTCATTCGCCAAGCCATCCTTCAGGTGCGACATATGTTCATGTTCTGAACATATGTAAACTCTGTGACGAAATTGCAACAAGAAAATTGACATGCTGCACAACTTTTTCATGCGGCCACAGGGGGCCTCCTGCAATGAGGCAGAATCAAACGGATATTGTCAGGAGTGTGCACTTGCACAGCTCAGGGGGCTCGGTACCTGCGATACCCCTCAAGGCAACGATGCCGGTGGCGGGATAGGCATCGGGTGGGCCCCCCTTCGGGGGCAGTCGGGGGTGGGCAGGCAGGAGGCGAAGGTGCGGCGGGGCATGGCGTACGCCATGCCCCCCGCGAGAAGGAACACGTTGCTTGTTGCCACGACGTTCCGATGCCGCGGCATCGGAACGTCGTGGCTAGGTGCCTTGCCCGTGCAGGTCCAGAATCGTGGCGGCTATCGCCGCAGCCAGATGTTCCACGTTACGTTGCTGGGCTGCGACCCAGTCCGCATGGTCCGGGCCGGGGCATTTCTCGCTGAGGTCCGTACGGCGGGTGACGGGTTCCGCTGCGCCCGACCGCGGCACGACAGTCCAGCGCACGTGCAGGGTCGCCTCACCGTCGGGATTTCCCCCCATGGAGATGACATCCGCAAGGACCCTGTACGCGGGCGCGCCAGCCTGATCCCAGGGGAACACGAAGACCTGTTCCGTGCCGAGTCCCCTGCCTAGGTGTTCAGCCAGCGCCCGGGCGATATCCCTGTCCACGTCTCCGCTCCAGCGGTGGTACTCTGACAGGTTGTAGCTTCCGTCCCCCTTGCTGGTGGCGATGCGTGTCTGCTTCAGGATGTCGGGAATGATGACGGGCCCGACGCTGACGGAGAGCGTCTTCTCCGTCGGCGCTGCAGACGGGCGTTGCCCAGCCTCTGCAAGGAGGGAGTAGTATCGTGTCGGTGCTTGCGCGCCGCCGCAGCCTGACGATGCCACGGCACAGACGAGTACCAGCGCCGCGGCCAGACCGGTTCTGCTATTTCTCATTGTGGGGCTCTCCTTTCCCGAACAGGAGCGACTGTGGATGACGGTCGATGGCAGTGGTCAACTCGCGCAAGGCCCTCAAGGTCTGCGTCAACTCTTCAAGAGTCTTCTGCGTGTTGTAATTGAAGGCTGAATTCTTGCCGAGGGTTCCCTGCAGGTCCTCGAGCGTCTTCTGAAGTGCGATGAGGTTGCTTTGCAGAAGCGGTGTTGTCTCGTTGTTGAGGCGGTTGGCAAAACGTCCGCTCTCCTTGACGACAACGGTGGTCTCTTTGAGCAGAGTGTCAATACGCGTTCCTATCTTGTCGAACGGCACCTTTTCGAGGTTGCGCGTGATGTGCGCGATACTGTCCTGAATCTGCTCGAGAGAGCCCGGTATGCTCGGGACGACCGCGTAACCGTTTTCAAAGGCCAGTTTGACCTTGGGTTCACGCGGGTGGAATCCGAAGTCGACCAGAAGCTGTCCGGTCAGCAGGTTGCCGGTCTTGAGTTGCGCCCTCATATTGCGGTCTTCCACGAACCATTTGAGGATAGGCTCTCCCTTCGTGGATTCCGGATTGGGTACGGCCTTCAGCATGTCCGAGATGCGCTCGGGTTCGATGGAGACGATGACCGGGACGCGGATGTCCTTGCGGACCATGTCGTAGATGAGGTCGATCTTTCTCACCTCGCCAATCTTGATGCCATAGAGTTCGACAGGTGCGCCGACGCTGAGCCCCCGGACGGACTGGTCGAAATAGATGAGCCAGTCCTTGCGGAATGAGTAGGTCTGCCGATTGATGCTGTCATGGTCGGGGTACAGGTCGAAGACGGTGTTCTCGTCAGCCTCCTTGCCGGGGGGAGTACCCTCGGGGACATCGAAAGCCAGCCCGCCGGAGACGATGGAGGTAAGCGACTGGGTGTCTATCTTGAGCCCTTGAGCGGTGAGGGACATGTCAAGGCCGCTGGCATTCCAGAATCGTGTGTTCTCTGTGATCTTGGTGTGATGCGGGGCTTCGATGAATATCTGGACCGCGACGGAGTTGCCATCGTCGTCAAACCCGTAGCTGACCACCTGCCCGACCTGAATCTGGCGATAGTACACGGGCATGCCGATGCTCAAAGACCCCCGTTGCTGGGAACGGAGCTTGAAATGGCGACCGGGCTGGTCGGTGGTGACGATGGGGGGGACCTCGAGTCCCACGAAGTCGTGTGTCTGATTTCCGCCAAGACCGGGGTCTACGCCGATGTAGGCACCCGAGAGCAACGTGTCGAGTCCGGAAGCCGTGCCGCCCCGGATTTGTGCCCGCGAGACCCAGAACCGTGTCTTGTCGTTCAGGAATCTGGAAAGGTCCTTCGAGAGTTCAGCCGTTACGACGACATGCTTGAGGTCGTCGCCAAGGCGTATCTCGTTGACCTGTCCTACCTCGACATCCTTGAATCTGATCTTGGTCTTGCCTGCCTCAAGCCCTTCGGCCGTGGCAAATGAAATGCTGATGACAGGGCCCTTCTCAGAGTAGGCCTTGATGGCGAGCCATCCGCCGATGATCAGGGCCACAATGGGTATGATCCAGACCGTGGACAGCCTGTTCTTGCTTTTGACGGTAGCCGGAGTCGCGTACTGCTCTGTCGAGTCGTTATCGGTCATGGTGGTCCTCGATGACATCCCAGATGATACGTGGATCGAAACTCTCCGCCGCGAGCATGGTCAGCACCACGACAGATGCGAAATAGACGGCAGCCGGGCCGGCTTCGATGCTGGCCACCGCTCCAAGTTTGACCAGTGCCACCAGAATGGTGACCACATAGACGTCAACCATGGACCAGCGCCCGACCAGTTCCGTGATGCGGTACAGCACGGTGCGGTCGCGAGGGCGCCATTTCGAGCGGCGTTGTACGCTCACGAGCAGGAATACGAGAATGGCCAGCTTGACCAGTGGCACGAAGATGCTGGCGATGAAGATGACGGCCGCTATCTCCCATGAGCCGCTGTGAATGAAATAGATGACGCCGCTCATGATGGTGTCGGTCTGCACCGCACCCACGGCGGTCGTGACGGTCATGGGGAGCAGGTTCGCCGGGATGTACATGATGGAAGCAGCCAGCAGCAGAGCCCATGTGCGCGCGATACTGTCCGGTTTGCGGAAGTGCAGAGGTGCACCGCATCGGGGGCAATGGGCATGGTGCGCAGGGATGTCTTCGGACCGGATGAGCAGATGGCAGTCATGGCACTGCAACAGCCCGAGTGATTTCGCGGATGTCGGAAGGCTCTTCATGGACGCGGGTCCAGCTTTCTCCAGATGAACGGAGGGTCGAGGGTGGTCATGGCTGCGGTCACGACGATGGTCAGCAGCCCCAGTGACAGGACCGCGATGCCGGGGATGATGGTCGCCATTTTCGCGAGTTTGACCAGTGCGACCAGGATGCCGATGAGAAAAACCTCCATCATGGCCCATGCATTGAGGTGCCGGATAGCGCGAAAGACATGGATGGCCCCGGGGGCTCTTACGCCCAGTCTTATCGGGACAAGGACATACAGGAGTCCGGTCAGCTGGATTGCGGGGATGATGATGCACGTGAGCAGCACGAGCCCCCCGAGGATGTAGAGATCCTGCTTCCAGAGTTCGATGATGCCAGTCAGCAGCCTCGCTTCTTGTATGAAGCCAGCACTCCTCATGGCCAGGAATGGGTTGGTGAGGGTGACGGCAAAGAGCACCAGACCGCTCAGGGCGAAGGCCACGGGCCGGTCGATGCTGTTCGGCCTGTGCCGTTGCAGTACCGCGCCGCAACGGGGGCACAGAAGGGTTGCGCCAGCCCGGGCCGGAAGTTGTGTCAGCAGGTCACAGTCATGACAGGCGATGACAGGCATGGGGGCTCCACAGGTGAGGTCGCCACGGAGAGTGGATTCTGCATGCACACCGTCTGGTCCGCACGTCCACTATGGTGGCTCTTCCGTCAGGTGTCGTGTCTCGTGCCGCTGGCAAGCGCCAGCATGGAGTCTGCCCGGAGAGATACCTCAAAGTACGTTATTCTGGAACCGGTGTCCGCAGCAAGGAATCTCATGCCATGAAGTGGATGCAAGCCCTTTTCCTGGTGCTCCGGGGCGCTGGCGGCGTAGGTCCTGTCCGGCGGGGGCATTGTCGCTTTTGCAGCATAGGGCAGACGCACAGGTGAGGCTGGAGGGCAATACGACCGGGGGCGTCGAGATTGCGGGAGGCGGGGCAGACCGGGACGCAGGTCGTGGGTTGATGTGCCGTGGCAGCGCACGCCCTCATGCCCCTTCGCCGGCGTCGGGCCCACAGGATGCGGGGAAAGGTCGCGATGCGCTTGCACCATGCACGACGAGCAGGGGAGTGCCCCCTGCTCGTCGTGTAGAGTCGTGCCCTGTGTGTCAGCGGGGAGAGGCCGCCTCGAAGGTGGCGAGCGTTTTGCCGTCAGCCATGAGCTCAAGCGTGTTGCCCTGCAGGCGATAGGCGCGGGTCATGCGCAGTGCTCCCATGTAGACGGCTGCCTGTGCCACGCCCTCGGGACAGGCCATGAGGCTGGTGCCCCCCTGGCTGAAAGACAGGCCGTCGCCAGACAGGCTGTAGGTGCCGAAAAAGCGGTTGCACCCGTCCGACCCGGCCGTGCGTCCGTCAGCCTGAAGGATGAGGTGAGGTTCTGGCTGGTTGGGATAACGGGTGATGGCGACACCCGAAAGCGTAGCAAGACGCCAGTATGTTCCCTTGAGTTCGGCGGTCTTCGGAGCCTCATGGGCTACCGCAGTGGTGCTGGCTGTGGCCTGTCGCTGGGGCGGCTGTGCCGTTGCCCCGTCCGTGAGGTCTTGCTCGACGATGGGGCTTGAGGGTTGCGCCGGTGCGGGGGGGGCCAACGTGACGATGCCCGTGCCTTCACCGGCCAGTTGCATGGTGTCGGCGGGGGGCGGGGCTGGCTGGGCTGTGGGTCTCGGCCCGCCTCCGCAGGCGGTGAGACCGAAGAGCGATAGGGCGAGCAGGAAGGCGAGTCGTTTCATGGCTACTCCTTGATGCGCATCCGGAAGGATTATGGCCAGCCCTCCGGTACGGGGCGAAACATATGATGATGCATGGTAGCCTGTTTGCCCGGTAATCGGCAACCTTGTGCCAGTGCGAAAGTCCATTTGTAGCTTGGGTTCATGACGGTCGGCGGGGCGCGCGAATGCCTCTCGCATGTTTGACAATGATTTTCTTTTTCAATATTCAGGCTGCCACACAAGGGGGAGACAATGGCAACCTGCTGCTATCCGGCAGGCACCTACGGCGGTGGCATGTCATGCCGCAGGGTGCTTGAACCGTTCCTGCATGAGCTTTCCGAGTCACTCGGCCGGGCCATAGATGCCAAGGACCCGTGCACCAGCACCCATTCTGAAGAAGTGGCCACGGTGTCTCACGCGCTTGCCCTGGCCTTGCGGCTTACGCCCGGAGATGCCGACATCATCCATATTGCAGGACATCTGCATGACATCGGCAAGATAGGCATCCCCGACGCCATCCTCTTCAAGCCGGACCGCCTTTCCGATGAAGAATGGGGCGTCGTGCGGCGTCATCCCGGTATGGGGGCCGAGATGCTACGCCCTGTGGCCGCGCTGCAACTGCACGGCATCCCGGTCATGGTGGGGCAGCACCATGAGCGTTTCGACGGAAAGGGTTACCCGCAAGGGTTTTCAGGACGCGCCATCCATCCGGGGGCGCGCATCATCGCCGTGGCGGACGGGCTGTCGGCCATGATGCAACGTCGTTCATACCGGGCGGCATGGACGTTCGATGAGGCCCTTGAAGAGGTCGTGCGCTGCCGTGGCACACAATACGACCCGGAAGTGGTGGATGCCCTGCGCGCAACGCAGGCCCCTGTGCGCGGTATCATGGAAGCGTTTGCGGAAGATGCGCATTATGCCGAAACGGGCTGCGCAACGGAGGGGCATATGGCCGATGTTGCAGGTCTTGCACATGTGACTCCTGCGTAGCGAAGTGTTTGCGAAGGCGCACCCGACGACATTTCATACATGTGTTTTCCGTGGAAGTTGCCTGACAATGGCGCGTCTCCGCTATGGGGAAGGGCATTCCATTGTGTTTCACTCGGCTATAGGCGCGTTTATACATAGCTTTCCGTCATCTCGCTGAAAAGATGCACGCCCTTGCGGGCATGGCGCTTCGCCTTGCTTGTATGTCTGGTGGCATTTTGTTGGACATACGTAATAGGCTTGCCTATTGCCACGATTTTCTTCTGTGCTAGTGTGTACAAGGCCCTGGCGGGGCCAGATCATGAGAACACAGGAGGGCCCCTTGGGGCATCCGTTACGGAATATCAAGGCATTGCTGTTGATGGGGGACGGCCCGTCCGGTGTGCCCGACAGTGTGTATAGTGCGCTTGCCCTCCCAACGGTGGGGCCGCTCGACCCCGGTTTCGATGAAATCCTCGACAGGCTTCAAGGGCAGTTGCGGAACATCTTCAATGTGTCGGACGGCGTGTGCGCGGTTCTTGACGGGCCCGCTGCCGTGGGGATGGAGACATGCCTCGTCAATCTTCTTGAACCGGGCGAGCGTCTTCTTGTGCTCGACAACGGCATGGGCGGTGAACGACTGCGGGAAACGGCGCAGCGGTTGGGCCTTGCCGTCGATGTGCTGACCGTGCCGTGGGGTGACCCCGTTCTCTCTGAACAGGTCGCACAACGGCTTGCCCGCAGCGATTACCACGCCGTGGTCATGGTACATGCCGAATCCTCGACAGGCGTGCGAAGTCCGGTCGGTGCCGTGGGCGACCTTGTGTCCATGCACGGCGCCCTGTTCATCGTCGATTGCGAGACCAGCCTCGGGGGGATGGATGTGGATATGGCACGGTGGCGTGCCGATGCCCTCTTCGCGTCGTCGCACAAGTGCCTGTCGTGCCCGCCGGGGCTTGCCCCCGTGGCCTTCTCCATGCGGGCGCTGGACAGGGTTGGCAGACGGCGTACTCCAATCCCCGGACGTTATTTCGATATCGCCCTGCATCTGGACTATTGGCAGGGCGCGCCGCGCGTCTGTCACCTCATGCCTTCGGTGAATCTGCTCTATGCCTTGCACATGGCACTGGAGGGCGTGCTCAACGAGGGGTTGCCCAACGTGTTCGCCCGTCATCGCGCTGCGCATGAGCAGCTTGTGACCGGACTTGCTGCGTTGGGTCTGCGACCGTTGGCGGATGTGCCATGGCGGTTGCCCATGCTGCATGTGGTGCCAGCCCCGGAAGGGGTGGACGCGGAAGATGTGCGGGGCAGGCTTAGGGCTGAACATGGCATCGAGATTGGCGGCGGGGTGGGACGTCTTGCCGGACGGGTCTGGCGCATCGGTCTCATGGGGCACTCGGCCCGGACGACCAATGTCGTGGCATTGCTGGAGGCCCTTGGGCGGCTGCTGTAGCATTCGAACGCGATAATCGTGGGCCGTGTGGCGTGATGCCGGGCCCTAGAAATACCGAAAGCCTGCGGACCACCCGCAGGCTTTTTGTTCGGTATGCAAATGAAGGAAGGTAATCTTCCTTTAGCATGATGCGTGCCAAAGGCTCGCTTGTGAGGGCGCGACGCCTTAATACGCCGTTATCAAAAGATAAATGGTCTGTGGCGAGCTTTCCGCACAGGGCATGGCAGGCCAAGAGCGTGTAAAGACTTGTACCATCGCCTTGTTCAATCGGGCAGCGCACGGGGGCGGTAAAAAAAGCCGAACGCAGAGGTCAACTTGTAACATGTTGAAATAAAGCTCGATATCCTGATGGCGGGCGGCGGAGGACGCGCACAGGGGGCTGCCGCGCCGTGGCGTCTTCCGTTCCGGTGCCGTCGGCAAAAACCTTGAACCGTCGTTGTCGTACGGCCGCTATTGCTCCACGTACAGGTAGCGTTTGATCTTGTGCGTGGGTGTCTTCTCGAAGGGTTCGGTCTGTTCGATGACCTTGGCAAGCCGGGCGAACGTCGACACCTTGGTGTTGACCTCGTTGCGGAGGGTCTCGAGCAGGGCGTCTATCTTTTCGCGCTGCTTGAGGGCGGGCAGGTCACCAAAGGACTCGTCCAGCCGGGCTGCATCGAGGTGGATGCGTGCCACCAGTCTGCCATCCTGCTGGAAGACCAGCGATTCGAGGACGAAAGGCGACTGGTGGATGATGGCTTCGACCTCTTCGGGGTAGATGTTCTCCCCGCTGGGGCCGATGATGACGTTCTTGAGCCTGCCCTTGATGTACAGGTAGCCATCGGCGTCGAACTTGCCGAGGTCGCCCGTGCGGAACCAGCCTTCGGGGGTGAAGGCCGAGGCCGTTATCTGCGGTGCCTTGTAGTATTCGCGCATGACGTTGGGGCCGCGAACGATGATCTCTCCTTCCCCCGTGGCGGGGTCGGGCGCATCAATGGCGATGTCCACACCGTCGAGGGTGAACCCGGTGGACGTAAGACGTGTGGACGCCGGGCCGGAACCCGCCACAAGGGGGGCCGTCTCGGTGAGCCCGTAACCGATGGCATAGGGGAAGTTCGCCTCGCGCAGGAAGCGTTCCACATCGGGGGCGATACCCGCACCGCCGATGCAGAAGATGCGCAGTGCCCCGCCGAACGATTCGAGCAACTTGCGCCCCGCAAGCGCATGCAGTTTGCGACGCACGAAGGGAATGGCGTAAAGGCGCTGTTTGAGCCACGACCCGGTGAGTTTGGGCAACAGCGCGGTCTTGAAGATCTTTTCGATGACCAGCGGTACGGAGAGCATGGCCGTGGGGCGCACCTGCGCCATGGCGGGGAGAAGGGCACGCGCCGTGGGCGGCTTGTCCATATAGTGGACGTGCGCGCCGTTGAGCACGGGCAGCACGAGGCCCAGCGTACATTCGTACGTGTGGGAGAGGGGCAGGATGGAGAGCATCCTGTCTCCGGGGCCAAGTTTCACGATGCTCTTCACGGCATCGGCGTCCCAGACGATGTTGCGGTGGGTCAGTACGACCCCCTTGGAATGGCCCGTCGTGCCTGACGTGTAGATGATGGCTGCGACGTCGTCCTCCGCAGGGGCTGCGTCGGCCATGTTGGCGAGTCGCTTCGCCTTGTCGCGCAGCTTGCGGAATTCACGCAGACCTTTTGACTTGAGTTCGCGAAGCATGTCGCGCGTGGTTCCCTGTGCGATGGACTGGAACGTCTCCATGCTGATGCACATGAGGCTGTCGGCGATGCCCTCACCCTCTTCCAGTTTGGGGAAGAGGCGTTCGGATACGAACACCGCCTTGGCTTCAGAGTGGCGCAGGATGTGCTGCACCGCGTCGGCGTGGAATTCGGGAAGGATGGGCACGGCAATCGCACCCATGCCGGTGATGGCGAAGTAGGCGATGCCCCAGTTGGGGCTGTTCTCGGCAAGGAGCGCCACCCGGTCGCCAGTGCCGACGCCGTTGTCACGCAGCCACAGGGCGAGGTGTTCTGCGTGGTCGTGCAGGTCGCGGAAGGTCAGCGGTTCGCAGCCAAGCTGTGAGAGCGAGGGCTGGTCGGCATACAGGACGGCACTGCGTTCGAGCACATGCCGCAACGTGTAGAGGCTAAGTTCTTCCATGTCGGCTCCTTGGGTGGGGTTCCAAGGGTGTAAGGCAATCCGGCGCGGGCTGCAATCCCGCGCAAGGGCTGCGAGTGCCCGCTGCCGTCGCCCGTAGCGCACGTCAGGGGGCGGTTGACCACGGGCCCCGGCGCGCATATGGCGTTGGGCAGACCATCACTCCAACCGATAGAGGTACACATGCTCAAGCACATCGTCTGGTGGACACTCAAGGATGAGGCCGAAGGCGCTACCGGGGCCGAGAATGGCCGCAAGATGCTGGAGATGCTGCGCGGTCTCGAAGGACGCATCCCCTCGTTGCGCTCCATCGACGTGTCCATGGAATTTCTGGGCAGCACCACCGAACCCTGCCAGATCATCCTCCTGTCGACGCACGACGATGCCGAGGGGCTGAAGGCTTACGCCGAGCATCCCGAACATATGAAGTGCGTGGAGTTCATCAAGAAGATCGTGGCCTCGCGCAAGGCCATCGACTTCATCGTCTAGCGATCGGCGTCGGACAGCAGAAAGGGGCGGTACCTCGCGGTATCGCCCCTTGGTGTTCAGAGGGTGCGGGAGTGGCAGCCGCTCAGTGGGCGCGGCTGCATCGGGCGGCATACATCGCAGCCCCCGATCAGTCTTTGTGTTTGCCTTTACCCTTGTTGCCCTTGCCGGGGGCGTCATCATCGTAATCCTGATTCTTCTTCGCCTGTCCGGGGGGCATGCCGCCCTTCTTCATCAGGCCGGGAGGCCCGCCATGCGGGTGGTCGCGGTAGTAGCCGCGGTAGAGGTCATCGTCGTGTTCCCTGTCGTACCCGCGGTAGGTGCGTGTACCGTAGCCGATGGTGCGCGGGTCGAGGTCGTAGCGTCGGCAGATGTCCGTCCAGCTTGCCCCGTCGCGGCGCATGTCACGGATGCGGTCGCGGGAGACACCGGCCTTGCGGGCGAGGGTGTCGATGCGCCCCTCTTCGAGGCGGTACTCCCTGTCGCGCCATTCCCGTTCGTAACTGCGGTCGCTTTGCCGTTGCTCGAAGCGTTCCCGTGCCCGGTCGGCTTCGTTGATGAGGTCGCCGAGTGTCCCGAGCGAATCGGCTATATCGCCAAGGTCGGCCGCGTGTGCACTTACGGGAAGAAGCAGGGACGCCACAAGAATCAGGCAACCGAAAAGTCTGTTGCAGGTCGTCATGGGGCCTCTCTGTTGCAGCACCTTGCGCTGCATGGAAAAGTTGTCAACCATGGCTCACCATAACACCTTCAGACGGGAAAACGCAATGCACGGTGACCGTGTGCCGTGCAACGACGATTGCGATACTGCGTTGGAGGAGCCCTGATGGCCTGCACAACGCCGCTCGCCCCCGTTTGCATATGGGAGGCTGCGCGTCTTGCGGCAGAGGAACAGAGACGGAGCATCGCTTTGCGGCCCTTGACGTCTGCCGTGCGTCAGAATGCGGGCGCAAAAAAAGAGGGGCATCGTCGATGCCCCTCTTGTGCTGTCGCAACCCTAGCGTATCTCGCGGGTGGTCCGGAATTCCACGGCGGGATAGCGTTCCATGGCCGATTCGAGCCGCCACGGGTTGGGGGCGAGATAGGCCAGTGCTCCCTCGGCGTCTATGGCGAGTTCGGCGGAATAGTAGTCGCAGAATTCGGCGAACACCTTGCGGTCGTTGCAGTGCAGCCACCGGGCGGTGTGGATGGAGCACGGTTCGTAGGCCGCCTCGACGGAGTATTCGTCATGCAGGCGCGAGATGATGACGTCGAACTGCAACACGCCCACGGCACCGAGGATGTAGTCGTTGTTGACCTGCGGCCTGAAAAGCTGCACCGCGCCCTCTTCCGCCAATTGCTCCAGGCCCTTCTGCAACTGCTTGGCCTTGAGCGGATTGCGCAGCCGCACTCGGCGGAAATGTTCCGGCGAGAAGCTGGGGATGCCGGTGAACTTCAGCTCTTCCTTCGATTCGGTGAAGGTGTCGCCTATCTTGATGGTGCCGTGGTTGGGGATGCCGATGATGTCGCCGGGGAAGGCCTCTTCGACGCCCGACCTGTCCTGCGCGAGGAATATGGTGGCATTGGCCACGGTCACGTCCTTGCCCACACGGTGATGGCGCAGCTTCATGCCGCGGGTGAACGTGCCTGAGCAGATGCGCATGAAGGCCATGCGGTCGCGGTGGGCCTTATCCATGTTCGCCTGAATCTTGAACACGACGCCGGTGAAGCTCTCCTCATGCGGAGACACCTCGCGCGTGATGGCCGGGCGAGGCCGAGGGGCGGGGGCGAGGTCGACGAAGTTGTCGAGCAGTTCACGCACGCCGAAGTTGTTGATGGCGGAACCGAAGAAGACGGGGGTCTGCTCGCCCCGGAGGTACTTCTCGCGTGAGAACGGCGTGCCCGCCTCTTCGAGCAGGGCAAGGTCCATGCGCAGGGCGTCGGCCTGCGGCCCGAGATGTTCGTCGAGCAGCGGGTCGTCAAGGTCGCGGATGAGGATGCCTTCCTGAATGCGCCCGTGGTGGCTGGCCGAGAAGAGATGGAGTTCGCGCTTGAGCAGGTTGTAGGTGCCCTTGAAGTCGGACCCCATGCCGATGGGCCACGTGAGCGGCACGCATTCGATGCGCAGGTTCTCTTCGATGTCGGCCATGACATCGAGCGGCGGCAGACCGTCGCGGTCGAGTTTGTTGATGAAGGTCATGACCGGGGTGTCGCGCAGGCGGCATACGTCCATGAGCTTGCGGGTCTGTGCCTCGACCCCCTTGGCGACGTCGATGACCACCAGTGCCGAGTCCACGGCGGTGAGCACGCGGTAGGTGTCTTCGGAGAAGTCCTGGTGGCCCGGCGTGTCGAGCAGGTTGACCATGTGGTCGCCGTAGGGGAACTGCATCACGGAAGTGGTCACCGAGATGCCGCGTTCGCGTTCCATGGCCATCCAGTCCGACGTGGCGTGACGACCCGACTTGCGGGCCTTGACCGCGCCAGCCATCTGGATGGCCCCGCCGAAGAGCAGCAGCTTTTCGGTGAGGGTTGTCTTGCCTGCGTCGGGGTGGCTGATGATGGCGAAGGTGCGCCTGCGCGCCACTTCACGTTCGAGTCTGGTGCTCACGTGTGATGCCTTCCATAGAAAGATGCGGAATGAAGGGGGGCCGGACGGGGTGCCCGGTGGCGGCGTTATGCTACAGCCGGGCCGCGCGGTCAAGGCTGTGACGAGGCTGCGGCATGGCGGGCTCATGTCAAAAAGTCTTTGTTGTCAATGTGATGGATGTTTTTTGCTGCGGGGTCTTTCCGAAAGGGCGTGAAGTTGTTATGTTCCATAAGTTTCAGGGCGACATGTCCTGCCGCTGGCGCGGCGGGGCGATTTCAGGGCCCGCGCATCGCGCCGGGGCATCCTCGCCCAGCACCCCGAACCAGCACAGTTCCGCAGATGAGCGCACCCCGAACCTGCTACGGCATCATCCCAGCGCGCTACGCTTCGTCGCGCTTTCCGGGCAAGCCCCTTGCCGAGATCTTGGGCAGGCCCATGTTCTGGCATGTCTACGACAGGGCACGGCGTTGT
Source organism: Nitratidesulfovibrio vulgaris str. Hildenborough (assembly GCF_000195755.1). NCBI lineage: Bacteria > Pseudomonadati > Thermodesulfobacteriota > Desulfovibrionia > Desulfovibrionales > Desulfovibrionaceae > Nitratidesulfovibrio > Nitratidesulfovibrio vulgaris. The sequence goes on along the minus strand of NC_002937.3, from coordinate 3,264,109 downwards.
GCGGCCTTCGACGAGGTGGCCCTCGCCACCGACGACGCCCGCATCGCGGACGCCGCGAATGTACTCGGCGTCCCCTGTGTCATGACGGCGGAGCATCACCCGAGCGGCACCGACCGGGTACACGAGGCCGCCATGCGCCTCGGCGTGCCCGATGACGCGGTGGTGGTCAACATACAGGGTGATGAACCGGCACTCGACCCGCGCATGCTCGACCAGCTTGTGGCCCCGTTCGCCGACGCATCGGTGCGCGTCGCCACGCTGGCCATGGCCCTGTCAGCCCAAGAGGCGCAAAGCCCCGACAGGGTCAAGGTCGTGGTCGCCGCCAACGGCGATGCCCTCTATTTCTCGCGGGCGGACATACCCTTCGTGCGCGACGGGGATGTCGGGGGCGATACCGCAGGGCGTCTCGGCCATATCGGGCTGTACGCCTTCCGCATGGAGGCGCTGCGGCGTTTCACGCAGCTACCGCCTTCACGACTTGAACAGACTGAGAAACTCGAACAGCTGCGGCTGCTCGAGAACGGTATAGCCATTCGTGTGGTGCCTACCACCTACCGTACCCACGGCGTGGACAGGCCCGAAGACATCGACGTGATCATCAACCTGCTGAGGGAGAACGACGGATGAGAGCATTGCTGGCACTGGAAGACGGCTTCGTGCTTGAGGGACGTTCCTTCACCGGCCCCGGCGAGACGGGGGGCGAGGCGATCTTCAACACCGGCATGACCGGCTATCAGGAAGTCCTTACGGATCCTTCCTACGCAGGGCAGATGGTCTGCATGACCTATCCGCTGGTGGGCAACTATGGCGTTACCCGCGAGGACATGGAATCGGGCAAGGTGCACGTCGAGGCGTTCATCGTCAAGGAATGCTGCAAGGTGCCCTCCAACTGGCGTTCCGAGATATCGCTGCCCGACTACCTCAAGCGGCACGGCGTGATGGGCATCGAAGGCATCGACACGCGGGCACTCACGCGCCATCTGCGCATCCACGGTGCCATGCGGGGCGTCATCTCCACGCAGGAGACCGACCCGGCGCGTCTTGTCGAACGCGCTCGTGCCCTGCCGTCCATGGAGGGGCAGAACCTCGTCACCCGCGTCGCCCCCGCAGCCCCCTATCGCTGGGACGGTGAGCGTCCGCAGGCCGTGACCCTCGAACCCGGCGGTTGCGCATGGGTCGGCAAGGGGCCGCGTCTCGTGGTGTACGACTTCGGCATCAAGTGGAACATCCTGCGCCTTCTCGCCCAGCAGGGCTTCGACATGCTGGTTGTGCCCCCGTCCTTCAAGGCCGCTGACGTGGCGGCGGTGGGCGCACAGGCCGTCTTTCTCTCCAACGGCCCCGGCGACCCGGCAACACTGAAGGATGAGATCGCCGAAATCGCGAAGCTGGCGCAGACCTACCCCACGGCGGGCATCTGTCTCGGGCATCAGCTTCTCGGCCATGCCCTTGGCGGGCGCACCATGAAGCTCAAGTTCGGTCATCATGGCTGCAACCACCCCGTGAAGGACCTCACCACGGGGCGCATCGAGATATCTTCACAGAATCACGGCTTCTGCGTGGACATCGACAGCCTCACTGACGTAGAAATCACCCATGTGAACCTCAACGACGGCACCCTTGAGGGATTCGCCCATAAGACGAAGCCCGTCATCGCCGTCCAGCACCACCCCGAGGCGAGCCCCGGCCCCAACGACAGCCGGTACTTCTTCGCCCGGTTCAGGAACATGGTGCGTGAGGCGGCAGGCTGCTAAAGCCGCACACCGTCCGCGACGAACGCGGGCGATGAAGCAACGGGGGAGAGATGTCGGCTGAACTGACGAGGGCGCGGCAGCAGTTGTCGCAGATTCGGGGCTACCTGCGGCAGGGAAAGGTGATGCCCGCCGCACAGGCATTCCAGTCCGCGCTGGTCATCGTGCTGAAAAGTCCGCTCATGCGTGCCGAACGTGAAGAGTTCGAACGCATGTTCGCCGATGCGGCCCATCATCTGAACAATGATGCCGGGTTGCGTGCGCTCTTCCCCCTCAAGATCGAATATCTGCCGGGTTCCGAGAAGGAACTGCTGGACATCATCCGTGAGCTGGTGACGGCGGTGAACAACGCCGCCGTCACCGAGGCTCAAGAGCAACTGGCTGCGCTGGACGCCCGCAAGGCCGCAGGTCTCGAACAGGGGCAGGCGCATCTTGACGCGCAGGAGTTCGATGCGGCAGCCGCCGTTTTCCGCCAGCTTTCCCACGAGTTCAAGGACGACCCGCAACTGCGTGGCGAGATAGGCGAGCGCTTTCTCAAGGCCGGGCGCTACGAAGAGGCCTTCGACTACCTCGCGCAGGCCCTCGACCTGAGCCCCGAATCCATCCATCTCTACAATCGTATCGGCATCGCACTGCGTCGTCTGGGGCGGTTCGAGACCGGCGAGAAGTACTACCTTCGGGCCCTGCAATACGCCGGGCACGATCCCAACCTGCTCTTCAACCTCGGGCGTCTGTATGTCGACTGGCAAAGGTGGGACAAGGTCGCCAAGGCCGCAGCCGCAGCCTTGCGGGTGAATCCGGCCTTTGACGAGGCGCGCAAGATGCTCGAGTTTGCGGAGCGCAAGCTGCAACGATAGCCGTGCTGGGCATGACTGCGTGCACGCGATTCGCCGGGGGGCCTTCCATGCGTCTGCCACGCTGCCACGGGCCGCTTCTGCGCGGTCTCAATCTTCCATGGGCCAAGGCCCTCGGGGGAGGGGTGACGCGTGAGTACGGCACAGGTGAGATTTTCCACCAGATGGGCGACCGGGTCGATGCCCTCCACTATGTCCTCGAGGGGCATGTGGTGGCGAAGGCGGTCACCCCGGAGGGCGTCGAACGCTATGTGCTCGGTTTCCTGCCCGGTACCATCTTCGGGCAGTCCCCGTTCTTCAACCGGGCCCCTGCCGAGACGCTATTCGTGAGTGTGGGCCATACGGTCGCCGTGGCCCTTGGCCGTGACTACATCTACGGCGAAGTGGCGCAACGCCACCCGTCGTTGCTGCTCAACCTGCTGGAAAGCGATGCCTATAGGCACCGGGTCTTCGGGCGGCACATCGCCGATGCCACGTTACGCGACCTTGAAACCCGCCTGTGTCGTTTTATCCTGCACCTCGTCACCGAGGCTTCCGACCCCGTGCCCGTGGAACAAGCCCTGACGGATGCGGCGGCGGAGGTACACCCCCGCACCGGAGACGAAGGGGCGGAGGGGCCCGCCGACTGCCCAGCCCGTTGCCATTCGGGTGCATCCGCGCTTTTCTCCCATCCCGGACTTACGCATGAGGATGTCGCCCGGTATCTCGGGCTGCACCGTGTCACCGTGAGCAACCTGCTTGGCGGGTTGCGGCGGGCTGGCGTGTTGGGGCAGTTCAACCGCAAGGTCATCGAAGTCTGCGACGGGGCTGAACTTGTCGCGCGTGCCGGAATGTCCGGTGACGGAGACCGTTGGCCGTAGCGCCCCACAACGCGCCATAGCCCCGACACGGTGAGTCTGGGGTTTCCACAAGCCCCTTCCCGCCACCACAAGGGCAGATCGCTCCCGTATGAATCCCATGCCTCCATCAGGTCTTGGGTCGAGTTGCGTCCGTGGCACCGCCTGCCGCGGTCGTCCCGCTTTTGCCGTCGCACTGTAGCCCAGGCTACGGAACCGCTCGTCGTGAGCCGCTACGGATGGACAGGCGGCTTCGCCGCGGGAGGAAACATGCACGATGCGACGACGTTACAGTCCGTAGATACGGACTTGCTCATCATAGGAGGAGGAACGGCCGGGCCCATGGCTGCCATCAAGGCCAAGCTGCGCGACCCGGCATGTGATGTGCTGGTGGTGGACAAGGCGACGGTGCGCCGTGGCGGTTCCATCTGTCGTGGCATGGACGCCTACAACAATGTGGTGGTGCCCGGCGTTGCCGATGTGGACAGCTATGTCGAGTCCATCCGCGCCATGAGCGACGGCATCTTCGACGAGAAGGTGAACCGCGTGCTTGGCGAACGTAGCTTCGAAGTCCTGCGCGACCTCGAAGAATGGGGCGCGGCCACGTTCCCGCGGGATGCGGCAGGTGGCTACATCGTCGAGCAACTGCATCCCTTCGGGCGTTTTCTCGCGGAGATGCGTGGCGACATCAAGCCCGTCATGGCGAAGAAGTGCCGTGAACTCGGTGTGCGCACGATGGACCGCACCATGGCGACGCGGCTGCTCACTCATGAAGGGCGGGTGACCGGTGCCGTGCTGCTGGGCGTGCGTACGGGCGAGGTGACCGTCTGCCGCGCCAAGGCGGTCATCATGTGCACCGGCAGTCAGGGGCGATTCGGGCTGCCCGAGACGGGCTATCTGTTCGGTACATTCGACTGCCCCTACAATGCAGGCGAGGGCTGGAGCATGATCTACGAGGCGGGTGGCGACCTCGTGAACTTCGAGTTCCTCGACCACACCGCGCTCATCCGCGATTTCGAGGGGCCGGGGCACTCCACCTTCACGCGCCACGGGGCGTATCTCATCAACGCCCTCGGCGAGCGGTTCCTGTTCCGCTACCACGAACTGGGCGAACACGCCCCCAGCGGACTGCGCGCCAAGGCCATGCAGGCGGAGATAGGCCTCGGCCACGGGCCGCTCTATTACGACCTGCGTCACCTCTCCGACGAGACCAAGACCATCATCAAGGACGGTCTCTTCTCCTGCGAACGTCCCACCGAGAAGGCCTTCTTCGAGCTGAAGGGCATCGACATCGGCCTGCAACCCGTCGAACTGGTGCTCGCAGGGCCGCATCTGTGCGGCGGGCATGGGTTGACGGGGGCACTCGTGGACGAATGGGGGCGCACCACCGTTCCCAATCTCTACGCGGCGGGCGATGTGGCCTCGACAGGGCTCGGCTTCGTCGGGGCGGCATGGGTCTTCGGTGGCCTCGCTGCCGAACACGCGGTGGAACGCATGGCCGACATCCCCGCCCCGGTGGTGGATATGGCAGATGTCCATGCCGAAGTGGCGCGTATCCGTGCCCCGCTGGGTGGCAACCCCGTGAATCCCCCGCTGCCACAGCCGCCGTTGCACAACGACGAGGGCAACGACCCGCGTGAGGTGGAATACAAGCTGCGTCGCCATATCAAGCCATTGCTCGACTCCCCCAAGCACGCCAGCCGGCTTCGCGACCTTCTGGGCAAGATGGCGGCGTTCAGGGCCGACATCGACCGCATTCGCGTGACCGACTGGCACGATGTCATGAAGGTGCTGGAGATACGCTCCATCGCCGATTGCATGGAATTCTCCGCTCGCGCTTCGCTGTTGCGGGAGGAAAGCCGATGGGGGATGCCCCATACCCGGCTCGATTTCCCGGAACGTGACCCCGCATGGAACGGATCCTATGTGGTACTGCGCCGCGGCGCGGACGGCGGCATGGTGGTGACACGGCAACCCGTGCGAAGCGCCTAGCCGCTTCGGTGCATTTACAGGAATCGAGGAGAGAGGGTCATGCCCGTAGCCATAGACAAGGAAGCCTGCACGAGGTGTGGGCAGTGCGAACGTGAATGCCCCGGCGATGTGCTGCGCATGGACCCGGAGACGGGCTATCCGTACAACGCTCACATCGATGATTGCTGGTACTGCGGCGTGTGTGAGGTCGAATGCCATTTTGGCGCCTTGCGCATGACGTTTCCGGTGATGGTTGTGTAGCGGGGCGGCTGTCTGGGGCGGCTGAGAACGATGCGCCAGCCCTGGCGGCAGATGGCCCCGATGATGATACGAGGTCGCTCCTTCGACGGGCACCGTGATGCCCGCCACGGGACGGCATGAACGCCAACCATGGAATCGGCCACGCATTCTCCCGGAACCGTCCCGGAAGAGGGTGTCGGCCACTGGAGCCTACATGGACACCGCCGCCAGACCGATGGAGCGCAGGCCCTCTACGGCCTATGCCCTCGCAACATTCTGCATACCGGTCGCCGTCATCCTGTACGGCACCGTGGTCATGGCCATCCGTCCCCCGGTGCTGCCTCTCATCGCCGCGGTGGGCCTCGCCGCCCTCATGGTCATGCGGACGGGCTACCGCTGGAACGAGTTGCAGCAGGGCATGTTCGAAGCTCTCGGCAGGGTTCAGATTGCCGTCTTCATCCTTGTTCTGGTGGGTATGCTCATCGGGGCGTGGATAGCCTGCGGCACCATCCCGCTCATCATCTACTGGGGGCTGCGGCTCATCGCGCCGGAGAGTTTTCTGCTCTCGTCCTTCGTGCTGTGCGGCGTCGCCTCCATCGCCACGGGCACCTCGTTCGGCACCATGGGCACGCTGGGCGTCGCCCTGCTTGGCGTGGGCGAGGCCCTCGGCTTTCCGGCAGCCATGACCGTGGGGGCTGTGGTCTCCGGGGCGTACCTCGGAGACAAGATGTCGCCCGCTTCGGACTCCACCAACATCGCCGCGTCGGTCTGCGAGGTTGACCTCTTCGACCATATCGGTTCCATGATGTGGACGACAGTGCCCGCTGCGCTGGTCGCGGGGGTGGTCTACTCCGTGCTGGGAGTCCTGCATGTGCAGGGTCAGGCCGTCCCCCTCGAAGGCATCCGCGGCATCCTCTCTGCGCTCGAACAGCACCACTCGCTCTCTCTCGTGGGTGTGATTCCGCCGCTGGTCATGCTGGTGCTTGCCTACATGCGACTGCCGGTCGTGCCCGTCATGGCGGCATGTGTGCTCTCTGCCGCGGGCATAGCCCTCTTCGAGGGGCATGCGCTGCGTGATGTGGCTGTGTCCATGACCACGGGCTTCAAGTCCGCCACAGGCGTGAAACAACTCGACATGCTGCTTTCGCGCGGGGGCATGATGAGCGTCATGCCCACGGTGCTGCTGCTTTCTGCTGGGGTGGCTTTCGGAGGGGTTCTCGAACGCTCACGCACCCTTGAGGTGCTCATCGAAGCCGTGTTGCGGGGGGCGCGTTCGACTGTGCGCCTCGTGGGGTCGTCATTGCTCGCCTGTTACATCATCCTGCTGGGTACGGGTAGCCAGCTGCTGGCGGCCATCATCCCCGCGCGGGCGTTCGCCGATGCGTTTCGTGCACAGGACATCCACCTCAAGGTGCTGTCCCGTACCTGCGAGGACGGCGGTACGATAGGCTGTCCGCTCGTGCCGTGGTCGGTGCACGCCTTCTACATCCTCGGCGTTCTGGGCGTGAGCGCGCTCGATTTCGGTCCCTACGCCGTTCTCAACTGGATTGTCCCCGTCTTCTCCATGCTGTGCGCCGCCTCCGGTATCGGCGTGTGGCGTGCCGATGGCACGGGCGTGCGACAAGGCAAGGCTTCCGCATAGGGAAGGGCTACCTGAGGCGTCTGGCGTTCAGCGGGTCTTCCTGTCGGGCGTCTGGAGAGGCTGGCAGGCCACTCATGCCGCGCGAATCACAGAAGGGGGGCACCGCAAGGTGCCCCCCTTTGTCGTCAGGCTAGGGCATGTCCCCCGTCAGCGCATGGGGTGATGGGGCGACATGTCAGGAGTGAGCTTGGTGGCGGGGCCGTGGCAGACCTTGCAGTTGCCCTTGGCGCCTATGGCGGCGTTGAGCTTCTGGTATTGCAGTACCTGCACGGCGTCGCGGTCGCGCCCGAAGGGGTTGTCGGAGGGGTGCGTCGCGTGGGGGCTGTTATGGCAGGCGATGCAGGGGACCTTGCCCGTCATCTCCTTGCGTGCCCTGTAGAGACCCGACCCGTCCTTGGTCCAGACGTTGAAGGCCGAAGCAGTCTTGGCGGGACGTTCGTAAGCTTCCTTGTGGCAGGTGAGGCAGTCGGGCTGCTGTGCCCACGGGGTTCTGGCATTGATGGCGTCGACGCTGTCGACGAGGCGCGGCTTGACGTCGCGCATGAACAGTGCCGTGCGCGTCTTGCCGAGTTCGGCCTCCTTCTTGAGCAGCGAGAGGGCATGGTCTTCGAGGTAGCCGTGGCACGACACGCAGGTCTGCCCCGCCTTGCCGTGACTGCCCCTCAGGCAGCGCGTGAACCCGGCGTTGCTGTCGGGGTGGCAGTTGGCGCACACCTCGGCCCCGCGGCCCTTGAGATAGTTGACGTGGAAGCCGTGCAGGGCCGTCGGAAGGTTGAGGCGTGCCGGGTCGCCCTTGGCGTTGAGCAGCGGGTCGGGGTGGCAACTCTGACACAGCACGGGTTTGCCCGCATCGGCACGGGCCACGAGGTCGGTGCCGGAACGCTTGTCATGCACGGTGAGGATGGAACGTGCCGTGGTGAGAGAAACGCCTGTGCCCTCCGGGCGCGCCCATCCGCCGCCATGGCAACGCCAGCAGCTCATCTCCGTGCCGACGGGCACGACCACCTCTGTGCGGGCGAGTTGCTTGCCGGTGACCCTGTCCACGGCCTTCACGCTGAACAGCGGGTACGGGTTGATGGTCCCGTCGTCGCTGTACGGCACGACGGGGATGCCTGCGGCTTCGAAGGTGGCCGACTTCGGGTTGAAGTCGAGCGTTCCGTCCATGCCCCTGCCGGTCGTGGATGTGTCAGCGGGTAGCTGACGCCCTGATATCGATGCGGAATACTTCCAGTACTCCGTGTGTCGTGACGGGAAACGGAACCCTTCGGGGGCCTCATAGGTAAGGCGCACGCCTTCGGTCACCATTTCCGGTTTCTCGCCGCGCTTGATGAGCACGGCCCCCAGTGCGTTGCCGGGGGGCAGGTAGGAATAGGCCGCGTCACAGTCGGTGATGCACTTCATGCCAAGGGTGTTCCACGTCAGAAGTACGTACTCGTCCTTCTGCATGTCGAAAGCGGGGATGGCGAAGGGGAGTTGCGGCAGCTTCGCTGACGGCGGGTCCGCATAGGGTTTGCCATGCAGCGTGACCATCACCCATGCCGCGATGGCGTCGCGGTCTTCGGGGGTGCCGTCAAACCGTGGCATGTGTTCGAAGATGATGCCCTGTCCGTCGATATACGCCTCAAGTCCCATGACGGTGAGATGGCGCGTGAGCGGCATGATGTCGTTCCCGGTGGTTCCGGCCGTATGACAGCCGCCGCAATGCTGCCTGAAGAGGGTCGCCCCCTTGGTGAGCATGCCCTTGTCGGGAACTTTCCGTGGTGCGTGGGGCGCTGCCGTGGGCGCCTCTGTGGTCATGAACATGAGAAGCACAAGTGAGACTAGGGCGGTGAGAAGGGCTGCAGGCCGCGTGGCTCTCCGCAAGGGGGAGATCGTGTCGCGATCGTGCCGCCGCGTCGCTGGACGGGCGAACAGCATGGGGCTTTCTCCTTGTGGCGTTTCGGGTGAGACTCCGGGGCGAGTCGGAGCGTCTCTGGCTCTCCACTATGCAGCAGCGTAGAGGTGGGGGCTTCAGGCGGCAATGATATTCACGCGTTGTTGGCGCAGGGGCTCCCTCGTGCCGGTGCGATGGGGAGCGGGTGGGGGCAGGCTCCGGTGTCTTTCCGGAGGCGTTGTGCCTGTGCTCTGTCGCCATGGCCGGGGGGGGGGCGGGTAGGGGTTACCCTACGACTGGTGCCTCATGATGCGGGGAATGCCCTATCTTGCTGGCTGTGGTGCGGTTCTATACGTTGATGTCATGCCGGAAGGAACGCTGCTGACCAGGGGCGTGAGTGCCTCTCCGACCCGATGCGGTCGGACACCCCCCGGGGGAAGGGGCGTGTGGTTGCTTTGCGCCACCATCTTCTATTGGGCAGTGGCGCGCTTCGGTATGGCCCTGTTCAGCCTTGCACCGGAGAACATCACGCCTCTCTGGCTCGCCTCCGGGGTGGGACTCATCATGTGTCTTGAGGCGGGACTGTCAGCCGTACCGTGCATCGCGCTGGCGAGTGCCGTGGCCAACTTCCCCGGACTCTCGGCGTCCGGGGGGGAGTCGCCCCTGCTCTATGCCGTCTTGACCGGTACGGCGGATGGACTCTCCGCCGGTTTGCTTGCCGCGCTGGGCAGCCGGGTGCTGCAAGGTGGCATCACAAGTGTGCTTGACCTGCTTCGGGGCGTCGTACTGGTGTGCCTGCCTGCCACGCTGATTGGTGGTGTCGCCATCACCCTGTGTCTGTTCACCGGAGGCTATGTGCCTCGTGACGTCCTGTGCCAGATGTCGTTTTCGCTGATGGCTGGCGACACGCTGGGCGTATTGCTGGTGTTCCCTCTCTGGCGGGCGTGGCATGTGCTGCCACTACCTTCCCGTACAGAACTCTGCTGGATGGCCGGAGTGCTGTGCCTGTGCCTGCTGTCCATATGGAGCGCGTTCTTCGTGGAGGGCGCGGCCATTCACATGCTCATGCCACTTCTCGTGCTTTTGTCCTGCAATGTCCGCATCAATGGCGTCATGGTGGTTCTGTTCCTCACGGTCATTGCCGTCTTCATCGCCACGGCGCACAGAGTGGGCCCCTTTCATATGCCGACCCAGGGCGAGGCCGTCATGCTGCTTGTGTCGTTTGCTGCCAGCACCACACTCACAACGCTGGGGCTGTCACTGTACAGACACCTGCTGGCACAGGCGGGCGCAAGGGCGACGATGTGGGAACAGCGGGCCGGAATCGACCCGCTGACGGGGCTGTGCAACCGGGCGCGCTTCGATGAGGTCCTTCTGGCAGAATTGCAGCGTCTGCAACGTCAGGATTCACCCCTTTCGCTGATGATGTTCGATGCCGACCACTTCAAGCCTTACAATGACATGTACGGGCATGTCGCAGGTGATGCATGTCTGAAACGCGTCGCCGGTGTCCTGCGTGCGGTCGCACACCGCGCGTCGGATGTCGTGGCCCGTTACGGGGGGGAGGAGTTCGTCTGCATCCTGCCCGGAACGGATAGGGATAGTGCCTATGCCCTTGCCGAGAAGGTGCGTCAGGGGGTTCGGGCGCTTGCCATCCCGCATGTGGGGTCGCCGGTGGCGGGGGTGCTGACGGTGAGCGCGGGGGTGGTAACTGTTCACGGATGCGACGGGCTTGACCCGCAAGAGGTGGTCGCGCAGGTCGACCGAGCGCTGTATCAGGCCAAGGGGGCGGGGCGTGACAGGGTCATGGTGGCAAAGGGGGCGGCGAAAGAGGGCATGCAATACGGTGAATGTGCCTTGTCAGGCGTGCAGCGCCTTGTGTGGAGCGAAGACTACGCGTGCGGGGAACCACGCATCGATGCGAGTCACAGGGCGTTGCTTGCGAAGGCGGACTCGATCATGAGCTCGCTTGGCGGTGCTGACGGGCTGAACGCCCGGCGGGCGTGCATCCTGGCGCTGGTTGATGCGGTACGTATGCATTTCAGGGAGGAGGAGAGGGTGTTGGCTGCCATCGGCTACCCGAAAGCCGGGGAACATGCCGTCATCCATGAGGCACTGCTTCAAAGGGGCGCTTCTCTCGTCGCGGCATGGGAGAGAGGAGGCATGTCCCTTGATGACGTGGTCATCACGCTGGTTCACGGTATGGTCATGCGGCATATGCTGGACGATGACAGCGCCTTCTTTGAGCACGTGCAGCAGTGGGGGGCGGGAGGAACGCAACCCTGAAAGCCATCTGGTCGTGGTGCGGGGGACAGGATGATGGCGAATGCCCGCCGCGACAGCAATCCCTCTGGCACTCGTTACAGGGATGCCTCTTCTTGAAACTGCCCCATCGCCGGGCGCCATCCGCCTGCATCCCGTCGCTTTCTATCCATGCTCTACCCGTTGGGCCCCAACGGTTTGCCATGCGCCGACGCGAGAAAATGCGAAGTTGCTGCAAAAAGTCGTTGACGGCGGGGCGTGAAAAGGCCTAGAAGGCTCCTCCGCGACGAGGACGGCCGCATGGCCCACGAGTCGCACGATCTTTGAGAGACAGGTTCGCGACGCCATCGAAAAAAAGTTTCGAAAGGCGGTTGACAGCGAAGGCGAAGCGGGGCATAACGCCTCCTCGCCGCGACGGAAACGCGCGGCCTGTTTTTCGGTTCCTTGAAAAGTGAATAGCGAGTCGGGAGAATAGAAGATCAGCCTATTTGAGTCATGTCCCGAAAGGGATGTGGTCTCTCCAATTACTAACTGGAGAGTTTGATTCTGGCTCAGATTGAACGCTGGCGGCGTGCTTAACACATGCAAGTCGCGCGTGAAAGGACTTCGGTCCGAGTAAAGCGGCGCACGGGTGAGTAACGCGTGGATGATCTACCCATGAGTTGGGAATAACGGCTGGAAACGGTCGCTAATACCGAATACGCTCCGATTTCAACTTCGGGGGAAAGGTGGCCTCTGCTTGCAAGCTACTGCTCATGGATGAGTCCGCGTCCCATTAGCTAGTTGGTGGGGTAACGGCCCACCAAGGCGACGATGGGTAGCCGGTCTGAGAGGATGACCGGCCACACTGGGACTGGAACACGGCCCAGACTCCTACGGGAGGCAGCAGTGGGGAATATTGCGCAATGGGCGAAAGCCTGACGCAGCGACGCCGCGTGAGGGATGAAGGTCCTCGGATCGTAAACCTCTGTCAGGAGGGAAGAACCGCCACGGTGCTAATCAGCCGTGGTCTGACGGTACCTCCAAAGGAAGCACCGGCTAACTCCGTGCCAGCAGCCGCGGTAATACGGAGGGTGCGAGCGTTAATCGGAATCACTGGGCGTAAAGCGCACGTAGGCTGCTTGGTAAGTCAGGGGTGAAAGCCCGCGGCTCAACCGCGGAATTGCCTTTGATACTGCCGAGCTAGAGTCCGGGAGAGGGTAGTGGAATTCCAGGTGTAGGAGTGAAATCCGTAGAGATCTGGAGGAACATCAGTGGCGAAGGCGACTACCTGGACCGGTACTGACGCTGAGGTGCGAAAGCGTGGGGAGCAAACAGGATTAGATACCCTGGTAGTCCACGCCGTAAACGATGGATGCTAGGTGTCGGGGCCTTGAGCTTCGGTGCCGTAGTTAACGCGTTAAGCATCCCGCCTGGGGAGTACGGTCGCAAGGCTGAAACTCAAAGAAATTGACGGGGGCCCGCACAAGCGGTGGAGTATGTGGTTTAATTCGATGCAACGCGAAGAACCTTACCTAGGTTTGACATCCGGAAAACCTTCCCGAAAAGGAAGGGTGCCCTTCGGGGAATTCCGAGACAGGTGCTGCATGGCTGTCGTCAGCTCGTGCCGTGAGGTGTTGGGTTAAGTCCCGCAACGAGCGCAACCCCTATTGCCAGTTGCTACCAGGTAATGCTGGGCACTCTGGTGAGACTGCCCCGGTTAACGGGGAGGAAGGTGGGGACGACGTCAAGTCATCATGGCCCTTACGCCTAGGGCTACACACGTACTACAATGGCGCATACAAAGGGCAGCGATACCGCGAGGTGGAGCCAATCCCAAAAAGTGCGTCCCAGTCCGGATTGCAGTCTGCAACTCGACTGCATGAAGTTGGAATCGCTAGTAATTCGAGATCAGCATGCTCGGGTGAATGCGTTCCCGGGCCTTGTACACACCGCCCGTCACACCACGAAAGTTGGTTTTACCCGACACCGGTGAGCTAACCAGCAATGGAGGCAGCCGTCTACGGTAGGGCCGATGATTGGGGTGAAGTCGTAACAAGGTAGCCGTAGGGGAACCTGCGGCTGGATCACCTCCTTTACCGAATACGAAACTCCCGACTCGCTGCTCACTTTCAAGGAGCCGAAGTGCTCTTTGCAAAGCAGAGCCGACGGGCCTGTAGCTCAGGTGGCTAGAGCGCACGCCTGATAAGCGTGAGGTCGGAAGTTCAAGTCTTCCCAGGCCCACCACGTCAGGCGACACGCACCAAGTGGGGGCGTAGCTCAGCTGGGAGAGCACCTGCCTTGCACGCAGGGGGTCAACGGTTCAATCCCGTTCGCCTCCACCATTTGGTGGACGACGGATGGTTCTTTGTCATGCGCGAATATGGTCGCAGTCACGAAAGATTCGTGGATGTCATCCAGGTTCGCGCCTGGCCTCGGCGGTAAGCCGAAGCTCATTGAAAATTGAATAGGGTTGGAAAGGAAGTTCGAAGAGAACAAGTTACCAAGGGCAACAGGTGGATGCCTTGGCGCTGGAAGGCGAAGAAAGACGTGGTAGGCTGCGATAAGTCTCGGGGAGGAGCCAAACATCCTTTGATCCGGGAATGTCTGAATGGGGAAACCCGGCAGGAGTCATGTCCTGTCACCCGCAACTGAACAAATAGGTTGCAGGGAGCCAACCCGGGGAAGTGAAACATCTCAGTACCCGGAGGAAAGGAAATCAAACGAGACTCCCGAAGTAGCGGCGAGCGAACCGGGATTAGCCCAAACCGGATGGTTTCGACCATCCGGGGTTGTAGGACCTCGATGTGGGATTGACTACTAGGCAGGAGAAGTGAGCTGGAAAGCTCCGCCATAGCGAGTGATAGCCTCGTATCTGAAACCGAACGTCACCCTAGAGGCACCTGAGTACTGCGAGGCACGTGAAACCTCGTGGGAATCTGGGAGGACCATCTTCCAAGGCTAAGTACTAACCAGCGACCGATAGTGCACTAGTACCGTGAGGGAAAGGTGAAAAGAACCCCTGTCAGGGGAGTGAAATAGAATCTGAAACCTGTTGCCTACAAGCTGTGGGAGCATCCTTGAGATGTGACCGCGTGCCTTTTGCATAATGAGTCAGCGAGTTACTCTGTCGTGCGAGGTTAAGCGAAAGTGGAGCCGTAGCGAAAGCGAGTCTGATAAGGGCGATAAGTACGACGGAGTAGACCCGAAACCGGGTGATCTATCCATGAGCAGGTTGAAGCAAGGGTAAAGCCTTGTGGAGGACCGAACCAGTAACGGCTGAAAACGTTTTGGATGACTTGTGGATAGGGGTGAAAGGCCAATCAAACTCGGTGATAGCTGGTTCTCCCCGAAATATATTGAGGTATAGCCTCGGGAAATTGTCTCGCGGAGGTAGAGCACTGACAGGGCTAGGGGTCCCACCAGATTACCAAACCCTTTCAAACTCCGAATGCCGCAGAGATGTACCCCGGGAGTCAGACGGCGGGTGCGAAGGTCCGTCGTCAAAAGGGAAACAGCCCAGATCGACAGCTAAGGCCTCCAATTCCATGCTCAGTGGGAAAGGTGGTGGAGTTGTTCAGACAGCCAGGACGTTGGCTTAGAAGCAGCCATCGTTTAAAGAAAGCGTAATAGCTCACTGGTCTAATGACTCTGCGCCGAAAATGTAACGGGGCTAAGCATGGAGCCGAAGCTTCGGGATCGTCTAGTACGATCGGTAGGGGAGCGTTCTCTGTGGGCTGAAGGTTTGCCGGAAGGCACGCTGGACTGCAGAGAAGTGATTATGCTGACATGAGTAACGATAAAACAGGTGAGAAACCTGTTCGCCGTAAACCCAAGGTTTCCTGGGTAAAGGTAATCTTCCCAGGGTTAGTCGGTCCCTAAGGCGAGGGCGAAAGCCGTAGTCGATGGGAAACGGGTTAATATTCCCGTACCTGTGCGTTCGCGCGATGGAGGGACGGAGAAGGATAAGCGAGCCGGCTGTTGGCTTAGCCGGTGCAAGTGCGTAGGCTTGGGGGAGAGGCAAATCCGCCCCCTTTAAGGCCGAGACACGAGTCCGTGACCGCAAGGTCTGAAGTCGCCGAGTCCATGCTCCCTAGAAAAGCTCCTAAGTATAGTGCGTACAGACCGTACCGGAAACCAACACAGGTGGGTGGGGTGAATAACCCAAGGCGCTCGAGAGAACTCTGGCCAAGGAACTCGGCAAAATGACCCCGTAACTTCGGAAGAAGGGGTGCTCTCTAAGGTGTAGGGTATACATCCAAAGCCTCGGAGAGCCGCAGTGAAATGGTGGTGGCGACTGTTTACTAAAAACATAGGTCTCTGCGAAGTCGCAAGACGACGTATAGGGACTGACGCCTGCCCGGTGCCGGAAGGTTAAGAGGAGGGGTCAGCGCAAGCGAAGCTCCGAATCGAAGCCCCGGTAAACGGCGGCCGTAACTATAACGGTCCTAAGGTAGCGAAATTCCTTGTCGGGTAAGTTCCGACCTGCACGAATGGCGTAACGATCTCCACACTGTCTCGGCCAGAGACTCGGTGAAATTGAAGTCGCGGTGAAAATGCCGTGTACCCGCAGAAAGACGGAAAGACCCTGTGCACCTTTACTATAGCTTGACATTGGGTTTTGGGCTTGCATGTGTAGGATAGGTGGGAGGCTGTGAACCCTGTACGCCAGTATGGGGGGAGCCATCCTTGAAATACCACCCTTGCAAGTCTAAGGCTCTAATCCCTACCCGTGATCCGGGAGGGAGACAGTGTCTGGTGGGTAGTTTGACTGGGGCGGTCGCCTCCCAAATTGTAACGGAGGCACGCAAAGGTTCCCTCAGCCTGATTGGAAACCAGGCGTCGAGTGCAAACGCATAAGGGAGCTTGACTGCAAGACAGACATGTCGAGCAGGGACGAAAGTCGGCGTTAGTGATCCGGTGGTTCCGCATGGAAGGGCCATCGCTCATTGGATAAAAGGTACGCCGGGGATAACAGGCTGATCGCGCCCAAGAGTTCATATCGACGGCGCGGTTTGGCACCTCGATGTCGGCTCATCACATCCTGGGGCTGAAGCAGGTCCCAAGGGTACGGCTGTTCGCCGTTTAAAGTGGTACGCGAGCTGGGTTTAAAACGTCGTGAGACAGTTTGGTCCCTATCTTCTGTGGGCGTAGGAGAATTGAGAGGGCCTGTCCCTAGTACGAGAGGACCGGGATGGACATACCTCTGGTGGTCCTGTTGTCGCGCCAGCGGCATAGCAGGGTAGCTATGTGTGGAAGGGATAACCGCTGAAAGCATCTAAGCGGGAAGCCTGCCTCAAGATAAGTTCTCCCCTCTTTTAGAGCTGAAGGGCCCAGGTAGACTACCTGGTCGATAGGCTGGAGGTGGAAGTGCGGCGACGCATGGAGCTGACCAGTACTAATAGCCCGAGCGCCTTGTTTTCTTCATAAAACTCCTTTCCACCCTATTTGATTCTATTTCGGTCCCGTACGAAGTGGCGGCGTAAGCATAGCCAGCCTTCCCGGACGGTGACCAAAGAATCTGTCCTGGCGTCCATGGAGGAGGGGGTACACCCGATCCCATTCCGAACTCGGAAGTTAAGCCCTCCATCGCCGATGATACTGCGGGGTAGCTCGTGGGAAAGTAGGCCGACGCCAGGACTTTTCTTTTTCAGAACACAAGGGGCGGTGACCATATCGGTCACCGCCCCTTCGTGCGTTCTGGCACCAGCCGCGCCGCCTTGCGAAGTCCACCCCCTCTGGGCCGCATGACGTCCCTCCTCGAGGCCCCCCATTGGGCGTATCAAGTCCTCCTGACCCTTTCGCGGACCAGATTGCCCGTGCGCGGATACGATGCCTACCCCGCGTGGCTTGCAGGGTGGGTGTGGCGTTCGTCCTTGATTCGTCCGACCGGAGAGTCATCAGCTACGCTGCGACGACCGGGACATCTCTGGCTCTCTGATTTGCGAACCGATGCTGAAAAGCGTGGAGCGCCGACTCGGCAATGCGAACACGTCCCGCGGAATGGCTTTTAGACTATGGTTCCTGTTGTACTGCGAAGGAAACAGGGGACTTTGTCTCGTGGACAGGCCTGTAAAGCTGTTCACTCCGTGCGCAGTCCAGAGAATAACGCCATGGCAGAGGCATTCTTAAGACATTCAAGCGTGATTACGCTGGCTGCACATCTGCCCCGTCGTACCGACCGTTCTGAAACGACTTGCAGAGTGTTTCGAAGACTACAACGAGAACGCTCTGCAAAGAGAATTGCGGATGCGCTCCCCAGTTGATTCATCTGACTGCCAGCAACGTCAGGGGGGGCGCTATGCGGGGCAACTCCACCGACCACGCGGAGCTTGAGCGGATACGGTGCGTACCCTGCGCTGTTTGTCGTGTGGATGTTGTCTATCCGTTGGTGCCGTCTCTCCGTAACCCACTGTCAGGATTCACCCACAGTGGGGCAGCCCGGTGTTCCCCCCAACAGGGTCCGAGAT